>JBKJXU010000097.1:0-76322 GCA_046716145.1 Actinomycetota bacterium
GGGCCCGGGCGGCCCGGCCCGGGCGCGGGGGGGGCGCGTCTGCGGCCTGGCGCGCGGCCGCCCGCCCAAACCGGGCGGCCGCGCTCCCGACGTCGCCCCGCGTGGAGGCCGCGCGTCCGGCGGCCGCGAAGCGTTCGCCACCGGCGACCCTCGTCCCGCGCACCGCCGGAGCGCGCGAACCGAGCTCCGCAAGCGCCCCGGCCGCGCGCTCGAGATGGAAGCCGGCGCGGATGTCGTCGGGCAGCCCTTCCGCGATCGCGATGTGGAGGTCCGCACGCGCGTGCTTCGGGATCACGCTGTAGGCGGCGTCGCGGATCAGGGCATGACGGAAGCGCCACCCACGCTCGCCGGCGGATGGGTCGGGCACCACCAGGTCTCGTTCCGCGAGCCGGCCGAGCACATCGTGCACGTCCCCGTCGATCACCCCGTCGACCAGGCTCGCGAGGTCGGCTTCGCGGAAGGCCAGACCCAGGATGGCTGCGCGTTCCAGCGTACGGCGCTCCTCCTCCGGCAACCGGTCGACCCGTGCCTCGAGCAGGGACGTGATCGTCGGCGGGACGGGGACGTCCTCGGGCTCCAGGCCGGCAGCGGCCTCGCCGAGCGACGCGGCGATCTCCTCGATGAAGAACGGGTTCCCGCCGGCGATCTCCGCGATCCGTCGCTCGACGCCCGGTGCAGCGCCCGGCAGCAACGTGCGGACGAGCGCGGCGCCGTCGTCGGCATCGAGTGGCTGCAGATGCAGCGTGAGCCGCCCGGGGAGCCGCCCCCACGAAGGCCGGTCGAAGAAGAGTTCGGGGCGCCCCGCGCAGATGAGCAGGATCGGCGCGTCGCGGCTCCACTCGGCCACGTGCTGAAGTGCGTCCAAGAGCGCCTGCGACGCGTGGTGCAGGTCCTCGACGATCACGACCAAGGGACGCTCGGCCGCCAGGCGCGAGAGGAACACCCGGATCTCGGAGACCCGCTCTTCGACGGACACCGGCGCGGGTGTCAGGTCGACCGCGGCGAGCAGGCGCTCGGCCGACGCCGCCTCGCCCACGACGTCGCTCACGGCGGCCGCGAGCGCGGCGGCCGGGTCATCGGCGCTCCCCCCAGCCGCGTCGGCCACGATCTCCGCCAGCGCCCGGAACGACGCCGTCTCACCGTACGCAGGGCAGTGCCCGCGGAGGACCCTCGCATCGAGCCCGGTCACGAACTCCTGCAGGAGCCGGGACTTCCCGACCCCGGCGTCGCCGACCACGTTCGTCACCCGGCACCGGCGCGCGGTCACGACGCCGCGGAAGGCCTCCTCGAGCAGCCGGACCTCGGAGACCCGATCCACGATCGCAGCGATCCGGGCCGGTTCGGCAGCCCCCGCCTGCAACCCCAGCAGCCGGTAGGCCACGGTGCCGTCGTCGAACCCCTTCAGGTCGAGCGGCGCCACGGCCTCGGTGTCGGCGCGGCGTCTGATGAGCTGTTCGGTCGCCTCGTCGATCAAGATCTGATCGGGCTCAGCATGTTGCTCGAGCCTTGCCGCCAGGTTCACCGAGGACCCGACGACGAACGGCTCGTTGGCGCCGGAGGTACCGGCGAGGACCTCTCCGGTCGCGATCCCCGTCCGAGTGTCGAGACGAACGCCCCAGTCCCGTTCGAGCGAGGCGTTCAGCGAGACCATCGACGACCGAAGGGCCAGCGCGGCGGCCGCGGCACGGAGGGCGTCGTCTTCGTGCATGCGCGGGAACCCGAAGATGGCCATAACGGCGTCCCCGACGAACTTCTCAACCGTCCCACCGTGACGCTCGACGGCCTCGCGGGCCGAGGCGTAGAACGCCGCGATGACCCGGTGTGCCGTCTCAGCGTCAAGGCGATCGGAAAGCTCGGTCGAGGAGACCAGATCGCAGAACAGCGTGGTCACGGCGCGGCGGGACTCGCGCTCGGCGGCATCCACCGGCCGCCCGCACCGGAGACAGAACCGCGCCCGGTCTGGGTTCTCCTCGCCGCACGATGCGCACGCTTGCATCCAGGTCATCTTGCATGTTCGCGCGGCCAGAGGCGAGGACGCGAGGGAGATGGGTGAGATGGTGTCCGGTGAAGTGGGCCCCCGGCGGGCGATGAGCGGAGCTGATGGACATGCGGGACGAGCGTCGCGAGGTCACCGCGCTGTTCGCCGACCTCGTCGGTTCAACATCCCTGGGCGAACGCCTGGACCCCGAGGAGCTCAAGCTCGTCGTCGGTGATGCGGTGGCTCGCATGGTGGGCGCCGTTGAAGCCTTCGGGGGCACGGTGAAGGACCTCGCCGGTGACGGCGTCCTCGCGCTGTTCGGCGCCCCCGTGGCGCATGAGGACGACGCCGAGCGAGCCGTCCGGGCGGGCCTGCGCATCGTCGAGGACGTGACCGCGTTCGGCGCACAGGTCGCGCACGCGTGGGGTGTCGAGGGACTGAGCGTCCGGGTGGCGGTCCAGACGGGGCCCGTCGTGACCGGCGCCGTGGGGGGCGGCTCCCGCGTCGAGTACGGGGCGATGGGCGATGCGCTCAACACCGCCGCGCGTCTTCAGTCCGAGGCCGAGCAGGGCACCGTGCTCGTGGGCGAGGACGCGCGGACGCAGACCGGCTCCGTCTTCACGTGGGGTCCGCCCAGGGCCCTGGCGCTCAAGGGGAAGGAGGATGCGGTCACCGCGTCCGCCGTCACCGGAGTGACCGGCGCGCCGGCGCGGAGCACGACGGCCGCACCCATGGTCGGCCGCGACGAACAGCTCGGGCAGGCGCGTGAGGCGGCGGCGGCCACACTCGACGGCGCCGGACGGATCCTGGACGTCACAGGCGAGCCGGGGATCGGCAAGACGCGGCTCCTCAGCGAGATCCGGCGATCGTTCGCCTCGGCCGAGCCGGCCCATGGGCGGACGCTCTGGCTCGAGGGGCGGTGCGTGAGCTACGGCGAGCCCCTCCCCTACTTCCCGTTCCGTGACCTGGTCCGCTCATGGCTCGGCGTCCAGGACGACGAACCCGAGCTCCGCGTGCGCGTGGCGCTTCGCCGCCAGCTGGACCGCCTCTTCGGCGATGAGGCCCCGGAGTGTTTCCCCTACCTCGCAGCGCTGCTCGAGCTCGAGCAGGAGCCCGCCCTGGCACATCGGCTCGCCGAGCTCGCGCCCGAGGCCCTGCAGTACCGCACCTTCGAGGTCTTGCGCTCCGTGGTCGCTCGCCTGGCCGACGACGGGCCCGTCGCGATCGTGTTCGAGGACCTGCACTGGGCCGACGCGACGTCGCTGCTCCTGATCGAGCGATTGGCGAGTGACACCGAAGCCTCGGCGATCCTGCTCGTGACCACGAGCCGCCTCGAACGTGACCACCTGTCGTGGCGGGCACGTGCCGATATCGCGCGCGCTCTGCCGCACCGCGTCACGGCGATCGAGCTCGGCGCGCTCTCGGGCGATGCCGGACGGGACCTGCTGCACGCGCTGGTCGGCGCCGAGGCGCTCCCCGAACCCGTGCAGCAGCGGATCCTCGGACCCGCGGAGGGAAACCCGTTCTTCCTGGAGGAGCTCGTCCGCTCGTTGGTCGATGCGGGTGCGCTGAGCCACGGATCGGACGGGTGGCGGTTCGACGACACCGTCGCCGTGGAGGTCCCGCCCACCGTCGAGAAGGTCTTGCTCGCTCGGATCGACCGGCTCGAGGCGGCGCCCCGCTCGGTCCTCATGGCCGCCGCGGTGATAGGCCGTACGTTCGGCAAGCCCCTGCTCGAGGCGTTGGTGCCCGACGGGAACGTGTCCACGTCGCTCACCGATCTGATGCGGGTCGATCTGGTCCGCGAGGGGCGCCGCTGGCCCGAGCCCGAGTACAGGTTCAAGCACGCCCTGATCCAGGAGACGGCGTATCGCACGTTGGTCGCCGAAGACCTGCGGCGCCTGCACCGCGGGGCCGCCGAGTGGCTGGAGGCCCGCACGAGCGGGCGAGGAGCCGACGTGGCGGGCTTGCTGGCCCACCACTTCCTCGGCGCCCAGGACGACGACGCGGCGATCCGGTACCTGACCATCGCGGGGGATCGCGCCCGACAGGACTACGCCCTGGACGAGGCCATCACACATTACCGCGACCTGCTGCCGCTCTTGGAGCGCCGAGGGGAGGACCGAGAGATCGCGCTCGTGCTGTTCAAGCTTGCGCTGGCACTGCACGTGTCCCTGCGGTTCGCCGAAGCGAACGCCACCTACCAGCGGGCGTTCACGTACTGGACGCCGCCCGAGGCACCGCCCGAGGCGCCGAGCGCGACGCTCCGCATGGCCACCAGCTTCTTGCCCGACGACGCCGACCCTCGCTCGGCGATCGCGTGGCCCAACATCCAGCTCTGCATGCAGCTGTTCGACCGGCTGGTCGAGCAATGGCCCGAGCGCACGATCGTGCCGTCGCTCGCCGATCGGTGGGAGATCGATCCGGACGGTTTGCGCTACGTCTTCCATCTCCGTGAGGGGCTCACATGGTCCGACGGCGCACCGCTCACCGCACATGACGTCGAGTTCGGGATCAAGCGAGTACTCGATCCGCGGGCGCCGGGCTCCTCCGTGGCGATCTACTTCGCGCTGGAGCGCGGGCAGGAGTTCTACATGGGCACCGAGCCCGACCCCGGCACCATCGGGGTGCGCGCGCTGGACGACCGCACGGTGGAGTTCCGGCTGGTGGCGCCCGCCCCGTACTTCATGAGCGTGATGAACCGCCCCGACGGGGGGCCCCAGCCCGCCCACGCGGTCGGGGATGGGTGGACCGGGTACGCGCAGGTGGTTTCCGGGGCGTTCGAGACCGCCGAACGCACGCCGGACCGGCTGGTCCTGCAGCGCCGTGAGGCGGCGAGCACCGTTCGACGTGGCAACGTCGCGCGGGTCGACATCGTTCGGGCCCCGCTCCACGACGCGATCGCCGACTATGGGAGCGGGGAGCTCGACCTCGTCGCGGTGCGCTATACGCCGCGTCTCGCCGATCTCATCCCGAAGGATGCCCCCGACCAAGTGCTCGGACCCCCGGCGTGGTCGGGCTACCTCGCCTTCGGCCACGACGACCCCGTGACGTCGAGCCTCGAATTGCGACGCGCACTAGCGCACGCGGTCGACCGTGAGGCGCTCGCCCGAGCAGTCCCGCCCAACATGGTCACGGCCAACGGCGGCATCGTGCCTCCGGCGCTGCAGGGCCACACGCCCGACATCGCACTGCGCTTCGACCCCGACCTGGCCAGATCGCTCTTGCCTCGGGATACCCCCGTGATCCCCGTGGGCTACAACGAGGACGACGAGGCACTCGTCCGCCCCGTCTTGGACGCCTGGCGCGAGGTCCTCGGGCTCGAGCTCGAACCGCGGACCTGGGGCGCAGCGGATCTTGCCACCATGGCCCCGCCGCGCGAGATCGCGCCCGTCTACTTCACGGGTTGGCTCCCGGGCTATCCGGACCCCGAGTACTTCTTGCGGCTGCTCTTCCAATCCGACAGCCGCACGAACGAGGGTGGGTTCGCGTTCGCCCCGTTCGACGACCTGATCGAGCGTGCCCGGCAGGAACGCAGCGACGCGGGCAGGCTTCGGCTGTTCCACGACGGGGACCGGATGGCGGTCGTGGACCGCGTCGCCGTGATCCCGCTCGTCTACGGCCGGAGCCTCGCGATCGTGAAGCCGTGGGTGCAGGGGTGGTGGGAGTTCGGCAAGACCTCGGCGAACTTCGCCGACCTGGCAGTGGACGAGACGTCCCGGAGAGCACCTGAGATCGCCCCGTAAACTGTCGCCGATGGCCCGCAAACGCATCGCGATCCGACCGCCCGGTCTCAAGCCCACGACCAAGGTCGGTACGCTGGGGCCCTACCGTGGCCGCCTCGGATTGGCGTGGGTGATCGCCCCCGCCGTGGTCGGCATCGCGATCGCGATCGCCGGCTACCTGGCCCTGACGCGCTGATGCTCGAGGCCTACTGCTGGCCCCATTCGGTGTCCCCCGGTGAGCCGGCGGACCTGCGCGTCTCAACCGACGCCGGCCGTTTCACGCTGGAAGTAGCGCGCGACGGGCTCGGGCGAGATGTGGTCTGGACCGGCGAGGGATCGGCGGACATGCAGGAGATCCCCTCCGACGCGAGCGCGAACGGATGCAACTGGCCGGTCTCACTCCAGATCCCCGTCGGCGAGGACTGGCGCTCCGGCTACTACGCGGTGACGGTGACCGCCGGCTACGAACGCGCTGACGCGTTCCTCGTCGTGCGCCCGGTCCCGGGCGCGGCCGATCGCGCACCCATCCTCATGGTGCTCTCCACCTGTACCTGGAACGCCTACAACGACTGGGGCGGCCCGTCGCTCTACACCGGCGGAACCCAGGTCTCCTTCGACCGCCCGATGGCGCCCGGGTTCCTCGTCAAACCCGAGCCGCATCGGCGCAAGGCCCAGCCAGAACCCGACCGCGAAGCCTTCTCCTTCTTCGACTGGGCCGAACCGCTCGGGCTCTCGGTCTGGAGCGGCGGCGCAGGGTGGTGGAGCTTCGAACGGCAGTTCCTGCGCTGGGCCGAGGCGAACGGCTACGCGGTGGACGTCGTGACGGGGCCAGATCTGGAAACGGTCCCGGAACTCCTGGACGGCACGCGGCTGTACCTGTCGGTGGGCCATGACGAGTACTGGACGTGGAGCATGCGCGACGCGCTCGACGCGCACACGGCCGCCGGTGGCAACGCCGCGATCTTCAGCGGCAACACCTGCTATTGGCAGGTCCGTATCTCTCCGGACCGCAAGACGATGACCGGCTACAAGTACGGCGCGAACGAGGATCCCGTCCTGGGAACGCCCGACGAGCAGTTCCTGAGCGGCGCCTGGGTCGACCGCAGGATCGGCCGCCCGGAGGCCGCGAGCATCGGCCTGTCGTTCTCGCGCGGCGGGTACTCGCGCTACGGGCTGGGCGTCCCGCGCGCCAGCGGCGCCTTCACGGTGTGGCGCCCCGAGCACTGGGCGTTCGAGGGCACCGGCCTCACGTACGGCGACGCACTCGGGCTCACCGACACGATCGTCGGCTACGAGGTGGACGGGTGCGAACTCACCACCGGGCCCGACGGGCGTCCCGAGCCCACCTTCCGCGACGGCACCCCCGAGAGCCTCGTCGTCCTCGGCAGCGCCCCGGCCTCGCTCTGGTCGCACGACCAGCAACCCGCCCGCTACGCCCATGAGCCCGGCGAACTCGAGAACGTCACGGAGGCCGTGCACGGCGACACCCTCCCGGAGCACCTCGATGAGTTCCGCTACAACCACGCGGTGATGGCGACCTTCGTCACCCCCGGCGGCGGCACCGTCTTCAACGCGGGTGTCACCGACTGGTCCTACGGGCTGCGCGGCGACGACCCGATCCTCGAACGGGTCACCCGCAACGTGCTCTCGCTCCTGTCCTCCTGATCGGAGGGGTCTTAGCCGACCTTCGTGAGCGGGGCGTAGGCGAGCAGCACACGCTTCTCCCCGATGTCCTCGAACCGGATCGTCGCCTCGGCGTCCTCTCCGCCGCCGGTCGTGGTCACCACGACGCCCTCTCCCCATCGTTCATGCCGCACGGTGTCGCCGGCCACGATCGCCGGCGTCTCGCGACGATGCACGCCCGGAACGCTGGGTGGGGTCCACCCGGGCTGCACGTCGACGGCACCGCTCTGCCCGGGCAACCCGATCACCGAGTAGCCGGCCCCCGCCGCACCGGCGCCGGCCCGGCCGCCCCCGTACCCGGTCCGCGAGGGCGTCTGCCGCCGCGTCTCGGACTCACGGATGTCCAGCAGGTCCTTCGGGATGTCGTCGGTGAGGAACCGCGAGGGCGGGTTGAAGTTCGTCTGTCCGAACTGGGTCCGGCTCCACGCGTGCGTGAGGTAGAGCCGCTGCTGCGCACGCGTGATCCCCACGTAGGCCAGCCGGCGCTCCTCCTCCAACTCGTGCTGGTCGGTCATCGAGCGGAAGTGCGGGAACACCCCGTCCTCCAACCCCACGATGCAGACCACGGGGAACTCCAGTCCCTTGGCGATGTGCAGCGTCATGAGCGTGACGGAGGACTCCTCCTCGTCGTAGCTGTCCTGCTCCCCCACCAGGGACACCAGCTCGAGGAACTCGTTCAGACCGGCGTCGGGGTCGCGGGCAGCCACCTCCATCGCCACCGTGGAGAGCTCGTTGATGTTCTCGATGCGGCCTTCGGCCTCGATGGTGCGCTCGGTCTCGAGCTCCAGCAGGTAGCCGGACTTGCGCGCCGCGAACTCCACCATCCGAGCCGAACCCGCGCCTTCGTCCAGGCGCGCCTGCAGCGTGGTCATCACGTCGACGAAACCCTTGATCGCGCCCTTCGCGCGGGTCTGCAGATGGCCGATCTCGTCCGCGCGCCGGCACGCCTGCAGGATGTCGATGCCCTCCTCGCGGGCGAAGGACTCCAGCGCGGCAACGGTGGCGTCCCCGATCCCACGCTTGGGCATGTTCACCACGCGTCGGAAGGAGATGACGTCCTGCGGATTGAGCAGAAGGCGCAGGTATCCCAGGACGTCCTTCACCTCGCGGCGCTGGTAGAACTTCACGCCCCCGAACACCCGGTAGGGCAGACCCACGCGCATGAAGATGTCCTCGATCACACGCGACATCGCGTTCGTCCGGTAGAAGACGGCGACATCGCGATAGCGGTAGCCCTCCTCTTCACGGAGGCGTTCGATCTCGGAGGCGACGAACAACGCTTCCTCGTGCTCGTCGTTCGCACGGAACGAGACCACACGCTCGCCCTGCGGTGCCTCGCTCCAGAGTTCCTTCGGTTTGCGCTGCTGGTTGCGCGCGATGAGCGCGTTCGCGACAGACAGGATGCTGCCCGTGGAGCGATAGTTCTGCTCCATCAAGAAGACCTCGGCGTCGGGGTAGTCGCGCTCGAAGTCCAGGATGTTCTGGATGGTGGCGCCGCGCCACGAGTAGACGCCCTGGTCGGCGTCGCCCACGACGCAGACGTTGCGGTGGCGCTCGGCGAGCTTGTTCACCAGTTCGTACTGCGCGCGCGAGGTGTCCTGGTACTCGTCCACCAGCAGGTAGCGGAACCGCTCTTGGTAGTGGCGGAGCACCTCGGGGTGATCGCGGAACAGCCGGACCGTCTCGGTGATCAGGTCGTCGAAGTCAAGCGCGCCTGCGTCGTGCTTGCGCCGCTCGTAGGCCTCGTAGACCTTCGCGATGATCTCCTCGTAGAAGTTCGAAGCGCGTTCGGCGACCTCTGCGGGCGAGAGCACCGTGTCCTTGGCCCGGCCGATCGCGGCGGCCATCGCCTTGGGCGAGAACCGTTTGGGGTCGATGTCGAGGTCCTTCAAGACCTGGTTGATCAAGCGCTCGGTGTCGCCGTCGTCCCAGATCGTGAAGGCGGACGGGAGGCCTAGATGGGTGTGCTCGCGGCGCAGGAGACGGGCGCACATCGAGTGGAACGTCAAGATCCACATCCCGGACGCGATCCCGGAGCCAACCATCGACTCCACACGCTCACGCATCTCGCCGGACGCCTTGTTCGTGAACGTGATCGCCAGGATCTGCTGCGGCGCCACGTTGTGTTCGCGGATCAGATACGCGATGCGGTGCGTGAGCGCGCGTGTCTTGCCGCTGCCGGCCCCGGCCACGATGAGCACGGGCCCCTCGGTGGTGAGGACGGCCCGGCGCTGGATGTCGTTGAGACCCTCGAGCAGGGGGGACGTCACGGAGCCATGCTAGCCGTGGCCACCGACGGGCAGCCCGCGGATCCACGGTGCCACCGAGACGAACCGGTCGCGCAGCAGGAACTGGTGCCCGCCTGTCGGTACCTCGAGCCGCTCGGCGTGGGGGATCAGCGCCGTCCACCGTTCCCCGTTATCCGGACCCACGCTCCGATCATCCTCGGCGTAGGCGAGCAGGACCCTCGCGTCGCTGGCCACCAAGGTGGTCGCGGCGGCCGCGGTCTCCGGAACGAGCCCGGGGTCTCCCCAGAGCGACCACAACGTCCAGACGCGGCTGCGGATCGACTGGCGGCCGTAATCGCGCACCACGGCCCTGGGATAGGGCCCGAGCACCTGCACCGGGACGCTGAGGACCGGCCATGCGGCGCGGGCCGCTGCAACCAACGCGCGCGGTCCGAGCCCACGAGCCCCCCGCCACCGGGCCGGATCCCAGTCCGCCCGGGGTGAGGGGAACGGTGACGCGGCCATGACGAGACCGGCGATCGCGTCGGGGCGTCGTGCAGCCCAGAGCATGCCGAGGACCCCGCCGAGCGAGTGCCCGATCACGACGGCCGGCTCCGCGAGGCTCTCCGCAACCCGGTCGAGCGTGGCGAGGTGGAATGCCCTATCGGCCGGGTCGCGCTGCTTCGACGATCCGCCGAACCCACCCAGATCGGGAGCCACCACGCGGAACCCGTCGCCCAGCGCCTCGGCCAAGCCGTCCCAATACCGGCCGGACCCGCCCAGACCGTGCACGGCCAGGACCGTCGTCGGACCCTCGCCGGCCTCCCAGATCTTGAGCCGGCCCCAGGGCATCTCCAGCCGGCGGGCGCGCATCCGCGGGAGTCTAGGGCCGCTGACCAGGGCCTTCCGGTCGATGACCTGTGCATCACCCCGCGGTACGGTGGTTAGATGGACGCGAAGGTGAAGGCGCCTCCGGTCGGACCCACCGTCCCATCGGAGCCGCATACCGGCGGCTGGCGACGGGCGCTGCGCGGGTTCGGGATGGCCTGCCTCATGGGTTCGGCCTTCTTCGCCGGGTACGTGGCTTGGTTGCTGTGGGGAACCGGGCTGGAGACCGCGCGCGCGCAGGAGACGTTCCGCGGTGCGGTCGTCGAAGAGTGGGAGCAGCACCCGCGGCCAGTCTCGCAGGCGCCTGAGCCCGGCGAGCGCCAGGTCCCCGGAGACGCCTACGGGGTGATCCAGATCCCGTCCGTCGGCATCGACTACGTGGTCGTCGAGGGCACCGGCTACGACGACCTCAAGTCGGGGCCCGGGCACTACGCCGACACGGCGGACCCGTGGGATGGCAGCGGCCGCGTCGGCATCGCCGGGCACCGCACCACCTACCTCGCGCCGTTCTTCGATCTGGACAAGGTGGCGGTCGGCGACACGATCGAGATCCTCACGGCGTTCGGCACCTACACGTACGAGGTCACGGCCAACTTCGTGCTGCCGGAGGAGACGGCCGGCAAGGTGCTGACCCAGACCAGCGACCCGACCTTGGTCCTCACGACGTGCAACCCGAAGTACGCCAGCAGCCAGCGTCTGATCGTGGAAGCCGAGCTGGTCAGCGCGCCCGGCTAGTGGCGGCTATCACGTGAACACCTGAAGCTCGGTGCACGAGGCGAGACGATCGAGGTCTGCGTCGCGGTGCAGGATGGCGACGCCGTCGCGCACGCACGGAGCGGCGATGAGGCAATCGAGCGTCTTGCGGATCGTGACTCCCTTCCGCCTCGCTTGGCGATACAGGTTCGCCGCGAGCGCGAAGTCATCGATCGAGTCGAGCCGGAGCATCGGGAACGCGCGGAGCCGCCGCTCCACACGATCGGCATCGGCCTCGAGCGCGAACCCCTGGAGGATCTCCGTGAAGATGACGTCGGTCAGCGCGAGTGGCGCACCTCCCTCGAGGAGTTCTATGCACCTGCGAGCTTCGCGCGAGTCACGCTCGTTCAGAACGTCGATCCAGACGCTCGTGTCGACGACGATCACGAACGGGCCCGTCGCGATCGAGCCAGGTCTCCCTCCCACCGCACGGTCCCTCGGAGCTGGAGGATGCCGGCCCGTTCGTACCGTGCGACGAGTTCGCGGAGCGCCAGGTCGACAGCCTCACGCTTCGTCCGAGCCCCGGTGAGCCGCTGGACCTCCCTGATCACGTCCTCGTCGATGTCGATGTTCGTTCGCATACACATGACGATACACCATATTGCTGGAGTTCATACACACAACATCCAGCCTCGCGCCGATCCGGACACTAGCCGGCGGCTGCGAGCTTCCTCAGGTTGTCTCGGTCTCGTCGACTCAGCTCAGCGACACCGCGCAACTCGAGCGCAGCGTTGACGAGAGCGACGAACCTCGCGCGATCCCGCTCCTGATCGCTCACGACCCCGGCCCAGACGGCCACGTCGGACCACCGCCAGAGTCGGAACCGAGACCGCAGGTGCGACACGGGTGGTGGGAAGTCGCCGGCCCCCCGCTCGCCGGCGGCCAGCAGCCGAACGCTCTCGCGCGTACGCCCCATCCGCTCCGCGATCTCGGAGAGCGTGACCAGGTCGTCGGGTTCGACCCGGCGGACCCGGACACCATCCACGGACTCAACGTCGGTGATGGCCGAAAGGACGGCCTCGGCGAAGCCGTCTGCCTCGCGCTCGAACTCCCCGAACCCGACGGCATCGACGGATCCGAACGTCGCGTCATCGCAGCCGGCCTCGAAGAGCGCATCGACCGTCGCCTCGTCATCGACGTCACCGTCGACCACCAGCACGAACTCGAACTCAGCCATCGTGACCTCCGTGCGGACAACGCATCCCGCTGCGACGGACGGCCTTCGCATGGTTCATCGGGTTCTTCGGTGTGGACCACACCGATATCACGCAGCCGGCGCCGCAGCGTGCGACGCCCCATCGGTGACCTGCGGCCGTCTGCTCCACGATCCAGCCGTCCTTCTCGATGTCCTTGAGCGCAGCTTCGACGTCCTTCTTCGGATGGCGAGGCCGCATGCGTTGACATCATGCAACACGGTGTTGGACGATGTCAACGGTCCCGCCGCTCGGGAGCACGATGTGTATCGGCGGTGGGGAGGTGCTGATCCAAACCACCGAGCTGACCTTGGTCCTCACGACGTGCAACCCGAGGTACGCGAGCAGCTAGCGCCTGATCGTTGGAGCTGAACTGGTGAGCAGACCCGGCTGAGACCTACACGGCGAGCGACGCCGCGATCTCGTCGTAGGTCGCACCCGCGATCCCTTCCGGCAGTTCCACGGACGCCTGGCCTTTCACGAGGTCATCGTCGGGGATGATGACCAGTGTCGTTCGTTGCTGCCAGGAGGCGGAGCCATCCACTTCGCGGGTCAGTTGAACGGTGATCGGCCCACCTGCGGGGTCACGCCAGGCCTGAAACTCGACCACGTCTGAGTCCGGGTTCGGCCTCATGACCGTGCATCCCAACCCCCCATAGTCGGAGCGCAGGCATATCAATGCGTCCTCGGCCTTCGCGATGCTGTCGGGGATGTGCACAGCGATCGAGACTCCGTCGAGGGTCTCCAAGATCTTCGTGGGCGCATCGAGCAGGCTCCTACAGAGCGGAGGTGCGGCATCCCAATAGGCCATCGTGCCAGGCGCGGGCAAGTCCGGAGGGGGCGGGAAGATCTCGTCCACGAGATCTTGGAAGCCCGTCATCACGGCGCCCGGCGATCCGCTCGCGTGTTCGATGTTCCAGTCGACGATGAGCTGTGCCCTGCTGGCTTCATCCGGAACGCGAGAGGCTATGAACTCCTCGACCACGCTCTCACCGGACCGCGAACCCAGGACCTCGTTGGCGCGTTGGTCGTAGCCGAACGCAACGAAGAAGGACCCGGATGCGTTGCGTCCGTCGGAACCGATGGTCACCGGACCGGAACCCGAGGCTGCGATCAGATCGAGGAGGAGCGCCTGATCTCCCGAAAGGCGTACTTCAGAACCGGCTGCCACCGGCGCGTCGGAGCCGTCACCGAACCCGCGGTCCAAGAGCACCTCACTGATACTCGCCGCGAGGGTTCGATGGTCTGGGTGGTTGACCGGATCTTCGCTCGGCGTGAGACCCTCGGTACCCGGCGCCACGAGCAGCACGACGTCGGCGAAAGGCTCGGCCCTGATGAGGGGTGCGTCCTCCAGCGGCACGATGTCGTCCGGGTACGGATGCGGGGGTGAGGGTGAGGGTGAGGCATCCGGCCCACACCAGGGCCACGGCAGCTCTTCATCCCGAGTGAAGGGTGTCGCCGCGTCCCCGCCGGAGCGCACTAGGAACGCGATCGGAGCCAACCCCACTACCACCAGGGCCAGCGCAAGGAGAGCCTGCCTGATGCCCTTCACTGCGATCGCACCTTTACGTCATCCAGTCGAGCTTCCGCCCTGCACTGGTTCGGGATCTGCGCGCACGTGAACCAGAGCTTGTTCACCACGGACACGCGTACGGCGACGACAAGTCCAGGTGGTGAGTAACTCGTCGTCGAGTACTGGCTCCAAGTGAGGGTCGGAGTCACAGGATTCTCCCGTCGAATCACCCAGTCACCCGAAGCCGAATACTCCCAATTGCAGTGAGCTGTGCTGTTGGGAGCCGGAATCCCAAAGTTATTGCCAAGATCCCGAAACAGCGCGCGTGAGCAGTCTCAGATCCAAACTGCCGTTGTGCGAATCAAGATCCTTGCGGATGTAGGCAGCAGCATCGATCGCTTGAGGGAAGGAAACCATTTCCTGTTGGTACACATAAGGATCGCCACCGCCCTGAACCGGCTCCGTCCCTGTGTACCTGTAAGTCCAGCTGCCAACGGGCGAGGATGAACTGCTCACTCGGGTCGGGGTCCCGGCGTTCATTGCTACAAATTGGTTGAGCGAGGCTGCGGCCTCGAAACTCGGATCAGCCTGGAATGGAGCATTCGCGCCTGAAGCCTGCTGATTCGTCAGGGCTGCCCGGTCATCCAGGGAAAGGGACGCCAATTCAGCCTGTGTCGCCTCGGCTGCGCTGTTGGATTGATAACAGGCGCTCGTGCGCATAGACGCGAGGGCCCCGCCGTTCGGAAGGTTCTCATCGATGGATACATGCGGCAGTCCAAGGACATGGCCGAATTCGTGCACAGCCACGCCGTCCATGCGCGCCTGATGGCCTACCAAGGTCCTATCGAGCTCGACGACGCCGTCATCGCAGTGTCCTCTCCCGTACATGCCAAGGCCGGCCACTATCTTCACGTCGATGTCTGCATTACTCGATACGCGTCGAAGGTCAACGATGTCCGAGCCGTCACGATCGATGACGCTCTCCCATACTGACAAGGCGGCCTCGACGCTGTCCTTCTCGGCGACGGACCAATCATGATCAACGTTGACGAAGCGATACTTGACGGTGGGTCCGCACACGCCTGTACTGAAGGCGCCTCCCACGTCCTCTCGGGTTCTCCCATCTCGACTCAGTCCGATCGCGGGCGCAGGAAACTTCGCTGTCAGGGCGATCGCGATAATCAACGCAGCCAGGCAGAGGAGCTACCCTTACCTGGCTCGGCGCTCCTACCTTCACCCCTCCACCGTAGGGGGGTGGGCCGTTTCCGTCAAGGGAAACGAGATGGTCTGCCTCGCGGAGGAAGCCGAGGCGTGCCGCCTACTCCCACTCGATGGTGCCGGGGGGCTTGCTCGTTATGTCGTAGGCGACCCGGTTCACCCCGGGGACCTCGCGGACGATGCGGCTCGCGATCCGATCGAGGACGTCGTGGGGCAGGCGCGCCCAGTCCGCGGTCATCGCGTCCTCGGAGGTGACCGCGCGGATCACGACCGGCGCTTCATAGGTCCGGCCGTCGCCCATCACTCCGACGCTCGACACATCGGCGAGCAGGACGCAGAACGCCTGCCAGGTCTCGCGTTCCAGGCCGGCGCGGCGGATCTCCTCGCGCACGATGTGGTCGGCGCCACGCACCTTCGCCAGGTTCTCAACGTTCACCTCGCCGACGATCCGGACGGCGAGACCCGGACCCGGGAACGGCTGACGGTGCACGATCTCCTCGGGCAGACCCAGCTGCAACCCGACCTGACGGACCTCGTCCTTGAACAGGTCGCGCAGTGGCTCGATCAGCTCGAGATCCATGTCATCGGGCAGGCCGCCCACGTTGTGGTGGCTCTTGATGTTGGCGGCGGTCTTCGAGCCCGACTCGATCACGTCGGGGTAGAGCGTGCCCTGGACCAGGAACCTCGCGCCCTCGTGCTCGCGGGCGACCTCCTCGAAGACGCGGATGAACTCCTCGCCGATGGCTTTGCGTTTGCGCTCCGGATCGGTGACACCGGCGAGCTTGACCAGGAACCGGTCCTGCGCCTTCACATGCACGAGCGGCACGTGGAAGTGGCGCGCGAACGTCTCCTCCACCTGGTCGGGCTCGCCCTCGCGGTTCAGTCCGTGGTCGACGAACACGCAGGTGAGCTGCTCCCCCACCGCGCGATGCACGAGCAGCGCTGCGACGGCCGAGTCCACCCCTCCGGAGAGCGCACACAGGACCTGCGCCTCGCCGACCTGCTCGCGGATCCGTGCGACCTGCTCGTCGATGATGTTCGCGGGCGTCCAATCGGGTAGCAGGCCGCAGCCGTCGTAGAGGAACCGTTTCATCACGTCCTGGCCGTGCGGCGTGTGCGTGACCTCCGGGTGGAACTGCACCGCGAACAGGCCGCGTTCGGGATCCTCCATCGCCGCGACCGGGATCGTGTCCGTGGTGGCCGTGACGCGGAACCCCTCGGGGGCGCGCGTCACGGCGTCGCCGTGGCTCATCCACACCGTGTCCTCGGCCGGGAGATCCTGCAGGAGCAGGCCGGGTTGGGTGACGCGCACCGCGGTGCCGCCGTACTCACGGTCGCCGGTGGCGGCTACCTCGCCACCGAGCGCCTGCGCCATCAACTGGTGGCCGTAGCAGATCCCGAGCACCGGGACCCCGAGGTCGAACACCCCCGGGTCGACCTGGGGACCGTCGGGTTCGTAGACGCTCGCGGGGCCGCCGGACAGGATGAGGCCTGCGGGGCGCTTCGCAGCGAGCTCCGCCTTGGTCAGATCATGCGGGACGATCTCGGAGTAGACGTGGGCCTCGCGGACCCGCCGGGCGATCAGCTGTGCGTACTGCGCCCCCAGATCGACGACGAGTACGGGCCGCGGATCACTCATGCGCCCACCGTAACAGCCTCATCCCAGCCCCTTGACCGTGATGCCGATGAACTGCCGGAAGTCCGTGTCGTTCGTCAGGATCGTCGTGGCACCGTGCTCCAGGCACAACGCGGCGATCTGCGCATCGAACACCTCGTCCCCCCGGGGCGTGACGTCGGCGATCAAGCCGCGTAGCAGGGGGAGGTAGCGACGTCCAGGCATGAGTACCCGAGCGCTCGGGCTAGCGACCAGGTTGTCGACGACCTCCAACGCGCGACCGGGGGCCGTCGGTCGTTGCATCGGACCCCTCGGATGCGTAACCACGCGTAGGAACTCACCGATCACGAACACCGGGATCGCCCACGCACCGTGGCCTTCCGCCAACGCCCTCAGCGCCTCCCGCGCCTGCGCATGCTGCGGCGCCTGGGCGTGGTGCGCGTACACGAGGACGTTGGTGTCGACCGCGATCACCCGCGGCCTTCCATCCGATCGTAGAGGGCTTCACGGTCGGCGGCATCGACGATCGGGGGACCTCCGCCATCCGCCACGGGGATATCGAAGACATACGGCTCGGCTGGCGGTTCCTCGGAGAGCGACTTCCTCAGAGCGTCCTCGACCACTCTGGTGAGCGTCGTCCCGAACTCGGCCGCGCGCTTCTTGGCCTCGCGCATGAGGTCGTCATCGAGGTTCAGGGTCGTCTTCATGCCAGATAACCATATCGGTCACACAGCGATATGGCTATGCCGTCGGGGGACCTAGCGCCCCATCCCGACGTGCTGCTGGGTCTGGTACGCCTTGCCCTCGGTCTTGATCGTCGGCGCGATGACCAACTCGGCCTTCTGGAACTCCTTGATGCTCTGGTAGCCCGTGGTGGCCATGCTCGTGGCGAGCGCCCCGAACAGGTTGAACGTCCCGTCGTTCTCGTGGGCCGGTCCGATGAGGATCTCCTCCATCGAGGCGACCTGCTGGGTCTTCACGCGCGCGCCGCGCGGAAGCGTGGGGTGGAACGTGGCCATCCCCCAGTGGTAGCCGCGGCCCGGAGCTTCATATGCCCGTGTCATCGGCGAGCCGATCATCACCGCGTCGGCGCCGCAGGCGATCGCCTTCGCGATATCGCCGCCGGTGCGCATCCCGCCGTCCGCGATCACGTGGCAATAGCGGCCGGTCTCGTGCAGGTGCTCGCGCCGGGCGGCGGCCGCATCGGCGATCGCGGTGGCCTGCGGGACGCCGATCCCCAGCACGCCGCGGCTGGTGCACGCGTTGCCGGGGCCGACACCGACCAGCACGCCCACCGCTCCGGTCCGCATCAGGTGCAGCGCCGTGGAATACGAGGCGCACCCGCCCACGATCACGGGGATGTCGAACGCTGGGATGAACGTCTTCAGGTTGAGTGGCTCCACCTTCGTGGAGACGTGCTCGCCCGAGACGACCGTGCCTTGGATGACCAAGATGTCCAGGCCGGCCTCCAGCACGAGCGGCGCGTAGCGCTCGACGCGCTGCGGCGTGAGCGAGGCGCATGACAGCACCCCACCAGCCTTGATCTCTTCGATGCGCCTGCCGATCAGCTCTTCCTTGATGGGCTCGGCGTACAACTCCTGCATCCGGCGGGTGGCCTTCTCGTCGGGGAGCCCGGCGATCTCGTCGTAGATCGGGGTCGGGTCCTCGTACCGGGTCCAGAGCCCTTCCAGGTTCAGGCACGCGAGCCCACCGAGCCGGCCGATCTCGATCGCGGTCGTCGGTGTAACCGCCGCGTCCATCGCGCTCGCCATCATGGGGAGCGCGAAACGGTACGCGTCGATCTCCCAGGAGATGTCCACGTCCACCGGGTCACGGGTGCGCCGTGACGGAACGATGGCGACCTCGTCGAACCCATAGGCCCTGCGGGCCGTCTTGCCGATGCCGATCTCGAACTCCATGCGGGGGTCCCTCCCTAGGTGGCCGGCGATCCATGGAACGCAGAACGCCCACCCGTCCCCGGATGGGCGTCAGTGAGAAGCATGCACGTCAGGGTAGCAGCCAGCCGGGCGCCGCCCGCTCAGCCCCCCGGACGGCGTCGAGGGCACGGCGCGCCTGCGCCAGGTGGAACCGATCGTGCCCCGCGATCATGCGGTGGGAGAGGTCGTAGCTCTCTGGTCCGCGCTCGCTGTGCATGCCGACGCGGCCACGTTCGTCGGCGGTCGATCGCTGCCACAGCGCCACGCTGGCCCGCTTCAACACCACGAGCGTGGCGATGAGTTCGTCGGGTTCCTCCCGGCTCCGATGCAGGTGGTCGACCCACAGGTCCTGGTCGTAACCGATCAGGGGCGGCTCGTCATGGGCGATGATCCACCGATAGCGAGCCTCATGACGATCTCGGCGTCGACCTCGTGCGCGCGGCACTCGAGGACGGACCACTCGGTCGGCGTGGGGCGGGTCGAGCGGTCCTCGCCGGCCTCCTCGAGGAGCCGCTCCCACGATGCCACCGTCTCCGACTGGACCTGGGCGGGGTCGTCCTCGCCGAGAAGGTCCAGCAGGTGCTGCTGGTAGGCCTCGGGTTCGCCGATCGGGTCGGGACTGGGCACAGCTCGGTCCATCGGTCGAGCCTACCGCGCGTCCTCACAGAGGAAGGCCGCGATGCGCTCGCCGATGACCACCGTGGGTAGGTTCGTGGTGGCACGGACGGTCCGCGGCATCAGCGATGCATCCGCGACGATCAGCCCGTCCACTCCACGGACCCTCCCCCGATCGTCCGTGACGTCGCCCATCGCGCAGGTCCCGACCGGGTGCCAGCAATGGGCGACGTTCGCCCTGATCACGACGGGCAGGTCCGCGTCGGGGCCCGGGACGAGCTCGCGGGCGAACAACTTCGCCATCGGCGCGGCCGCCAGGAACCGCCGGGCGCGCTCGACCCCCTCGATCAGGACCGCCAGATCGTGGCCAGCTTCATCGGTCAGGAAGCCGTGGTCCAGGATCGGCGAGGTCTCCGGATTTGCGTCCCGCAGCCGGAGCCGGCCCCGCGAGCGCGGGGTGAGGCACACCACGAAGAGACCGGGCTGCTCTCCACTCATCCGGACCTCGCTGAACAGATGCAGGTCGACGACACCATCGGTGGCGAGCGAGCTCGCGAGGCTCGCGAACCCGAGCTCGTCGGGAAGAGCGCTGCCCGTCGCCGCGAACGCCGCGGTCCGGCGCTCGTACTCCTCGTTCGGCCGAAGGATCAGCTCGTAGGAGGGGTGGTCGTGCAGGTTGCCCCCGACGCCGGGGAGGTCGGCGACGATGTCGAGCCCGAGCGCACGGAGGTCGGTCGCCGGGCCGACGCCGCTGCGCAGCAGCATCGCGGGCGAGCCGTACGTGCCGCCGGCGAGCACGATGCGGCCGGCCCTCGCTTCGAACGCCCCGTCGGGTCCGATCGCCCGCACGCCGAGCGCACGGCCGTCTTCGATGAGGACGCGATCGACGAGCGTGTCGCCCTGGATCGTGAGGTGAGGGTCACCCCGGACCGGATCGAGGTAGGCGAGCGCGGCGTTCCAACGGATCCCGCCGGGTGAGTTCGAGGGCTCCGCGCACACGCTCGGCCGCACATCGAGCGTCTGGAGTCGATCCTCCAGAGGCAGGCCCAACGCCACCCCCGCCTCGATGAACGCGCGGTGCAGCGGCGACCAGTCCCCCTCCTCGAAGAGCCGTACCCGCATCCGCCGCGACGCCTCCTCGAACAGTGGCTGCAGCATGTCGGCCTCCCAGCCAGCGAGGCCCCAGCCGTCGTAGTCGGCCCGGTGACCCCACGACGCGGTGCATCCGTTGTGGGCCGAGCAGCCGCCGATCACTCGAGCCCGCTCGAACGGCAGACCGCCGTCCTCCGAGACGTAGCCCCAGTCGTGCGAGGTCGGGATCCGCGTCGCGTCGAGGAGATCAGCGGGCCAACGGCCCTCTGGCAACGCACCGTGGTCCGGCCCAGCTTCGAGGAGCAGCACGGACGCGCCGCCTTGGACCAACCGCGCCGCGACGACGGGACCCGCGGTCCCTCCACCGCAGACGATGACGTCGGCGCCCGCTGGCATGACCAGCAGCGTAGTCGGTCGCGACGGTCAGCTCTCCTTGACCACGTGCCCCGACTCGGCCACCCGCAGGTCCGTCATGCCGGAGTGCACGCGGTCGCCTTCCATCAGGACCTCGTCGGCATCGAGACGGCCCAACTCCTTGAGGCGCGTGAGCACGAACCGCAGCGACTCCTCGGGGCTCTGCGACAGCGTGTCCACCACGATCTCGGGGTCCTCCGGCACCTCGTAGGGTGCGTCAGGACTCACGCCCGTGAACTCCTTGATCTCCCCCGCCAAGGCCTTCTTGTAGAGGCCCTTGGGGTCACGGTTCGCAGCGATCTCATCGACGGTGGCGTGCACGTACACCTCGACGAACTCTCCGATCAGCGCACGGTTGGCGTCGCGGGTCTCCTTGTAGGGACTGATCGGGCAGCAGATCGTGGCCACGCCGTTGCGCGTGAGCAGGTTCGCGACGAACCCGATCCGCATGATGTTGAGGTCGCGGTCCTCTTTCGAGAACCCGAGGCCCTTGGACAGGTTCTGGCGGACCACGTCGCCGTCGAGGATCTCGGTCTTCATGCCGCGCGCCTGGAACTCGTGGAAGAGCATCTCGGCGATGGTGGACTTGCCCGAGCCCGAAAGGCCGGTGAACCACACGGTGAACCCGTTCTGGTCGCTCACTACAGGAAGCTCCTTCCGACGACGCCCGGCAGTGCCGTGGTCGAGTCGATGCCGTAGATGGACAGGATGGAGGGGCCCACGTCGACGAGGCTGAGCCCGTCGACCTTGCCCGTCTGCTGGCCGGTGAGCCCGGTCATGATGAAGATGCCGTCGCGGTCGTGGTTGGCGCCATCAGGACCGGTGTCGTTCTCGTAGGTGTAGAGGCTGGGGTTGCCCACCGAACCGACCGAGCGCCACTCCAGGTCGCCGAAGTAGACGATCAGGTCCGGCGCCACACCGCGAACCTCGGGGTAGGCGTCCTGCGGCTTGTGGACCTTGGTTCCCAGTGGAGTACCGTCGGGGCCGACCTGCGCCTCCAGCTTCGCGACCAGCTCGTTCCGTGTCGCCTCGTAGTTCGCGGGCTCGACGATCCCCCGCGGTTCGCGTCCCTTCACGTTCAGGAACAACCGCCCGTAGTAGCCGCCGTCGCCCCAGGCGGCCGTGCGGTCCCAGTCGATCTTCGCGTCCTTGATGGGGATCGGGCCGTCGGTGACGGGCTCCGACAGGACGAGGTGCCCTTCCTGGATGAGCCAGTCGTTGAAACACAGGCCTCCCATCATCGGACGTGCGCCATGGTCGCTCATCACCATCGTGACGGCGTCACTCGGCACCAGCTCGAGGAAGTCGGCGAGCTGCCGGTCCAAGAACCGGTAGTAATCCTGGAACACCCCTTCGTACCTGTTCCCCGGCTCGTAGAGCGGGTGGCGGGGGTCGAAGTACTGCCAGAACACGTGATGCAGGCGGTCCGGCGCGATGTCGCACAGCATGAAGAAGTCCCACGGCTTGTTCTGGATCAACCGGCGCCCTACCTGGAACCGGCGCTCGGTCATCTTGAACACCTGATCCAGCGTCACGTCGAACCCGGCCTGACGGAAATTGGGGATGTCGAAGATGTAGTTGCCCTTGCCCTCGAGCTCTTCCTCGATCTCGACCTCGAGCTCCTGGGGGAACGCCCACTTCTCGGCGCTCGGAGGGGTCAGGAAGCAGCCCACGCGCCAGCCGGGGAAGCTGGTGGGCGGCGGGAACGAGGGCGGGACGCCGATCAGGACCGAGCGCTTCCCCTGGGCGCCGAGCGCATCCCAGACGGCGGGATGCTTGATCGCCCCCGAGTGCGCGATCGCGAGCCCGTCGTAGGTGGTGTCCTTGCGGTTGCGGAACCCGTAGATGCCCAACTGTCCGGGGACCGCGCCGGTCATGGCGCAGGCCCACGCGGGAACCGTGATCGGCGGCGTGATGGAGGCGAGGTCCCCGTACATGCCCTCACCCATCAGTTTCGCGATGGTGGGCACTTCGGCATGCAGATCCTCGAAGAGGAGCTTCGGGGTGCCGCAGTCAAGGCCGACCACGACGACCCGGGGACCCTGCTGCATGACTGACTCCTTGGGCGTTCGGAGGTGTCCGGGGCGGGGCGGGCGCGCTGCCGCGCAAGGCTGCCTCCGCGGTTGGCGTATCCTACCAGCCGTCCTGCGCCCGACCGCGGGCGCGCGGAGGGCCTGCGGACATGTTCCTCCTACGACGCGTGCTGAAGATCCAGTCCGCCCTATGGGCGCTCACGGGACTGGCGCTGGGACTGGTTCCACTTACGGTCCTCGAGGCGTTGGGGCAGTCCTCCGTCGAGGAAACCGCGTGGCTCCGCATGCTCGGCGTCACGGCCGTCGTCCTCGCACTGCTGATGTGGCTCGTCGCCGGGGCGCTCGATCAGGTGTGGTGGTGGGCGTGGGCCTTCGCCGTCCTGGAAGCAGGGGTGGCGACCCTCGCGCTCGTGAACGCGACCTTCAGCGTGGACCCGGGCGCGCCGGCGTGGGCGTGGTGGGTCATCGGCGGGGTCTCCGTCGCCCTCGCAGCCCTGGATCTCGTGGGGCTCGGGCGGACCAGTCAGGAGAAGCCGCAGGTCTAGGCAGCGGCGATGCGCTCCGAAGCGATGTGGTCGGCGGCCGCCGCAGGCGTGATCGCCTCGGTCTCCGCGGTAGCGAATATCCCTCGAAGCGTCTCGCCGATGCCCATGAGCCGATCCTGCACCTGTTCCCGGCTCCAACCCAGACGCTCGTAGCCGGCCAGGTGGATCACCCCGCCGGCGTTCACGACGTAGTCGGGGGCATACAGGATCCCGGCCGCGGCGAGGCGCTCTGCGTCGTCGGGACGGGAAAGCTGGTTGTTCGCCGCACCTGCGACGATCCGACAGTGGAGGCGGTCGATCGTGGCCTCCTTCAGGACGCCACCGGTCGCACACGGCGAGAAGACGTCGCACGCCACGTCGAACTCCTCGCCCGCATCCACCATCTGCGCGCCGATCCGGTCAGACACGGCCGCGGCTCGCTCCGGATCCACGTCGGCCACCACGAGGTGCGCTCCATCGCTCGCCAGCAACTCCGCGAGCGGCGCGCCGACGGCGCCGGCGCCCTGGATCACCACGGTCCGACCGGACGGGTCGTCGGACCCGTAGACATGACCGAGCGCTGCCCGGATCCCGTGATACACGCCAAGTGCCGTGTCCGGGGCGCTCGAACCGGAGCCGCCGCGTTCCTCGGACATCCCCATCACGTTCGGGCACCTCGACGCCAGCATGTCCATGTCATGCTCGTTCGTGTTCATGTCGCACGCCGTCACGTAGCTCCCGCCGAGCGAGCCGATGAGGTCGGCGTACCGATCCATGAGGCGGCGGCGGTCCTCCCCCTGCGGCACGGCCGGTACCGCGAGCACGGCTTTGCCCCCACCGAACGGGACGCCGGCGATCGCGTTCTTGAGGGTCATCGCCTGCGAGAGCCGCAGCACGTCGCGCACGGCGTCGGCGACCACGGCGTACGGCTTCATCCGGGTGCCGCCGAACCCGGGACCGAGTCTGGTCGAGTGCACCCCCACGAGCATCCATGTCTGGGTGGGCGCATCGAAACGGCTGGCGAGGAACTCACCGTCCCAGTCTCGAAGCAGCTCCTCGAACGCCACAGGGGGAGTCTCTGCGGCCACGCGCATCTCCTACGCCGAGGCGCGCTCGACCGTGAAGTGGTGAGCGTAGATGCCGAAGTAGATACTCGGGTCGGTCACGCGATGCTGCACGACGACCGTCCACCGACCGGCGGGAAGGAGCCTGCTCTTCTCCATCGTCAGCGAGTAGTCCTCCTCACCGATGCCTCCGGATACCTCGAGGGCGAAGGTCATCGAGGACGGTCGCATCGGGCGGTGGTCGCTCTCACGCAGCGCCTTGAACCGGAGCTGGCACACGCCGTCGCCGACCCCATCCACGACGGGCTCGCAGGAGGCGCTGGCGTCCAGCCGAGCGACCACGAGCCCGTGCTCGTCTGCAGGAACGGTCATCTGCACACTGGTAACCGTGCTCCAGTTCGTGCCGGAGGTGCCCACCAGGTTCTCGCCGTAGGTGGTCTTCACGGCGGTGATCGCCCCGCCGGCCGACAGGTTCAGATCCGCGGCGCGGCGCCCGATCGCCGTCCCCACGAGTCCTCCGACGAGTGCCCCTGCGAGTACGAGCCCTATCCACCTGCGCATGACCTTTTCCTCCCCAGCTCCGAGCGACAGGAGGGACCTTACCCCCGGGGATAGCGAGAGGGGGCGGCCCTTCGGGCCACCCCCTGCACGCGTGACGCGTCAGCCGGTACTAGTGAGCGTGCCCGTGGCCGCCCGCAGACTCGGGCTCTTCGTCCTCGGGCTTCTCGACCACCGCGGACTCCACGGTCAGGACGATCCCCGCGATGGACGCCGCGTTCTGCAGCGCCGACCGCGTGACCTTCGCGGGATCGATGATCCCGGCCTTCACCATGTCGACCCACTGGCCGGTCGCGGCGTCGAACCCGCGTCCGTCGCCCTCGGTCCTCGTCTGCTGGACGATGACCGCGCCTTCGTAGCCGGCGTTCTGCGCGATCCGGCGGGTGGGCTCGGCGAGCGCGTTCCGCACGATCCTCGCGCCGGTCGCCTCGTCGCCGTCAAGGTCGAGCTTGTCCAGAGCCGCCTCGGCACGGATCAGCGTGACGCCGCCGCCCGGGACGATGCCCTCTTCCACCGCCGCGCGGGTCGCCGAGACGGCGTCCTCGATGCGGTGCTTCTTCTCCTTCAGCTCGACCTCGGTAGCCGCACCGACCTTGATGACGGACACGCCGCCGGACAGTTTCGCCAGGCGCTCCTGGAGCTTCTCCTTGTCCCAGGTTGAGTCCGTCTTGTCGATCTCGGCTTTGATCTGGTTGACGCGGCCGGCGACCTTGTCGCTGTCGCCGCCGCCCTCGATGAGCGTGGTGTCGTCCTTGGTCACGAGCACCTTGCGTGCCCGACCCAACAGCTCGGTCGTCACGCTCTCGAGCTTCAGGCCCACCTCCTCGGAGATGACCTCACCACCCGTGAGGATGGCGATGTCCTGCAGCATGGCCTTGCGACGATCGCCGAACCCGGGTGCCTTGATCGCGATGGCGTTGAACGTGCCGCGGATCTTGTTCACCACCAGGGTCGCGAGCGCCTCGCCGTCGACATCCTCGGCGATGACCACGAGCGGCTTGCCCGCCTGCAGGACCTTCTCCAGGACCGGCAGCATCTCTTGCGCGCTCGAGATCTTCTTGTTCACGATCAGGATGTAGGGGTCCTCCAGGACCGCTTCCTGACGCTCGGGATCGGTCACGAAGTACGGCGAGATGTAGCCCTTGTCGAACTGCATGCCCTCGGTGAACTCGAGTTCGATGCCGAAGGTGTTCGATTCCTCGACGGTGATGACCCCGTCCTTGCCGACCTTGTCCAGCGCCTCGGCGATGGTCGCGCCGATGGCCGGGTCGGCGGCCGAGATGGATGCGACCTGCGCGATCTCGTCCTTGGACTCCACGTCCTTCGCCTGGTGCGCGATCGACTCGACGCCTGCCGCGACCGCTTTCTCCATGCCGCGCTTGAGCGCCATCGGGTTGGCACCGGCGGCGACGTTCTTCATGCCGCCCTTGACCATGGCCCGGGCGAGCACCGTCGCGGTGGTGGTGCCGTCACCGGCGACATCGTTCGTCTTGGTGGCGACCTCTTTGGTGAGCTGCGCGCCCATGTTCTCCCATGGGTCCTCCAGCTCGATCTCCTTGGCGATCGTCACGCCATCGTTGGTGATGGTCGGCGCGCCCCACTTCTTGTCGAGCACGACGTTCTGACCCTTGGGGCCGAGCGTGATGGCGACCGCGTCGGCGAGCTTGTCGACGCCGGCCTCCAGGCCCCGCCGGGCATCCTCGCCGAATCTCAGTAGCTTCGAAGCCACGTCGGGCCTCCCTTACTTGTTGAGGACGGCGAGCACGTCACGAGCCGACAGGATGAGGTACTCCTCACCGTCGACCTTGACCTCGGTGCCGCCGTACTTCGAATAGATGACGACGTCGCCGACCTTCACGTCGAGCGCGACGCGGCCCGTGCCGTCTTCGTTCCACCGGCCGGGGCCGGCGGCCACGACGCTGCCCTCTTGGGGCTTCTCCTTCGCCGTGTCCGGGATCACGAGACCCGACGCGGTGGTCTGGTCCCCCTCGCTCGCCTGCACGACGATGCGGTCCTCGAGCGGCCGGAGCTTGAAGTCAGCCATCCCTCGACACCCTCCTTCTTTCGTTCAACGACTACCTGTGCGGTGCCCCGCGGGTTAGCACTCCCGGGGCGTGAGTGCTAACAGGATAGCCATGAGAGTGCCAGAGGGTCAACGAGGGGGCGGAGAACCGTGGACGACCCCTACGCCACGTTGTACCAATACCGGTGGGGCGTGCCCGGGGTGGACGTCATGGCGATCAGCCCCGTCGAAGCGCTCACCGTCTGTTTGGTCGACGTGGGGTTCGACAGCGTGTACACGTCGTCGGTGGTCCAGGGAATCGGGGCCTCGAACACCGGTGCGGACGCCGTGGCATGCCAGACGTAGGTGTCTCCTCCTAAGACGTTGGCGAACACGTGCACCTCATCCGCCAGGGGATCCACCACCACGATGGGGCGTGTGAAGTTGGATGTGACATCGCTCACCTGCACGGGCGACCAACCGGTCGACGTGCGTCGCAGGAGCATGACCAAAGGATCTGCCGGACTGGGCACCAGCGCGTCGTTCAGACTCGTCTTGACCGTGGCGTAGAGGGTGTCGCCGACCGCCTTGATGTTCAGGTGATCATCGGCGCAGGCGGTCGACGCCGTGACCGGGCATCCGGTGGCAGCTCCGAACGCCTCCTCGATCGTGAAGCTGGTACGGGACCTAGGAGCGGTGTCGTCCCGCGAGGCGAACAGGAAGCGTTGCGAAGCCTGATCCGACCACAGGACACCGATCCGCCCGGGGCCGTAGGCGACGACGGCGGCGATGTCGTCGCTCGTAACCCCCGTGTCGGACACCCGGCGGAACGTGAACGCCGACCCCCCGACCGACAGGTAGCCCGCCTTGATGGCCGCGGACTGCTCGAAGGCGACCCAGATCCGCCCCGTCGAGTCCTTGGCCACGGTGATCGTTTCGACGTTGGCGGTCGTGATCGCGGTCGGCGTCCCTTGCGCCGTCCAACCACCGGAACCGTCGTACGAGAGCCGGTGAAGGAGGCTCACGCGCGGGTTGGTCTCGGTCCCGGGCTTGTTGTCACGCAGGGACACCAGCAACTCGCTCGCGTCGGCATCGTAGGAAGCGTCGGCCTTGGCCCAGGGGTCGCTCTCGGGGAGCAGCAGCACCGGGGTCCATCCGGTCGGGTCGAGCCGGAAGAGGTAGACACCCGGGGTCACGTCCTTGGCCAAACCCAAGGCGGCCCACCAGATGCCGTCGGGGGTGTAGAAGAGCTTGCTCTCGGGCTTCTGGCCGGTCGCTTCAGCCCCTCGGCTGCTGACGGCGGAGCCTCGGAAGGGGCCCGGGATCCCCACCGTGTCCGCCGCGCTCGCCGGAAGCGCGATCGCGATGACCGCGAACGTGGTGAGGGCGATGAGGGTTCTGCGCATGGCTTGAGGTCGGCGTCGGCCGCTACTTGAGAGTGCCTGAGGGCGCGCGGGAACGTCAATGGGACGAAGGTCTCGCCACCGGGGGAGCCGAAGGGCCGCCACGGCGATGGTGTCCCGTTGTTAGTTTGCCCGCATGCTGAGGGACCGGGCGATGCTGGTGGAGGGTGGCATCGGGCACCAGTCCGCACGCGTGACGGTGGCAACGGCTCGGTTGTTGCACGCCGCCGGGGTCCACGTCGAGGTCCTGAGCTGGAACCCGTTTACGCTCGCCGGATCCACGCGCGCCGTCTCGCGGGTCGTGCGCGTGCCCGACGCGGAGCGCGCCGCCGAGAGCTTCGCGGATGTGAGCGGGGACCGCCTGGTCCTGCCGACGAGCGATGCGGCCGCGCTCGGGCTCTCGCTCCCTGGGTCGGGCCTGGTGGACAAGCGGGCGTTGTACGCGTACGCCCGCGAGCGAGGGGTGCCCGTCCCGGCGACGGATGTCTTCCCCGACGCGGAGAGCCTTCGAGACGCCGCCGCGTCTCTCGCGTACCCGGTGATCCTCAAGCCTGCGATCGGCAAACCGGTGATCCGAGCACGGTCGGCTACCGACGTGGAACCGTTCCTGCGGCGCGTGCAGCCGTCGACCGCGATCCTGGTGCAGACCGTCTTGCAGGGTCGCGTGCGCGCGGTCGCCGGGGTGGCCCGCGCGGGTGCCCTGGTCGGCGTCGTGCACCAGGTCGCGATCCGGGGCTGGCCCTCGACGAGCGGCACGACGACAGCCGCCGTGACCTCGGCTCCCGACCTCGCCCTCGAGGCGCACACGGTTGCGCTCGTCTCCGATCACGACGGGATCTTCCACGCCCAGTTCCTGGGCGGGAACGTGCTCGACCTCAACCTTCGGCCCTACGGCAGTATCGCGTTGGCTGCGGCCGCGGGCGTCAACCTGCCCGCGCTCTGCGCGGCCCTGGAGGCACCCGGGGCCGACGAGCCGATCAGAGCCCGCTCCGGGGTTCGCTACCGATGGATCGAGGCGGACATCCGGTTGGCGGTGGCGCGGATCCGCCGATCCCCCGGACGGACACTCTCGATCGCCTGGGAGCATCGGCCTCGATCGGGCACCGCGCACGGGGACGCCTCCACGGTCCGCGACCTCGGCCCCGCGTTCGGCCGGCTCCGCCTGGGGCGCGCCGTATCCCGAGGGCAGCTGTGACCCCGCGCGCCACGCACGGGCGCGACGGCGTGTTGGTGGTCGGCCAGGGGCCGCCGGCTCGCGGGGGGATCCCTTCCTTCATCACCATGCTCCTCGATGACCCCGTGCTCGCCCACCGCGCCCGGCTCACCGCGCTCAACACCTCCCGGGCGCCGGCCCGACCGGGAGCAGCGACGCCCGCGAACGCCTGGTCGACCCTCCGCGACCTCGTACGCGTGTTCACCGCTGGGCGACGGGTGCGCATCGTCCACCTGCACGTGGCGCCTGCGCCCCTGCTACCGCTGATGCGAGCGTCAGCGCTGGCCATCGCCGGGCGGATCTCGGGCGCGAAGGTGATCGTGCACGCGCACAGCGGTCGGATGCACATCGCCGCCGCCTCGAGCCGCACCTACCGGGCCGGTCTCCGCTGGCTCGTTCGCATCGCGCATCGGATCGTGGTCGTGTCGAGCGACGGCGCCGACGTGTTGCGACGAGCGGGCGGCGAGCCGATCATGCTCCCGAACGCCGTCGACATCGGGCCGTCGGACCCCCCGTCGCGACCCGGGTCGCGGATCGTGGTCTTCGTGGGCACGGTGTGCGAGCGCAAAGGCCTGGATGACCTGCGGCTGGCCCTCGTCTCGCTCCGCGACGCAGGCGAGGAGGCGGCCGTGCCCGCGGGGGTCATCATCGTGGGTGACGGCCAGCAAGAGGGTCCGGGAGCATTCGATCGGGTCCGTGCCGCCTACGCGGCGAGCGGGCTGCTCGACCTGGTCCGCTTCACCGGGGCGCTTCCTCCCGCAGGCGTCCGCTCCGAGCTGACGCGAGCGAGCGTGTTCTGCCTGCCCTCGCACTGGGAAGGTTCGCCCATCTCGATGCTCGAGGCGATGGCGGCCGGATGCGCGATCATCGCGACGCGTGTGGGTGAGATCTCATCCGTGCTGGAGGAGGCGGGGATCGTCATCGAACCTCGTGACCCGGCCGCGCTCGCGGGAGCGATCGGCGGTCTCATGGCCGAACCCGCACGGAGAGCGGCACTCGGAGCGCATGCCCGGGAGCGCGTGGTGAGGAACTTCTCGCTCGACACGATGCGGGAGCGGCTGCTCGCGATCTACGCGGGCCTCGGTTACTCCAGGTAGCCCAGACCTCGCAACGACTCTTCGATCTGCCGCTCGTCCTCTTCGGTGAAGGGGTAGACCGCGGGGTCGTCGCCCCCGTCGCCGCGCGCTTCGGCACCCGGCGCGACGTTCCGTTCGGCGCCCGTGGCCGCACGCGACACGATCTCTTCGGCCACGCGGCCGTCGAGCCCGTCGGGGACGCCGAGCCCCGCAACGCGGAACGCCGTCGGCAGGACGTCCACCACCCGCAGCGATCGCGGGATCGGCCCCGGCACGAAGGACGGACCGGCGCCGATGAACACCCCGTCCTGATGGTGATAACCCCACGGCCGATCGCGATGGTCGGTGAGCGGGGACGTCGCGGCGAGCGTGTCGGACAGTTCGTATCGCTGATCACGACAGATCGGGAACAGGTGCGGAGCCCGGGACGCGAACGGTCCGACGGCCGCTTTGTGGCGTGGGATCACGCGATCGACCACGGGGTCGCCGTCGGCCGGGTCGACGAGACCGAGGAGCCGTTCGGTGATCTCCGCGGTGACCTCCTCGGTGCGCCCGGCGTCGAGCACCCCGTGCGGCAACGCAGGACCGCGCTCGTTCACATGGATCCCCTGTTCGGCCACCTGCGATGCGAACGCCTCGGTGCTGTCCCAGTCCAGTCCTCGGTTGATGCGGTTCTTCGCCTTCAGCAACAGACCCCGAGGCAACAGGCGGCGTGCCGCCGCTTGGATCGGGCCGGCGACCACCCCGGCGCGCGTGATCCTGCTCACGGCCGGGAGCCGCAGGTACCCCCACTCGTGCAGCAAGAGGTTGACATTGAGCGTCTTCTCCCACGGCCCCGCCCCGTGATCGGAGACGATGAGGACATCGCCTTCGGGACCGGCCCACGCGACGAGATCCGCGATCGCGAGGTCGAGCTCGGCGAAGTATGCCCACGCGCGCTCGCGCATCCGCGGCGCCTCCGGCCGTGCGTACCAGTCCGAGCACTCCACCAGGTACTGGTAGTGCAGGTGCTGCAGGCGGTCGGTCCCTTCGAACACCGCGAAGACCATGTCGACGTCACGCCGTTCGAGCAGCGCCCCCAGAACCGCCCTGCGCTTGATCTGGATCGCGGTGACCTCGTCGATCGCGGAGGGACGCGTCCAGTCGTTCTCATACGACACGACCGTGTCGATCGGGTAGGACCCGCCGGTCACCTCGCGGATCACGTCGGCCACCTCCGGGTCGGAGGCGAACCCATCGACATCCGGAGAGGTCCAACCGGCCGCCAGGCCGCCGGACACGAGGAACCCCCGCACACCGGGAGCGGGTGGGTAGGTCATCGGCACGTTGTAGACGCCGATCGAGACGTCGCGTGCTTCGGTGAACCGCCAGATCGGGGTCGACGCGATCGTCCCCGCATGCGCGATCTTCGCCGGCTCCTGCGGAGTGGTGGCGAGGAAGCCGTAGACGTTGTGCCGGCCGGGGTTGACCCCGGTGATCATCGAGACCCAGGCGGGCGGCGTGTACGCAGGGGTCGTCGAGGTCAGCGTGCCGTGTGCGCCGCGGTCTCGGAGCGCGGCCAGGGCCGGCATCACGCCCGCAGCGAACAACGGGTCGAGCAGCCGGGAAGTCGCGCCGTCGAGCCCGATGATCGCCGTTTTGCCCACCGTCGCCTCCCGACGTACGCTCGCGTGCGTCACAGCAGGATACGGGCAGGCAGGCGTGCGCCCACCCGGCCGATGGAGGGGACGAGGAGGGACCGGTCGGCCGATGCGTCCGGACCTTTCGACCGGGTACCGTGTCGTCCCCCGAACGGGGGATCGGTCTCGGATCGATGAGTCGCGCGCTCGTGGCACGGTCGGAGGGACCAGCGCATGATGGACAAGATCCTCGAGATCATCGAACGGCGATGGACGCTCGCGGTGTTGACCGGCGCCCTCATCGGCTCGTCGATCGGCTTGCTCGGAACCATCACGGCGCCCGATGTCTACGTCGCTCGCTCGCTCGTCGTCCTCACCAACGCGAGCATCCCGCCCGAAGAGTTCGCCGGGGTAGCTGGGGCGATGTTCCCGACCGATGCGGTCCTGCGTCCCGTCATCCGCCAGCTCGGGTTGGATCGAACGCCCAGCCAGTTGATCGCGGACGGGTCCGTGTCGTTGGAACCCCAGCCCGGCGGCCTGGCCGTGAACGTCGTCGCCCGGACGAACGGACCGGACCTCGCCGTCGCTATCGCGAACGCGACGGCAGCCCAACTCGCCGACGTGAGCCAGATCAATGGGATCGGTGAGCTCGCCGAGTTCCCCGCGGAGGGCCCAGCCGGGGTCCAGGCCGACTCGCCGCTGCGCGGGATCGCCCTGGGTGCTCTCATCGGCGCGGTGATCGCGGCGCTCGATGTGGCGATCGTCTTCCTGTTCCGGCGCAGGAGCCTCGGCTCCGACGGGAGGTTCCGGTTCGACGCGATGGTGCGCGCGAGCGTGACGGCCGCCACCGAGGAGACAACGTCTCCGACGGTGAGCGCCGCGTATCCGCTGGGGGCCCTGCTCGGCATGCTCGGTGAAGAGGCGGGCGGGCATGAGGTGGTCGCCGTGGTCCTGGACGGTGGGCGCGACCTGTGGGCCTCGCTCGCGGCAGCCGACGAGCTCAGGCGTCTCGCGGAAGGTCGCCGCTCGGGCGGCTTCCGCGTGCTCTCCCCCGGCGAGGAGCCATCCGACGAAGACACCGCGGGCCCTGTGCTCGTGATCGCGGCCGACCACACGCCGGCCTCGCGGCTACGTGACCTCCGCCGCCGGCTCCGCGACAGCAACGGTGACGCGACCACGGCCCTGCTCTTGGTCCGCGCATTCGACGGAGGCTGAAGCCGTGCGGGATGCGAGCGCCGATGACGGCCTGCTCGTCGACTGGCTCGCCCACTACGCGGCACTCATGCTCGTCATCATCGTCGTGATCACGGCGGGGGCTACGGCCTGGGCGGCGTTCGTCCTGCCGAGCCGCGAGATGTGGACCATCGTCGTGGACTCGACCCAAGACGTGCCGGCACGCGAGCTCGGCGTGGTCGGCGAGGCCCTCTTCCAGGCGGAGGACACCTCGACCGAGGCGATGGCGGCGCTCGGCTTGACCGGTGAGCCCGAGCAGCTCTATCGCTTCGTCCAGCTCCGAGCCGTCCCCGAGTCACGTCTCCTGATCGTCGTCGCACGGACCGATGACCTCTACACCGCGTCGAGCGCCACCGACGCGATGGCACAGGCGCTCGTGCACGCGTTCGAGCGGGCCGGCTATACGGGGATGCGGGTCTTGGGGGCGCCGCAGCCGGCTCCCGTCGCCTCGGGCCTCTCGGTCGGTGTCGTGGCGCTCGCGGCCGTGGTGATGGGGATCGTCCTGGCGCTCGGGGTCGCGATCGTCGCCTACCGATCGCGCCGGCCGGTCCTCACGATGCAACGTGCCGCCGCGCTCGTCGATCCGCTCACCGTCGCGTCGATCCCGGGAAGCGCCCGAGCGCTGGGCTCGCTCCGGCGGCGCCCGCCGAGGATCTCGAGGGGGTCGCTCCGGCTCGCAGCGCCGTTCGGTGACGACACGAGGCTGCAGGCCCCCGGTTTCTCCGAGCGGGATCGGCGAAAGCTCGCGCGCTCGCTCGGGGTACCTGCGCGCAGCGAGGGTCCCCGCGCCGTCATCGCGTGCGACGCTGCCACGCGCGAGCGCGATCTCCGCGCCGTGACCAGCACGAACGCGTCCCCGCTCGAGCTGCTATGGATCGCGTGAGCGGCACGCCCCTTCACCGGCCTGGTCACCGCGGACCAGATCCTGGCAGGATGCGCGGGATCCCCCCTCACGTTTCGCCCCTTCCCCGCCGATGTTCTTCCATGAGTGGGGACCGTTCCTGGCCACGCTCAGCCGGAGGGACGGAAGGGGTTCGTGCGTGTGATCGAGGCTCGCCGATCGAGGCGATGGATGGGACTGGGAGTGAGCGCCGCGGTGCTCGCGGTCTCGATGGCGCCCGCTGCGCACGCGGTCTACAGACCGTTCGTGGATCGGAGCTACTGGAACCGATCGCTGCCGAACGACGCCCCACGCCACCCCGACTCCGCACGAATCATCGACTTCCTGCGAGTCGACAACGACACGAACTACATCCGGCTGGCGGGAGCGACGCCGACGGGCGAGTGGGGCATGCCGATCTACTGGCCCAGGCGCGAAGCACCCGTGTACGACGTCGGCCGCAACTGCAGCGTCGAGCAACCGCGCGAGTTCAACAACGTCCGCATCCCTCGGGGAGCGCGCCCAGATCCGACGAACGACGCCGCCATGACGATCATCGACAGGAACCGCGGGGTGGCCTACGGCCTCCATCACGCCCGCTACGACCGGAAGAACGACCGCTGGACATCCTGCGGCGGGACCGTCTACTACCTCGCATCGAACGGCTTGCACGGCGACCTTCGCGCATCGGACGAGAAGCGCAATCGCGGTCACCGGGGCGTCCCGCCGACCATCTCGGCCGTGCGCTTCGACGAGGTGCGCGCGGGCTCGATCGACCACATCCTCAAGATCGCGGTGAACAGGACCGCGTGCCGGCACGTCTTCCCGATGATCGACAGCGAGTGCGGTACGACGAACCGCTACGCGCCGCCGGAGGGCATACGGATCAGGATCAGGCCGGGGGTCAACCTCGAGAGACTGCATCTGTCGCCGGCCGCGCTCGTCATCGCCCGGGCCCTGAAGCGGTACGGCGCGATCATCGGGGATCAATCCGGGGGTCCGATCGTCCTCAAGCTGGAGAACACGGTCGCGGAGGGTCGCGGGTTCCTGTGGAAGGGCATCCTCACACCGACATCGCTGGAGCGGATCCCGCTCCGCTATCTCGAGGTCTTGGCGCCGGGCTACCGGCCGTAGCACCGCACCGAGGGAGGTCCGCGTGGACCTCCTGACGCTGGCGATCGGCGGCCTCGCGGCGATCTGCGCGTGGCTCTGGGCGGTGCGCGACCCGATGCGGACGATCGTGCCGGCCTACGCCGCACTCATCCCCTTGGGTGGGGTGCTCGCGCTGCGGATCCCGCTGCCGGCGCCGTTCAACACACTCTCCTCGGCCGCGGGTGCACTCGCGATCGTCGCGCTGGCCGTGCACCTCGTGCGTTCCGGGCGTGGCCGTGTGCCCTCCCTCCCTGTGGGTGGCTGGCTCCTGTTCGTGGCGTGGGGCGCCATGACGGTGCTGTGGTCCGTCGACCCGACGGACGTCGTTCGGGAGATGACCCTCGCCGTGCCGCTGCTGGCCATCGTGGTGCTCGTCGCGATGGAGCCGGCGGATGATGGCGACCTCCGACGGATCGCATGGGCCACGCTGGCGTCGGGCGCAGCGATCGGCGCGTACGGGATGGCGCTCATCGTGGTCGGCGGCTCGCTCCCGGAGCACGGGCTGTCGGCGCGGTTCTCGCTCAGCGCCGACACGAACCCGAACCAACTGGCAACCAGTCTGTTGTTGCCCTTCTTCCTGGGCTTGGGCCTGACCCTGGATCGTCGCGACCCCGGTGCGCAGCGTTGGCGGGCCTACGCGGCGCCGGGCGGCACCATCCTGACGGGTGCGGCCATCGCGCTGTCCGGCTCGCGTGGCGGCGCGCTCGCTACGGCATTGGGCTCCGCCGTGTTCGTGGCGCTCGCCTGGCGCTGGTCGCCGTGGCGGCGCGACGCGGTCCGCCGCCTCGTCGCGGCAGGCATGGCCGGTGCCGCCGCGCTCGTTCTCACGGGCGTGCTCGCTACTTCGCTAGCGCCCGACAGCCGCATCGCCTCGCTCCTTGCTGGGGACGCGGTCGGCCGGCTGGGAGCTGTGGAGTCGTCTTCGGGCCGGGCAGAGATCTGGACGGCCGGGGCCTTGGCGTGCACGGCATACTGCGGCGTCGGATCCGGTCTCGGCACGTTCCCCGACGTGTACAACGACGTGTTCGCGTTCTCCAACGTCACCCGCAACGTCGGTGCCAGCCGCCCCGGACACAACCTCTACCTGGAGATCGCGGTCGAGACCGGACTACTCGGCATCGTGCTGTTCTGGATGGCGATCGGGAGCGAGTTCCGCGCGATCGCCAGACGCCGTGCCTCATGGCTCGCCCCGGCGCTGGCCGCAGCCATCGTTGCGATCCTGGTGGCTGACATCTTCGAGGGATTCCTGTGGTTCAAGCATGCGTGGCTGCCCTTCACCGTGATCCGCGTCTTCGAGTCCGCGGCGGATCGGAGCGCATCGGCCGAGGCCCGCCGGGAAGCGGCGTTCCCGCGGGTCATCTCGTGAACCTGCCGAACCTCCTGATCGCCGGGGTCCCGAAGGCAGCGACCGGGTCGCTGTTCGCCTACCTGGGACAACACCCGGCCGTGTGTGCGTCGAGCCGCAAGGAGATCAAGTACTTCTCCCCCGACGCCGCTGATGGCCGGTCGCGTCCGCTCGAGTGGTACGAGCGCTTCTTCGCCCATCGCGCCGGTGAACCGTTCGCGCTCGAGGCGACGCCGTCCTACTGCTACATGGGACCACGTGTGATCGACGCCATCGGGTCGAGCCTGGAGCGTCCCCGGGTGATCTGGATCCTTCGTGATCCGGTGGATCGCCTCTGGTCGGCCTACACGTTCCAACGGAGCCTCGGGCACCTGCCCGCGGGTATCGACACGTTCGAGGTGTACATCGATGCATGCATCGCCGAACGGACGGCCCATCCCCGCGTGCTGGACCAAGGATCGTTCAAAGGACTGTCGATAGGGATGTACGGCGAGCACCTACCGGCCTGGGACGAGGCCTTCGGCGAGGATCTGCGCGTGCTCTTCTTCGATGATCTCGCGAGGGACCCCGTCGAGGTGGTTCGGGGCGTGTGTGGGTGGCTGGGCATCGACGGCTCCGTGGTCGACGGGTTCGTGTGGGAAGCACACAACCCGACGGTGCACCCCCGCAGCGTGACACTCGCGCGAGGTGCAGCGACCGCCCGCGGTTGGAGCAAGCGCGTGCTTCGGCGGGCGCCGGGCCTGCGCAAACGGCTTCGCGATACCTACGTCCGGGCGAACGCGGGCATCCTGCGGGAAAGGCCGCGACCCGAGACGACCGAGCGGCTCCGGACGCTGTACGCCGGGTCCAACGCTGTCGTGATGAACGTGGCGCGGCGGCGCGGCATGACGCCGCTCCCGGACTGGCTCGAGCCCCCTCAGCCCTCCGGCACGAACCCCGCCTGATCGGGGTCCCGGCCGCTCGCGGAGTCCTCACCACGCACGCGCAGCGCCCGCAGCGCCGATCTGTCCTCCTCGGACAGACCCAGTCCCCAGAGGGCGACGACGTACGCCACAGCGACGACCGCCGCCGCGACGATGGCAGCGCTCGCGCCGTCGACCGGGACGATCGCCACGACGAGCAGCGAGCCAGCCGCGGCGACGCTCGCGGCGAGTGCAGGTTTCCAGACGTCGCGCGAGAACGGGAGTATCCGCTCGCGTGCCCAGATCTGCAGCAGGGGGACCACGTTGTTCGAGGCGGTTCCCGCCGCCTTCGCGATGGCAGCGCCCGCGACGCCGTGCCGTGGGATGAGGACGAACGCGAGCCCGATCTCGAGCGCGATCACGACGAGGTAATCGGCGAGCGCCGTCGCCGAGCGCCCCATCATGATCAGCGTGACGGTCACCGGGCCCGTCCCGAAGTTGAACAGCATCCCGAGGGCGAGGATCCGAAGCGCCGTCGTCCCTTCGGTGAACCCCGGCCCGAATACGGACAACAGCTCATGCGGGAAGGCGAGCATCAGGACCAGCAGGGGAGCACCGAGGGTGAACGTCCACCTGGTCGCGCTGCGATAGAGCGCGGCGAACTCCGTGCGCTTGCCCTGCAGGAAAAGGTCGGAGCCGATCGATGTGTAGACCTGGTTCAGCGAGTTCACGACCGATGTGAGGGCCCCGGCGATGCGGTTCGCGGCGGCGTACACGGCGGTCGCGATGACCGCCGCGATGGAACCCAAGAGCACCGGCATGATCTGGCCTCGGCTCTGGCCGGCCAAGCGGGAGCCCCAGGCGGGCAATGCGAACCGTATGAGCGACCACGGTTCGACCGGTGCCACATCGCCCGTGAGCGGGACGCGACGCCACAAGACCGCGAGGGACACGGCGAGCAGAACGCACTCCGCCAGCAGGAGTCCGGCGTAGGCGGCCACCAACGACGCCGAGGCCATCGCAAGCGCGCCGACCACGAGGAGCCGCACGGTCGGCTGCAGGACGTTGCGGATCAACGCCGCGTCGCGCATCTCCTTGAACGCCTGGGTGGCATACACGAGCACTTGACGCATACCGACGACCGGCGCCATCACGGCGGTCAGGCGCAACAGGGGCTCCAGATCCGCGTCGTGGAACACGGAGCGCGCGACGGGCCCCGCTGCCAGGAACAAGCCGGCACCGAGCAACGCGAGTCCGACCCCGGCGAGCGCCAGCGCCACGTGGATCGTTGCCCGTAGACGTGGGATATCGCCGATGCCGTGCTGGTAGGAGCCCTGACGCATCACGATCCAGTCGGCGCCGAGTTGCCCCACGATCGACAGGAGTTGCCCCAAGGAGAAGGCGATCGCCCACAGGCCGAAGGCGAGCTTGCCGTAGGTGCGCGCGATCACCACGGCCAGGACGAACGACCCGGCGAAGCTCACGACACCGCTGGACACGAGCAACGCCGAACCGCGCGCCATGCGGCCCGTGTGCGCGTGCACGACGGGGTCGTTCATGCGTACCCGAGCCGCGCCAACAGCGGCGCGCAGACCTCACCGACGGCACCCTGCACGTCCCCGGCCCAGGCGCGGTGCCGGCCGGTGTTCGGCTCGATCGAGGACCGCCGGGCGACACCGGGGTCTTCGAGGCCGGCGTGGTGAGGCGCGTCCGCGTACGCCATCACCGACGGATCCCACGCCTCGCCCAGGAACACGAAGAGGGGCGCGAGCGTGGCCGCCGGATCGGCCGTGAGGTCCTCGTAGCGGATCCGATAGCACGCCTCGGGATGAGCGGCCTCGAAAGCCAGGATCTTCTCGGTCTGGGCGACCCAGAACCGTGCAGCACCGAGGGGCACGTCACCACCCGCCTCCCGCACCGACGCTCGTATGGCGGGGTAGAACCGCTCCGAGAGCGAATACGCGACATCGCGACCGTCGCGGACGATCGTTACGAAGCGTGCGCCGGGCCCGAACAGCGTCCAGAGGTCCTCGAGGAGGTCGACGTGATGCGGTGTCTTATCCGCCCACCGCGGCTTCCCCTGCGCGTCGGCGTAGGACTCGTAGAAGGACGCGATGAACCGTGCGAGGGCCTGCGTGACGGCTTCGGCGCCGTACCCCATCCCGTCGAACCCCTTCCGCGCGCGAGGGTCGTGCAGCAGGTGCACGAGAGGACCGACGAACGCCGTCTCGGGGGGGCACGCGATCTTCGGATGCGAGTCGACGATACGGCGGAGCAGCGACGTGCCGCTCCTTTGGCAGCCAACCAGGAAGATGGCGTCCGCTCGGTCGGCATCACCGACCGAAGGCGCAGCCAGGGCTGGCGCACGGGGGTCGCGGGGCGCGGTGAGGCGGCCGACGGATCGACGCAGGCGACGTCGAAGGGTCACGGGCGGCTCACTCGATGTACCCGAGGCCGCGCAGGTGCTGCGCGATCTCATCCTCTTCGGAGCGACCGAGGCCATCCCCCGGCATGGGCGCAGCGGCATCGGCCAGGTCTCCCCCGGTCCCTGCGATCGCCGGGATGGGCCGCCCGTCGATGTCGTCGGCGCGGAGCCCCTGGAGGCTGAGCAGCGTGGGCGCCAGATCCACGATCGACGGGGTGCCGAGATCCGCGGCGGCGGCCTCCGAACACACGATGATCCCCTCGCGACGATGGTCGCCCGACGGCCAGGTCGACGGCTGGGTGACGTGGTCGATGTTCCCCAGCCCCCAGCCGGGAGCCGGGCGAGCGAGGAGGTCGGGGGCGAGGTCGAGGTGGGGACCCGCCGGGAGCTCCTCGCGGAAGGTCACCTGGGCGACCGGTGCCTCACCGCTCTGCGGATCGCGGAACGCCAGCAGCGCTCCCGCCACCTCCCGCCGCACCCGGTCGTAGTCACCCGGGGCGACCGTTCCGTGGATCTCGCGCCCCTTGAGGTTGATCGCGATCGCCCCTCCGGACCCCGCCGAGTACGCAGCCGTGCGGCCCCAGTCGAGCGCAGCGGGAGCGCGGACCCGCTGCTTCAGCCGGTAGCCGGCTCGCGTCTTGCCGAGGGCGCGTGTGGGCGCCCATCGCCTCAGGGACCGCCCGAGCCGCGCGCGCGAGTCCGACGAGGCGAGCCCGAGCGCCTCCAACAACTTGCCGGTGCCGGCCAGGTGCGCGATGGGCCGGAAGCCGTGATCGGACATCACGATGGTGAGAGCGTCGGGCCCCGCCGCACGGCGCAGACGCGCGAGCGACTCATCGAGCAGTGCATACATCGACCGGAGCGACTCCCCCACCTGCGTCTGTCGAAGTCCCGCGTGCGCAGGGTGCGTCGGTAGGAGATAGGCGCCCATGGCGTGCTGCACACGATCGGGGGCCACGAACACGCAGACGGCGACATCCCATCGCCCCTCCAACAAGATCTCGAAGGAGGCGCTTCGCTGCTCGACGAGGCGAAGGGCGTCACCGACCAAGCTCTCGGGCTCGTCGCGGTGGTGCATCCACTCGAGCCCGTTGATCGGGAACGGGGCGCGCGCATCGAGTTCCTCGGCGAACGCCGAAGGGGTCACGAAGGGCGCACCCCGAGGGATCGCCACACCACCGATCATCCGTCCGTTGACCTCCCAAGGAGGGAACGTGACCGGGATGTTGGCGGCCCGCACCTCGAGGCCCGCCGCAGAGAGGCGATCGAGGAAGGTGGCTTTCCTGATGGACGTGGATGACACCGGGATACGCCGATCGGCGTCGGTCGGGTCGCGCTGCACGAAGTCCCACACACCGTGGCCGGCTGGGTGCGAACCGGTCAGGAACGATGACCACGCGGCCCACGAGTGAGACGGAACGGTGGACAGCAGCGTCCCGCGGCCCCCTTCGCGGATGAGTGCTTCGAGGTTGGGCAGGAGACCGCGGGAAAGGAGATCGTCCACGATCTCCCAGTCGGCTCCATCCCACCCGACCACCAAGACCCGTCGTCTCACGTGACCCCCTCGGACCCTCGCCCGGTGCCCGAGCGTCCCCGGAGCGACGCCACGCCACGCGCGGCGACGTGGCCGGCCGCCCGCAACGCGGGCCGGAGATCGTCCATCGCCAACAGTGCACCTTCCTCGACGCCTCGGAACGACGCGAGCCACGATCTGGCTGTCAGCCAGCCAGCCGTACGGTACGGCAGCATGCTGCTCGCAACATGGCTTTCCAGGATCCAGCCGCGTCCGTCCGGCACCACCTCATCCGGGATCGCGCCTCCGGTCAGATCCAGATACGCGCACCGCGCCACGTCGAGACCGCCAACGGCGACGAAGGCGCGGAACGTCCCACCGATCCTCGGGTTCACGTCGAGCAGGACGTACCGGCCGGTCCGTTCGTCGAACCGGACGTCGACATCCACGGGCCCCACGTAGCCGAGGTCGCCGAGGAAACCGGTGACGAGGCGCGCGATGTCGTCGTTGCGTTCGGTCACGGCGTGCGTCGCCGTCCCCGCATAGGCGGGATGCTGCGCGATCTTGCGTCCCGTCGCCCAGAACCGGCACGTGCTCGACGCATCGAAGTACGCATCGAAGATCCAGTTCACGCGCCGGGGTGATCCCGGCAGATGCTCCTGCAGGAGGACGCCGTCCTCACCGAGCATCCGCACGGCTTCCTCACGTGTCGCCGCGATGACCACGCTCCGACGCCCACGAGCCCGCGGACCGGCAGGAGCCTTCACCACCAGCGGCAGCCCCACGAGATCGCAGAAGGCGTCGAGTTCTTCGGGCGTACGCACCCGACGGATCCGTAGGGTCGCGACGCCTGCGTCTTCCGCCATGGCAGCCAGGGTCTCCTTGTCTATCGATCGCTCGACAAGACCTACGGGCAACTCGGGGAAGACGAACCCTTCGCGGAGCGCATCGGCGTGGGTCTGGACGAACATCGCCGCCTCATCATCGGTCGGCAGCAGCACCGAGCGGCCGTGGCGTGCCGCCAGGGCGGTGAGCGCCCCGACCCCGCCCGGCCCGGGGGTGAAACGCTCGAAGGCGTGGACGTAACGAGAGCGCCCCGCGATCCCGCTGCGGGGATCGGGGCTGGCGAGGATGACCGGGACGCCCCAGCGCCCGAGGGAACGGATCGCACCGAGGACCCCGTGTTGTGGGAACGGTTCGCTCGCTGTGCGCAGGACCGTGACCGGCATGCCGGTGCGCGAACTCAGACGGGGTGCCATGGGGGTCGTATCATCGCAGCACGCCGTTGCGCCACCGCCGGCACCCGTGAAAGGACCTGCGATCGACCATGGCTGTGCTGACGTATCACGCCGTCGACCCGGAGTGGTCTGCGCCGTTGTCCGTTGGTCCGGATCAGTTCAGGAGACATCTCGATTGGATCGGCAACAACCGTCGTGTCGTTGCCCTGGAAGAGACCTTGGCCCGGAACGGCCATCTGGCACATGACGAGGTGGCGATCACGTTCGACGACGGCTTCACGTCCGTCGCCCAGCACGCACTCCCGGCGCTTCGCGACCGCGGGATGCGCGCCACGATCTTCCTCGTCGGCAAGATGCTCGACGGGAGCGGCGGAACCATCGACTGGGTTGACCGGCCGCCGGGGCACCCTCTCGCGGTGCTGGACCCCGCCCTGATCCGCGAGTTGCGCGATGAGGGCGTGGAGTTCGGGAGCCATTCCTACGCGCACCGCGATCTCACGACGCTCGGCTTCGCGGCGTGCGTCGAGGACCTTCACAGGGGCCGCGATGTCCTGCAGGACACCCTCGGGAAGGAGGTCACCACGCTCGCCTACCCCTTCGGGCGCCACGACGCCGACGTTCGACGGGCCGCCGCCGAGGCGGGATTCACGTGGGCGTTCGCGATGGCCATGCCACCTCGTGCCCACGTCTCGATGGCCATACCGCGGGTGGGCATCTACGCGAACGACGACCTTGCGAGGCTCCGGATGAAGACCCACTCCTGGTACGGCCGGGTGCGGTCAAGCGCCATCTACCCGGCGTTGCATCGCATCAGGGCGCGCATCCGCGGTGATGCCGCCGTGGATGGACACGATGGGACGTCCGGGAGTCCACCCTAAGCCGAAAGGCGGGGTTTTCAGTCGACGGGGGTCAATGTATGCTCCCTACGCACACGAGGAGCAGCCCCTTTGGCCTACGTACAGCCCCCCGAACGCATCACCCGGACAGTGGGCACCCGGGTCGGTACCACACCCACCGAGGTCCGCGACCGTCGCGCCGAGCGGGTCTCCACGCGCAGACTCGTCCTCGCGCTCGATATCGTCGTGCTCGGGGTCTTCGTTGCGTCGTTGCCAGGTGCGGCCGTCGCGCTCTATGCGGCACTCGCACTCCTGGGATTGAAGAGCGTCGGCGTCTACGGGGCCAGGCTGATGCCACGCGTCGGCGATGACGTCCCGCGATTGCTCGCCGCGGTCGCCGTCCCCGCCGTCGTGCTGCCGTGGGTCGCTGCGCCGGAACTGGCCGTGCAGCTCACGACACGGATCCCCGCGCTGCTCCTGGCGCTCGTCGCCGGGCGCTCGGTCACCTATTGGATCCTGCACCGCGCTCGCGCGACGGGGCGGCGACACGAACGGGTCCTGATCGTCGGAGCCGGCGATCGCGGGCGCGACCTCGCCCGCATCCTCGTCGAGCGCCCGCGGTTCGGCCTCGAGCCGGTCGGCTTCGTGGACGAGGCCGCGATCGCACCCCTCCCCCATCCGTTGCTCGGGGGCGTCGACGACCTCCCCAAACTCGTTGCCGTGCACGGGATCGACCGCGTGATCGTCGCGGAATGGGAGGGCGAAGACGAGGATCTGATGCACGTGCTGCGGGCCTGCACCGAACACCGGGTCCACGTGCACGTCGCGCCACGCTTGTTCCAACTCGGGACCGCCCCATCGGGGCCGTCCACGGACTGGTTGTGGACGACGCCCTTGGTGCGACTGTCCGAAACCCCGCAACGAACGCGCGCCTGGCGAGCCAAGCGCCTGATGGACATCTCGGTCGCGGCGATCCTCCTGGTGGTCTCGGCACCGCTCTGGCTCGCCGCCGCCGTCGCGATCAAGTTTTCGGGGCCGGGCCCGGTCCTGTTCCGCCAGGTCCGCTTGACGGAGGGCGGACGCCTCTTCGAAGTCCTCAAGCTCCGGACGATGCCTGTGAACGACACATCGGATACTCGATGGGGCGATGCCGGGCAACAGCCGACGCGGGTGGGTCTCCTCCTTCGGCGATCGGGCTTGGACGAGCTCCCGCAGTTGCTCAACATCATCAAGGGCGAGATGTCGCTCGTGGGACCGCGCCCCGAACGGCCGTACTTCGTCGAGCGCTTCTCCACATCGATCGAGGGCTACCGCGACCGCCTGCGCGTCCCGGCGGGGCTCACGGGGTGGGCCCAGGTCCACGGCCTGCGCGGGGAAACCTCGATCGAGGAACGGGTGATGTTCGACAACGAGTACATCGAGTACTGGTCGTTGTGGCGCGACATCGTGATCCTCGTCCGCACGATCAAGGCCTTCGTCGTGGGCGAGGGCTCGTAGCCGGCGCCCCCTCCCCCCCGTGGACACGACGGTCATCATCCCCGCCCGGAACGAGGAAGCCTCCATCGAGCGCTGCCTCACCTCGGTCTTGGCGCAGGACGCGCCCGACCTGGAGGTCATCGTCATCGACGGTGCGTCGACGGATGGCACCCTCGCCGTCATCGAGGCGATCGCCGGGTCCGACCACCGCGTCCGCATCCTGCACAACCCCGACGGCGCCATCCCTGTGTCCCTGAACATGGGGCTGATGGCGGCGCACGGACGGTGGCTCGTCCGCGTCGACGCGCATTCGACGGTGCCGCCGGGATACGTTCGCACGCTCACCGGACACCTGGCAACGGGTCGCTGGGGCGGCGTCGGAGGCCGCAAGGACGCGGATGCAAGCACACCCATGGGCGAGGCGATCGCGCTCGCTCTGGGATCCCCGGCCGGCGTGGGTGATTCCGCCTACCACTGGGCGCAGGAACCACGCCGCACGGATCACGTTCCGTTCGGCGCCTACCCGGTCGCGCTCCTGCGCACGCTGGGGGGCTGGGACGAGCGCCTGGACGCGAACGAGGACTACGAGATGGACCTGCGTATCCGCCAGGCCGGGCACGACCTCCTGCTCGACCCCGCCGTACGTATCCGCTGGCGATCCAAGGATTCGCTCGGTGCGCTGTGGCGCCAGTACCTGCGCTACGGACGCGGCAAGGCTGACGTCGCGCGACTGCACCCGGGGACCCTCGCCCCCCGCCACCTGGCCGCCCCCGCGATGGTGGCAGGCGTCTCGATGGCAGTGCTCATCGCCCCGCTCGCACCCGCGGCCGCGGCACTGCTCGCCGCCCCGTACCCGATGTTCGTGCTCGGCGCTGGCGTGTGGATCGCAGTACGAGCCGGCCGCGCATCATCGGCGCCGAGGATCGCCGCGGCCCTCGCCACGATGCACGTGGCCTGGGGGCTCGGGTATTGGCAGGGACGCGTGCGTCCTCGGATCCGATCGCGCGCCGGGGGCGTCGCGGCGGTTCAGTCGCCCGCGGGCCCCGTCCGGTAGCCACGCGCCTCCAGGTGCCCGCCGATCGCTTCCTCGAGCTGCTCCACCTGGCGAACCGTGAGATCGCCCCGGAACGCCTCGCGCCGCCCGGTGGCCACGGGGTAGGCCTCGAACGCGGCCTCGAACCGCTCATCCCATGCAAGCCCCGCGGTCTCCAGGATGGCCGGCCAGTGCGTTCGGGGCTCAGCGACCAGATCCTCGTAGCGCAGCTCGAGCCACCGATCATCGCCGACCTCCTCGCGCGCGGCGTCGAAGGCGTCCATCAGGATCCGCCACTCGAGGCCCGCCAGCGTGATGAGAGACCGGTCGTGCTTCGCCCAGATCTCCGCGAGCTCCGGTGAGAGATCGCCGAAGCCCCAGCCGGGTACACCCAGGCGTCCCTTCCACCATGGCCGCTGTACGATCGACGATGCCACGGCCCGGCCGTCACGGACCACGTGGAGGAACCGCGCTTCCGGCATGACCGCGTGGATGAACCGAGCACGAGGCCACCCCGTGAACTTGTGCATGAAGACCGGCGTGCCCTGCGCCTGCGCACGCTCGGTGAAGAACGTGCGGAAACGCGCGGCGAGCCAGGGCGTGACATCGTCCGCGTTCAGATCGCGGAACGGCTCCGACACGATCGGCGACAGGTGCCTGTCGATCAGCCGGTAGGCCTCCGACGGACCGAAGTGAACGTGCTCGGCGAGCGTGTACCGGCGGTGCTTGAGGTAGGCGCTGTCGCGACGCGCGAGCGACCCGGACACGACGCGAGCCAACGCTCGGTTCGCCCTCCCCTTCGGGTTGAACGCCGAGAGCGCCATGTCGACGTTCGAGATGTACCCGACGTCCGGATGGTGGGCGATGAGTTCCTGCACGAGCGTCGAACCGCACCGGCCGGTCACGATGATGAACAGGAAGCGTGGATCGCTCACGACCCCCCCTCCCCCGAACGGCTCGCTGCCCGGGACTTCAACCATGCCTTCGCGGAGGCCGGAACCCTGTTCCGCACGCCATCAGCCACGAACGAGGGGGCGACACCGACCCACGTCCGAGGTGAAGCCGCAGCGCGCGAAGGCACCAGGCGGACCCAATCGAGGTCCTCCGCGTGGTCGGTGAACCGGGCCTTGTACCCCTGCCGGCCCGCTCCGAGGCCCACGGACGTGTCACCGGACGCCCACGCATGCTCGATCGCGGCCAGGAGCGTCACCATCGCCGGAGAGTACCGCGCGAACCGATCGTCGAAGCCACCGAGCCAGTAGCCCGCCCGGCCGCCGGCGCAGATGAACAGATGCGAGGAGATCGTCTCGCCGCCGAGGTCCACGGACCACAGGCGGAAGCGCCCGGACGGCAGGAGTTCCTCGGCCAGGTCCGCCAGGAAGGCGCCCGTCGCGGGCCTGAGCCGGCCGGAGCCGCCCCTCCACTCCCAGCGGCTCTCGTGCAGCCGCTCGAACGCAGCCAGATCCGCGTGAGCCTGCCCCACGCTCGCCGACAGACGCACCACGGCACCCTCGGCCTCCAGTTGACGGCGACGGCGCCGGAGCGTCTGCCGGAAGTTCGTGCTCTTGGCCGCCATCCAGTCGTCGAAGGACGTGCCCGCCATCACGATCGTCGGCAGGGGCCGGCGCGCCTCGCGCTGCAGGACCGCCCCGCCCGGCCACCCACGACGCAGCGCCTGCGGCCAGGGCGAGCTCGCGGGCACGCCGTCGAGGTGGACCGCGTGCAGACGCGGCCGGGCCTCCGCGAGCCCCCCCGCGATCGCAGCGGCGACCTCGCGCTCACGCCCAGCCGCGGCGAGCGGGCCGAGAGGGGTTCCCCCGTAGCGGGCTGCCAGGAGCCGGCCATGCCAGGTACCGGCCGTCTCGCGAACGAGGTGGAACGCCCCGAGCCCGACCAGTTCATCGCCATCGCGGACCGCGAACACCCGCAGATGGGCGCCGGGTGGGGCGAGATGACGCCACCACGCGAGCATCCACGCCGGTCCCGCGTAGGGCAGACCGAGGCCCACGGCGAGTCCGTCCCACTCGTGGAGGAGCCCCGGAAGGTCTTCCTCGCGCTCGAACGTCGTCGTGTGCAGCACCGTTCTCCCATCGACAAGGCGTCCGAGCGAGGTTAGCGGGCCGGGCGGGCCGGCACGCCCGCCCCCTGGCGTTCAGGAATCGAATCCGAGCCCGACCGCGTCGAGCAGGCGAAGCCATGGACCCCGGCGCCCCTGCCGGCGGTCGGCCCGAGCCAGCGCCCGGCGCGTGAGCCACACACCCGCCGATCGCAACGGCTCCGGCGGGAACGGCAGTGGCTTCGTCCGTACCATCCGCAGGCGCGTGCGCTCCGTGTCACGTCCGTCCACCAGGTCGAGCGCCACGCGGGCGCCCCAGCGCGTCGCCCCGACACCGAGACCCGTGTAGCCGGCCGCATAGGCCACACGCCCGTCCAACTCGGTGCCGAAGAAGACACAGAACCGGCTGCACGTGTCGATCGCCCCGGCCCAGGCGTGGGTGAACCTCACGCCTTGCAGTTGCGGGAATGTCTGGAAGAACTGGCTCGCCAACAGACGGTAGGTCTGGGGACGCCGCTCGAGTTTGGGTCTGACGCCGTTGCGCCAGTGATAGATGGCGTCGTACCCACCCCAGAGGATCCGGTCGTCGCGGGTGAGCCGGTAGTAGTGGAACTGGTTGCCCATATCTGCCAGGCCCTGCCGGTTGCGCCACCCGATGGCGTCCATCTGTGCCTTCGACAGCGGCTCGGTCATCAAGACGTAGTCGTAGACTGGCACGACGTAGCTGCGTATGCGGCGAACGAGCGGTGGGAACGCGTTCGTCCCGAGCACCACCCTGCGCGCGTGGACCCGGCCTCGCCCCGTGGCGAGCGATACGCCGTCACCCTCCGGCGACATCGCGTGCACGGGGGTGAACTCGTGGATCCGCACCCCGAGCCCCGCCGCGGCCTCGGCGAGCCCCCATGCGAGCCGTGCAGGGTCCACCTGCGCGCCGAGGCCCTTGATCCACATCCCCCCGAGATAGGTGGGGGAGCCGACCTCCGCTCGCACCGCCTCCTCATCGAAGAGGACCGATCCATGACCGTGCGCCACCGCTCGCTCGACGGCGTGCGCGCACCACTGCACCTCGTGCGGCTCGCGCGCGACCATGAGGGTCCCTGTCGGCTCCCAGTCACAGTCGATGTCGTAGCGCTCGAGCGTGTCGCGCAACCCGTCGAATGCCGCCCGGCCTTGCCGATCGATCTCGTCGATCTCGTCGGGGAAACGCCGGATCCCGTTGGGAAGCCCGTGGGTCAGCGAGGCTTCGCAGAAGCCACCGTTCCGGCCGCTCCCCCCGAAGGCGATCCGCTCGCCTTCCACGAGGATCACGTCGCGTCCGGGGTCTTCCTCCTTCGCGTGGATCGCTGTCCAGAGCCCGGTGAACCCGCCTCCGACGACGGCCAGGTCCGCGGAGGTATCGCCCGCGAGCGGCGGCCGAGGCTCCGGGCGGTCGGTTCGATCGAGCCAGAACGGCACGGGGGAAGCGTCGGCGAGCGCCGCGTCGATCCACGGCTCGGACGACGTCACCCGCTCACGTCCGCCAGGGTGATCTGATAGACCTTGCGGAGCGTTTCGTGCACCGTCCAGCGGGTCCGCGCCCCGCGCGCGAGCACCGCCATGTCGCCCGGTTCGACCTCCAAGGTCTCCCCGCCCTCGACCTCGATGGTCGCCCTCCCGTGGACGACGATGAAGACCTCGTCTTGCTCCACGTCGATCACGGTGCCTTCCGTGATCTCCCACACGCCTCGGAGCACGCGGCCGTCGGCGGAGGACCAGAGCAGCGCTTCGGTCACCCTGGGCGAGCCTTCCAGCACGGTGGCGGGATCGAGGACGCCCTCATCCAGGACGAGGTCGGCGACGTGGATCGCGAACGTGCTTCCGGGTCCGGCGGGCTCAGGCACGCGCGAGAGGCTACCCCGAGATCTTGAGCTCCGACCGATCCGCTCGGTCGAGCTCCGTCAAACCCCCTTGAGGTACGCGACCGTCTCCGCGAGCCCATCCTCGAGGTGGGTCCAAGGTTTCCATGCGATCGCGCTCGAGGCGCTCGCGATGTCCAGAGCGCTCCGGCGGAGCTCCCCGGACGGCAGCGCGCCGTGCTCGGGGTCGCCCGCGAACCCCGTGATGTCCGCGAGGAGGCGGTACAGACCGTTCACGCTGGTCTCGAGTCCCGTCCCGATGTTCACGGTCTTGCCCGAGCCACGATCCATCGCCTGGGCGAACGCGTGCACGACATCGTCCACGAACACGTAGTCCCGCGTCTGGTTGCCATCGCCGAAGATGACGGGGGTCTTCCCGGCGAGCATCGCCGAGGCGAACAGCGCGATCACGCCGGCCTCGCCGAACGGATCCTGGCGGGGTCCGTAGACGTTGGCCAACGCCAGGGCCGTGAAGTCCAGGCCCCGGTACCGCTGGAAGAAGGCGAGGTAGTCGAGGACCACCTTCTTCGAGACACCGTACGGGCTGAGGGGATGTGAGCTCTGGGCGGCCGATTCCTTCGCCGGGATCCGCTTGGGCTCGCCGTAGAGGGTTCCACCGCTCGCGGCGAAGACCACCTTGCGCACGCCCACCGCGTGTGCGCACGTCAGCAGGTTGAGCGTGCCCATGATGTTGACGCTGGCGTCGTGCGATGGATCCTCCAGCGAAGGCCGCACCCCCGCCTGGGCGGCGAGGTGGAAGACGACCTCGGGGCGATGACGCTCGAAGAGGGGAAGCAGGCCCTCGGCTCGCACGTCCATGTTGAAGAAGGTGTAGGCCTTGCCGTAGCCGCGAGCCTCCGCGAGGTTGGCGATCCGTCCCGTGGACAGGTCGTCCACCGCGATCACGCGATGGTCTTCAGCCAGGAGCCGGTCGGCCAGGTTGGAGCCGATGAACCCGGCCCCCCCGGTCACCAGGACGGTCGTCACGGCGCCAACCTTAGGTTGGGATCCGCGGCGATGTCCAACGAGGTTCGTTCCCCGCGAGCCAACCTCGCCGCCCCCACGCACGCGATCATCGCAGCGTTGTCCGTGCAGAGGTCGAGCGGCGGGACGAAGATCTGCAGGCCCGCGGCCGCTCCGTCGGCCAGGAGCCGCTCCCGCAGACGGCTGTTCGCGACGACTCCACCTCCGAGCAGGACCGTCCCGACGCCGCAGGTATGGGCCGCTTCGATGGTCTTGCTCACCTGTACGTCGACGATCGCCTCTTGGAACGACGCCGCGATGTCGGGCAGGTGAAGGTCTCTCCCCGCCGCCTGCTCGGCCTGCACGTACCGGAGCACGGCCGTCTTGAGGCCACTCAACGAGAAATCCAGGTCCGAGGAGCCTGCCATCGCGCGCGGGAACGCGATCGCCGCGGGGTCACCGTCGCGCGCCATCGCGTCGATGGCGGGACCACCGGGGAATCCGAGACCGAGGAGGCGGGCCACCTTGTCGAACGCCTCCCCGGCGGCGTCGTCGAGCGTCTGTCCCAGGAGCTCGTGATGGTGCACCTGCGCGACGTGGACGAGCATCGTGTGGCCGCCGCTCACGATGAGGGCGACGTAGGGGGGCTCGAGCATGCCGTGCACCAGGAAGTTGGCCCAGTAGTGCCCCTCCAGGTGGTTCACCCCGATCAACGGGACCCCGGTCGCGAGTGCGATCGACTTCGCCGCGGCCATCCCGACCAGCAACGCCCCCACCAAGCCCGGCCCGACGGTCACAGCCACCCCGTCCAGATCGCCGAAATCCACCTCAGCCGCGCCGAGGGCTTCTTCGAGCAGCGGGTTGAGCGCCTCGACGTGTGCCCTCGCGGCCACCTCCGGGACGACGCCCCCGAACCGTTCGTGCAGGTGCACCTGGGCCGCGATGAGGTTGGACCGGACGGTGGAGCCATCCTCCAGGACGGCGACGGCGGTTTCGTCGCACGAGGTCTCGATGCCGAGGGTGATCACGCCGGGCGGACACCCACGGGCAGGGCACTCGCGATCCGTTGCATGCGCTCGCGGTAGGCCGGGGTGCGGATGTCGTCGGTCCACATGATCAGCGCGTCTTCGTGCAGCTCCGCGTAGTAGTTGCGCCGGATCCCCGCCGGGCGGAACCCGAAGCGGCCGTAGAGGCGTTGGGCGCGCCAGTTCGTGATGCGGACCTCGAGGGAGATCGCGTGACCGCCCAGACCGGTCGCCGCGTCGACCTGCTCCAGCAGGAGGCGGTGCGCCACGCCGTGTCCTTGCAGCATGGGGTCGACCGCGACGTTGGTGATGTGGGCCTCCTCGCCGTAGCAGATCAGACCGGCGTACCCCGCCACCTCGCGGTCGATCTTGGCCACCAGGTAGTTGCGGTTGCTGGGCTCGGTCATCTCGGCCACGAACAGGTTGGGGCTCCATGGGCGCGCGTACGCCTGGCGCTCGATCGCCATCACGCCGCGCAGGTGACGGCGGCGCATCTTGGCGATCTCGAGCCGGGTGCTACCCGCTTCGGCGATCCCACGTGATCTCAGCATCGGACTTCCTCAGGTACATCGGCACGACCTCGTGAACCTTGTCGTGTTCTTCCCGGAGCAGGCGAGGCGCTGCGAGTTCGACCAGGGAGGCTGCGTCGGGGTGCGCAGACGCCGCCGAGCCGAACTCGACGTGCCCCCCCACCTCGCGGAGCACGTCTCGGTACAGGATGGCACCGTCGCCGACCGCGAGCACATCGCCCGGGATCGCCTGGAGTGCAGCGGCCAGATGCTCGGGCCGGGCCACCTCGGGCTCGGTCTGTCGCATGAGTCCCCCCGGCACCGCCCGGTAGAAAGCGAAGAAGACCTCGCCGCGCCGGCCGTCGATCACGGCGGCCACGGTCCTGTGGGTGAACCGATGCGGGTAGGCGAGCGCGTCGATGCTCGGGATCGCCACGATCGGTGTCTTCGTCACCTGTGCCAACGTCTTCGCCGTCTGCACCCCGACGCGCAGCCCCGTGAACAAGCCGGGGCCGATACCGACCGCGAACCCGGCGATCTGCGACATCTCGAGCCCGGTCCATGCGAGGAGCTGCTGCAGCACCGGGGTGACAGACTCCTGCCGCGCTTTGCCCGCCACCTGGATGCGTCCGAGCATCCTCTGCTCATCACCGATGGCGACCGACACCTGCGGCGTCGAGGTATCGATCCCGACGACGTTCACGCCGGGACCTCCCACGCGCGCAAGGATGACCGGAGTCGGTCCCACCGCTTCACCCAGGAGGGTCCCTCCGCGCACAGTTCGATCCGCCGGTCCTCGCTCAGGGGGTCGGGCGCGGTGAGCTCGACGCGCAGATGCTCCCCCGGCAGCAGGTCCTCGATCGCGTCACCCCACTCGACGATGATCACGCCGGTCATGCCCCCGTCGAGCTCCTCCAGCGCCAGGTCGACGACATCCTGCATCTGCCGCAGGCGGTACACGTCGACGTGGGCAACGGGCAGACGGCCACTCAGGTACTCGCGCACGAGCGTGAACGTCGGGGACTGGACGTGCTCCGACGCGCCGAGTCCTTCGGCGATGCCTCGCGTCAGCGTCGTCTTTCCAGCACCGAGGTCACCGGTCAACACCAGGACGTCACGGGGCTCGAGCAGGTCTGCCAAGGCCGCCCCGGCCTCGCGGGTGGCAGCGGCGCTCACCGTCGATGCGACCATCTCCATCAGAACAACTCCAGTTGCTCGTCGGGGGGCACGTCGTCGTTCGGAGCCTGGGCCGCGACCGGATCGGCCGCGAGTGCTGCCGCGCGATCCAGGGTTCGCCGGATCAGGTCGAAGTCCTCGCGAAGGTCCTGGAACTGTCGGCTCTTCTCGCCGCCGCCCCGCAAGATGGCAGCGGGATGGAACGTGGGGATCACCTGCCGTCCCTGCCACGGATACACCGACCCGCGCATCGACGTGATCCCTCGCTGGGTCTGCAGCACGAACTTCGTGGCGAAATTCCCGAGCGTGACGAGGACGTTCGGCTGGATCAACGAGATCTGCTCCACGAGCCATGGGGTGCAGGCTTCGATCTCGCCGGGCAGCGGGTCCCGGTTGCCGGGTGGCCGGCACTTGATGACGTTGGCGATGTAGGCGTCGGCTCTACGCAGGCCGATCTCGCCGAGCATCCGCGTGAGCAGCTGGCCGGCCGCACCCACGAACGGCTCCCCCTGCCGGTCCTCGTGCATGCCGGGTGCTTCTCCGATGAACATCAGATCCGCCTGAGGATCCCCGGCACCGAAGACCACCTGCGTGCGCGTGCCCGCCAGCGCGCATCGCGTACAGCCCGCGGCCTCGGCGGCTGCTGCAGCCAGTGGGCGCGTCATCCGACGTACTCCCGCGGCACCCGGGCGCCCACGCCCGTGAGGACCTCGTAGCCGATGGTGCCGGCCCACCCAGCCACGTCCCAGGCATCGATCCGCTCATCACCCTGCCGGCCGAGCAAGACCACCTCATCACCGGGCGCGGCGCGGCGCTCGCCCAGGTCGACCATCATCTGATCCATCGTCACGGTGCCGGCCACGGTCCGGCGTTCACCACCGACCAGCACGCTCGCGCTCCCCGATGCAGGTCTGGGGTAGCCGTCCGCGTACCCGACCGGGAGCGTGGCGACCCAGCCGTCGGCGGGCATGGCGTAGCGCAGGTTGTACGAGAGTCGCTCCCCGGCGCGGAGCCGCTTGACAGAGGCGACCCCCGTGCGCCAGGAGAGCGCGGGCTCGAGCCCCAGGTCCGCTCCGACGCCCGGCGCGGGAGGCACCCCGTACAGCGCGATGCCCGAGCGGACCATGTCGAAGTGGGTCTCGGGATGCAGGATCGTCGCGGCGCTGTTCGCAGCGTGCACGATGCTGGGTCCCACACCCGCAGCGCGGGCGGCATCGACCACCGAGGTGAACAGTGCCAACTGCGCGGCCGTGGTTCCCGGATCGTCCTCGCTGGAGGCGAAGTGTGTCCAGAGGCCCTCCACGTCCAGCCCCTGCTCGCGAACCCGTAGCAGGAACGCGACGGCGTCCTCCGCCGGCCACACACCCACCCGATGCATCCCCGTGTCGACCTTGACATGCACGGCGATCGGAGCGCCGCGAGCGGCCGCAGCGAGTCGTGCGAGCGCGGTCTCGGTGTAGATGGTCGGTGTGAGGCGCGCCGCGACCGCGAGCGCCTCGGCGCCGGGCGGCGCCTCCGAGAGCAGCAGGATAGGCGCCTCGAGTCCTGCTTCACGCAGGGCGAGGCCCTCTTCCACGAGAGCGACAGCGAGCCAGGTCGCGCCGCCCTGTAGCGCCGCGCGCGCCACCTGCGCCGCGCCGTGGCCATAGCCGTCGGCCTTCACGACGGCCATCAGTCCTGCGCCTGCCGGCTTGAGCACGCCCGCGTTGTGCCGGATCGCTCCGAGGTCCACCACCGCGACGGTAGCGCGCAGCCTCGTCATGCCTGTCGCCTCACCGCGGCGATCGCCTCGGGCAGACGGTCTGCGACATCGCCCGCCACGGCGCCTTCGCCTTCGTCCCTGCCCGCGTAGGTCCCCGCGAGCCCATGGACATAGGCCCCGGCCCACGCCGCGTCGAACGGCGTCAGCCCGCGCGCCAGGAGCCCAGCGATCGCACCCGTCAGCACGTCCCCCGTCCCCGCGGTCGCGAGCGCCGGTGTTCCCGTGACGTTGATCCGCGCTCGTCCTGCGGGCTCGGCGATGACGGAGCGGGCGCCCTTGACGAGCGCGACGGCGTTCGTCACCTGGGCGAGCGATCGTGCGGCACGCAGCGAGTCCTCGTCGCCCACGCCGAGGCGAGCGGCCTCGCCACGGTGAGGCGTCACCACGGCATCCGCCTTCCTGTCGGCCAGTGCGGATGCCTCCCCTGCGAACGCGTTCAGGCCGGCGGCGTCGAGCACGACGGGGACCGGCGCCTCACGCAGGAGCGCGCGGATGAACGCCCGGGTCGAGGGGTGGGCCGACAGACCCGGACCGACGGCGAGCGCGTGCACGCCCGCGGCAGCGCGCTCGAGCACCACATCGAGCGCCCGCTCGTCCACGGTGCCCTCCTCCGTCTCGGCCAGGGGGAGCGTGACGGCCTCCGGCAACCCGGCGGCGCATCGCTCCAGGGCCGACGCCGGGGCCGCCATGACCACGTACCCCGCTCCCACCCGCAGGGCGGCCCCGGCGACCAACCGCGCGGCCCCGGGCATCGCGCGGGAACCGGCCACCACCATGACCACCCCGCTCCGCTTCTTGTGCGCGTCCATCTCGCGTTCGCCGATCGCCATATGCACGTCGTCAGGCTCGGTGAGGCCCACCGCGCGCGGGATGAGGTCGTCGGGGAACCCGATGTCGACGACCCGCAGGTCCCCCACGAGCGCCGCACCGGGCATGAGCACGGCGCCGAGCTTCGGCGCCCCGAAGGTGACGGTCAGTCGGGCCGCCACGGCCGGACCGGGGACCGCGCCGGTCGCCCCGTCGACGCCGCTCGGGATGTCGACCGCGATCACGGGGCATGGCGCACCGCCGAGCACCTCGATCGCGTCCGCCCACTCTCCCGCAGGAGCACCGCGGAACCCGGTTCCGAAGATCGCGTCGACCCCCAGGTCGGCCCGCGCGAGCTCCCGGACGAGGATCCGGACGTCCGCGCCCGGCAGCCGCACCACCGAGACCTTCATCCCCCAGCGCGTCAGATGCCTCGCGGCCACGACACCGTCGGCGCCGTTGTTCCCCTTCCCGCTAACGATCACGGCTCGACGACCGTACGTGCCACCGGCCACGTCTGCCGCGGCCCGGGCCACCGCCCACCCGGCGCGCTCCCGGAGCGTCTCGGCGTCGATACCTCGCCCCTGCGTGGCGATATCCAGCTCCTCGGCCTCCGCCGGACTCATGACCGGGCGCATGTCAGTCCCGCACCGCCACCGCGAACGCCACCGCGTTCGTCTTCTCGTGGGTGAACGTGATCAAGATCCGCGTGACCCCCAGCGCCTCGGCACGCGCTTTCGCATTGCCGGCCAGGGCGATGGAGGGGGCGCCGCTCGGATGCCGGGTCACGCTGATGTCCTGCCACAGCTTGCCGCGATAGCCTCCGAGCGCCTTGATCGTGGCCTCCCGGGCAGCGAATCGACCCGCGTAGGACTCCGCCGGACGGGCCTTCGAGTCGCAGTAGGCGATCTCCTCGGACGTGAACACGCGAGCGCGCATGCTCGGATGACGGCCGAGGGCTTGCTCCATCCGCGCGATCTCACAGATGTCGACGCCGAGTCCCGCGATGTCCACGATGCCAAGGCTAGCGGCTCGCGGCCGCCGGTCCTATCCCGCCTGCTCCGGCGGCGGAGCCTCCTCGGGCAGGGACGCCGTACCGACCCGCCGGGCTCGCCGGAGGCCGGCGAGGGTCGACCCTCCGATCAGCGCGGCCGCGGCGAGCGCCCCGAGGCCCACGACCTGCCACCACGCGAGAAGTGCGTCGTCCTCCGCGTCGGTGCCCACGACCGGGGGGGGCTGCGTGGGCGCGATGGCGTCCGGATCGGGCGGGCGCGGCGTCCCCCCCAGCCGCCGCACGTCATCGACGCTCAGCATCGAGCAGAGGCTCTGCGACAATCGGCCCGGCGCATCCTCCTCGAGCACCATGGCCACCTCGTGGCCACCGGAGAACAACACCGAGCACGTATCCACGATCCCGGGGCCTATCGCCGCATACACCTCGATCTCGGGCGGGAGCGTTCCGACGAACACCTCATCCACCCGGACACGCTGGATCGTGCCGTCCTGCACGAGCCGATCGCCGACCACCTCGCCCACGAGGACCGCGTCGGCACCCCGGAGGATCTTCCCCGCCGGCCGGGAGACGCAGGAACACGCGGACGCCGGTGTGATGACGATCGCGAGTGATGCCACCGAGAACACCAGAGCGATCACCAGCCGCGCGATCCGACGCCGCATGGCTCACTCCACGGTGACGCTCTTCGCCAGGTTCCGCGGTTGATCGACATCGCAGCCGCGCAGCACGGCGAGGTGGTAGGCGAGCAACTGCAGCGGCACGATCACGACCACAGGAGACAGCAGTTCGGGTGTCTCGGGCACCTCGAGCACGTGATCGGCGAGCGACGCCGTCTCGGCATCGCCCTCGGTGATGACCGCGATCACGCGCGCGCCGCGCGCGCGGACCTCTTGGATGTTGGAGCGCATCTTCGGCAGGACGTGGCAGGTCGTGGCGACCGCGACCACGGGTACGCCGCCTTCGATCAGCGCGATGGGGCCGTGCTTCAACTCACCTGCCGGGAACCCCTCGGCGTGTTGATAGGACAGCTCCTTCAGCTTCAATGCCCCCTCGAGCGCGGCGGGATAGCCGGTGTGACGCCCGATGAACAGCACGTCCGGGGCATCGCGCAGTCGTTCGGCGATGGCCATGACCTCCGGCTCCAGGGCGATCGCCCGCTCCACCCTCTCCGGGAGCCCGTCCAGGTCGGCCAGCACCGCGGCGATCTCCTCGGGGAACATCGACCCACGGACCTGTGCGAGATACAGGGCCACCAGATACTGCGAGACCATCTGCGTCGCGAACGTCTTCGATGCCGCCACGCCGATCTCGGGACCGGCGTGCATGTACAACACGCCGGCCGCCTCGCGCGCGAGCGATGACCCGACCGTGTTGGTCACCGCGATGACGTGCGAGCCCTGCCTCGCCGCATGACGGGCCGCCTCCAGCGTGTCGATCGTCTCCCCGGACTGGGAGACGGCGAGCGTGAGCGTGTCGGGTCCGAGGACCGGATCGCGGTAGCGGAACTCGCTCGCGATCTCGATCTCCACCGGGAGCCGCGTCCAGTGCTCGATCGCGTACTTCGCCACCATCCCCGAGTGGAACGCCGTGCCACACGCCACCACGAAGACCTTGGACACCTCGCGCAACACGTCGTCGGAGATGTGCAGCTCGTCCATGACGAGACGGCCATCCACCGTGCGCCCCGCCAGCGTGTCGCGGATCGCCGAGGGCTGCTCGTCGATCTCCTTGCGCATGAAGAACTCGTACCCGCCCTTCTGCGCCGCCGCGACGTCCCAGTCGACCTGGATCGGCTCGATCGCGACGGCGTTGCCATCGACGTCCGTCAGGCTGAGGCCGGCAGGGCTGATCGAGGCGATCTGCCCCTCGGCGAGCGGCACGACCGTCCGCGTTCTCCCCAGGACGGCGGGGATGTCGGAAGCGAGGATGGTCTCGCCCTCGCCCAAGCCCACCACCATCGGCGAGGAGACCTTCACGCCCACCATCTCGTCGGGGAACGCCGCCGAGAGCACGACGAGGGAGTAGGCGCCCTCCATGACACGGAGCACCACGCGAACGGCCTCCGTGAGTGACGTGGCTCCAGCGGTGAGCGCGTCCTCGATCAGATGCGCGACCGCCTCGGTGTCCGTCTCGGAGGTGAAGGTATGCCCCGCCTTCTCGAGGCGGGCACGTAAGGCTTGGTGGTTCTCCACGATGCCGTTATGGATCACGGCGACGCTGCCCGAACAGTCGGTGTGCGGATGAGCGTTCGCGTCGGTCGGCGCCCCGTGCGTCGCCCACCTCGTGTGACCCATCGCGGTGGTACCGGCCGGCGCGGGGTCGGCCGCGAGCGCCACTTCGAGCTCACTCAACTTGCCGGCCCGGCGCCGGATCGCCATACCCTCGGGGACGACCACGGCGACACCGGCGGAGTCATACCCGCGGTATTCGAGCCTGCGGAGACCCTCCAGGACGATCGGGAGCGCCTCGTCGGGACCCACGTAGCCGACGATGCCGCACATGTAGCTCCCAGGGTACCCGGTGCCTCCGCGGCGGGTTGGACCTCAGCCGAGCTCCGCCCGCACCACGTCTGCGATCGACTCCGCGTGCGTGCGGGCTTCGTCCTGCGTCTCGGCTTCGACCATGACCCGGACGAGCGGCTCCGTCCCGCTCGCCCGCACGAGCACACGACCACGGTCACCGAGCTCGCCCTCGGCACCGGAGACCGCCTCCCACACCGGTTCCGCCCCGGACAAGGCCTCCCGGTCGCGCACGGTCACGTTCAGCATCACTTGCGGGAAGCGGCGCATCACGGCGGCGAGGTCCCCGACGGTCGTACCCCGCTCAGCCGCGAGCGACAAGAACCGTACCGCGGTCAAGAGACCGTCGCCGGTACTCGCATGGGATCGGAAGATCACGTGTCCGCTCGGTTCGCCGCCGAGCGAGATGCCGTTGGCCTCCATCGCCTCGAGCACGTAGCGGTCCCCCACGGCCGCCTGGACCACGCGGATACGCTCCCGCTGCATGGCGCGGAGGAAGCCGACGTTCGACATGACGGTACCCACCACCGCATCCCCGCCCAGCGAGCCATCCGCCTTCATCGCGATGGCACACGCCGCCAGGACCTGGTCACCGTCGATCACGTTGCCCTCGGCGTCGGCGAACAGAGCTCGATCCGCGTCTCCGTCATGAGACACGCCGGCGGCGGCGCCGAGGCGCACGACCGCGGCGGCGACGACGTCGGGATGTAGCGCCCCACACCCGTCGTTGATGTTGGATCCGTCGGGCTCGGCGTTGATGGCGGTGACATCGGCACCCAGGCGCCGAAGGACCTCCGGAGCAAGCACCGACGCAGAACCGTTCGCGCAATCGACGACCACCCGCATCCCATCGAGCCGCGTCAACGCCGAGTCCAGCAGATGCCCCAGATAGCGCTCCCGGCCCTCCTCGGAAAGCTGGCGCACTTCTCCAGAGGCGTGCTCGCCCCACTGCTCGGTCATGGCGGCCTCGATCTTGTCCTCGAGCGCGTCGGAGAGCTTCATCCCGGCGGAGGAGAAGAGCTTGATGCCGTTGTACTCGGGGGGGTTGTGCGACGCGGAGATGACGATCCCGCTCGATGCCCCCAGATCAATCGTCAGGAACGCGATCGCGGGCGTCGGCTCGACCCCAGCGAGCCACGCATCGCCGCCGGCCGACGTGATGCCCTCGACGAGCGCCGACTCCAGCCATACGCCCGAGGAGCGGGGATCACGACCCACCACGAAGGCGGGCCGGGGCCCAGCCCTGTGACCGAGGACGCGGACCGCCGCGACCCCCAGGTCACGGGCGAGATCCGCGGTCAGTTCGGTACCGGCCAGGCCGCGCACGCCGTCGGTGCCGAAGAGCCGTCCCATGAGGCGGCACCCTACCGCAGGCTCGGCGCGGCTCAGCCGAGCAGTTCATCGATGAGCTCGCGAACGAGCCCGTCGATCTGGTCACGGATGACACCGACCGCCTCGAGGGGAAGTCCGGACGGGTCGTCCAGTTGCCAATCCAGGTATCGCTTCCCGGGGAAGACCGGGCATGCGTCGCCGCAGCCCATCGTGATGACGACATCGGCCACCTCCACGGCCTCGGTGGTGAGTGCCTTCGGACGCTCCTCGGCAACGTCGACGCCGATCTCGGCCATCGATCGTATGACCGTCGGGTGCAGGGTTTCGGACGGCATGGTTCCTGCCGAGCGCACATCGATACGTTCACCCGCATGCCGCGCCAGGAGCGCTGCGGCCATCTGCGATCGTCCGGCGTTGTGGACGCAGACGAACAGGACGGACGGCACCACGCCGCAAGGCTACCCGGCCTGGATCGACGCCGGTCGGACGTGGGCCGCCACGTGTGCGACGATGTCGGGATGAGCGACCTGGTCCGGGTCTATGCGAGCGGGGACACGTTCGCCGCCGAGCTGATGCGAGCACGCCTGCAGGCGGAGGACATCGCCGTGCTCGCGAAGGGCGAGGGCGAGGGCCCCTACCGCGTGGGACCCGTCTACCTCTTCGTCCCGGAACCGGACGCGATCCGCGCGAAGGCGCTGGTGGACGCGGTGGAGTCCGGCGCGTTCGCGATCAACGATGACGACGTGTTCGAGCCCGCCGAGAGCGACGCGGACTAGCGCTTGGAATACTGCGGCGCCTTCCGGGCCTTCTTGAGCCCGTACTTGCGACGCTCCTTCTCTCGCGCGTCGCGCCTGAGGTAACCCTCGGCCTTCAGCTGGGCCCGGAGTTCGGGATCGACCTCGAGCAAGGAACGGGCCACACCCAAGCGCACCGCGCCCGCTTGCCCTGCGACCCCGCCGCCCTTCACCGTGGCTACGACATCGAAGTCCTTCTCACGACCGATGGACACGAGCGGAGAACGGGCGACCATGCGAAGGACCCGGGTCGGGAAGAACTCGTCGATGTGACGGCCGTTGACGGAGAAGGCTCCGGACCCCGCCACGAGACGGACGCGCGCGACCGCTTCCTTGCGGCGTCCCGTGATGAGCTTGTCGGTGACAGGCACGTCTGGTTACTCCTCGGGAGTCTCGGGCGCCTTCGTCGGCGCGGCCTTCTTCGCCTTCGGCTTCGCGGTCGTCGCCTTCGCCTTCGGTTTCGCGGTCGTCGCTTCAGCCTTGGCTTCGGCGGTCGTTGCTTCCGGCTTCGTGACTGGCTTCTCCGCCTTCAACGGTGTGGCGCTCGGTGCGGGCAAGCCCTCCCACACGGGGCGCTCCCCCACCGCGAGAGAGACCGGCTGCTGTGCGGCGTGGGGATGCTCCGGTCCAGCAACCACGTGCAACTTCTTGAGCATCTGGCGGCCGAGCGTGTTCTTCGGCAGCATCCCTCGCACCGCCCTCTCGACGGCCGCGATCGGCCGCAAGGACAGGAGGTCACCGTAGGAGACCGCTGTGATGCCGCCCGGGTAACCGGAGTGGCGGTAGGCGAACTTGTCCGTGGCCTTGTTGCCCGTCAGTTCTATCTTGTCGGCGTTGATGATGATGACGTGGTCGCCCGTGTCCATGTGCGGGGCGAACATCGGCTTGTGCTTGCCCCGCAGCAGGGTCGCTACCTGGGTCGCCAGGCGGCCGAGGACCTGCCCGCTGGCGTCCAGCACGTACCAGCGGTGCTCGATGTGATCCGGCTTGGGTGAGTAGGTCTTCATACGCGAAAAGGGGTTCCTACGTGGAAGTGCCGGCCCAGGCGGGCCGACCGGATAGGCATGCTACCTGCGAGAACGTGCCCACGTCAAAAGGCGTAGCATCGCGCCGCGAGGCCGCTCCGCCGCCGTGGCCTCGGAGACCGGCGCCCCGCCGGTGCCGGCGAGATGGAGGAGGGTTCATGGTACGACCACGCATCGTAGCCGCAGGCGTTCTTGCGGTCGTCGCGCTCGCAGCGTGCGGGAGCGACTCGTCCGCTCCGAGCGGGGGCGGCGGCGGGACGGTCGCCGTCACACTGCAGGAGTTCGCCATCACAGCGGTCCCGGCGACCGTCGCGGCGGGAAGCGTCACCTTCGAAGCGACGAACAACGGCCCGGATGACATCCACGAGATGGTGGTGATCAAGACCGACCTCGATCCGACCGCTCTGCCTACCAAGGACGACGGCAGCGTCGACGAGGCGGGCGAGGGCATCGAGGCGATCGACGAGATCGCCGGATTCGACCCGGGGAACACCGAGTCCCTGACCCTCGACCTCGAAGCCGGCGCCTACGTCTTGATCTGCAACATCTACGACGCCGATGAGGTCGAAGCCCATTACGAGAAGGGCATGCGCCTGGCGTTCACGGTGACGTAGAAGGACCCGCTTCGATCACGCCGGCCTACGGGCACGAACGATGGCGCCGTGCATGCCGTCGGTGAGCTCGTGGGTCGGCGTGATCTCGACCTCTTCGAACCCCGCTCGCTCCAGCAACGACCGATACTCCGCGAACGAGAGCTCACCGGCGATGCACCCCACGTAAGATCCGCGCCGTTGCCGGTCCTCCGCCGTGAGGTGGTCCTCGGCCACGACATCGCTGATGCCGACCCTTCCCCCCGCCCGGAGCACGCGCGCGATCTCACGGATGACCGCCGGCTTGTCGGTGGAGAGATCGATCACACAGTTCGAGATGACCACGTCCACTCTGGCGTCGGGGAGCGGCACGTCTTCTATCAGCCCCGGGGGAACTCGACGATCGTCGCTCCGGCCCGCTCGGCGTTCTCCCGCGCCAGTCGGAGCATCTCCTCGGTCATGTCGAGGCCGTAGGCCTTCCCCGTGGGTCCCACGCGCTGGGCGGAGAGCGAGACATCGATGCCGCCGCCCGAGCCGAGATCCAGGACGGTCTCGCCTTCGCGCAGGTCGGCCACCGCGGTGGGGTTGCCGCACCCGAGGCTCGCGAGGACCGCCTCTTCGGGCAGGCTTCGCGCTCGTGGGCATCGTAGATCTGCAGCCCGAGGCCTTCGGAGGGGTCGCACGAGCCGTCGCCGCACTCATCCTCCGCAGCGCCTGCGCCCTGCAGGACCGTCCTGGCCGCTCGAGCGCGTACCGTTCGCGCACGTCCTCCCGGAGATCGCTCATACCGTCCCCTTCCACGCCGCCGGATCGAGAGCGTCACGCAGCAACTCGAGCGGAGCGGGGACCAGCCGGTAGTGGACCCATCGCCCGCGCTTCTCCCGAGCCACGATCCCCGCGTCGTGCAGCACCTTCAGGTGGTGCGAGACGGTCGGTTGGGACAGCGCCAGCGGATCGGTCAGATCACAGACGCACACCTCGCCTCCGTCCGCGGCCAACAGGCTCAACGATCGAAGGCGGGCCGGGTCGGCAACCACCTTGAGCGCATCCGCGAGACGTTCGGCTTCGGCATCCCCCAACGGTGCGGCGACGACGGGCACGCAGCAGGCCTCGTCGATCTCCTGGATGAGCCGCAACGCCATGGGCGACATATCGACACTGTTCGATCTATCCGTCACCCCAGAGGGCGCTCTCGAACCCGCTACGCGAAGGTACGGCGACCGTAGACCACCCGTTCGAGGGTCAACCCACGCGTGGGAGCCGGAGATGACGCTGCAGAGCGATCCCGGGCCGCGAGGATCGCCTCGGCGTCCGCGGCCGCCATCCTGCCCTCTCCCACCGCGACCATCGTGCCCACCAAGGAGCGGACCATCTGGTGCACGAACGCGTTCGCGCGGATGCGGATCTCCACGCTCGCGCCGGTACCGCCCACGGTGAACCGTTGGATCTCCCGCACGGCCGATCGTCCCTCACCGGGGTGCCGGCAGAACGCCGAGAAGTCGTGCTCGCCCACGAACGACCGAGCGGCTTGGCGCATGGCCGGAACACGGAGCGCACCTGGACGGTGCCAGGCGAACCGAGCATCGAACGGATCGGGAAGGGGCGCGGTATCGATCACGTACCGATACTCGCGAGCGCTCGCCGAGAAGCGGGCATCGAACCCCGCCGGCGCGACCGACGCGCGCGTGATCACCACCTCGGGCGCCACCGCGGAGTTCAAGGCCGCCTGCAGACGCTGGGGCGTGACGCGTGTGTCCACCACGAACGACGCGACCTGCCCCCGTGCGTGCACCCCCGCGTCCGTGCGGCCCGCCACGGACAGTCGTGGCCGCTCGCGGAGGATCCGCTCGAGATGATCCGACAACGTGCCCTCGATCGTCCGGATGGACGGATCACCCTGTGCGGCCCAACCCCGGAACCCGGTCCCGTCGTAGGCGAGGTCGAGCCTGATCGTCCGCTCCGTCACGGGCCCAGGCTACGACGAAGGCCCGGGCCTGCGGCCCGGGCCTTCGAGGTCGAAGCCTGTGAGCTACTCGCCTTTCACGACGAGTTCGATGCGGGCCATCTCGGCGCCATCGCCCTTGCGCGGGCCTAGCTTGAGGATCCGCGTATAGCCGCCTTGACGTCCCTCGAAACGCGGCGCGATCTCGTGGAACAGCAGCGCAACGATCTCGCGATCGGGGATGTCCTTGAGCACCTCGCGACGCGAGGCCAGGTCACCCTTGCGCGCCTTGGTGATGAGCTTCTCCACGTACGGGCGCAGCACCTTGGCCTTGGCGACCGTGGTGTCGATGGCCTCGTGCGTGAACAGCTGCTTCGCCAGCGTCGTCAGGATCAGCCGCTGGTGGTCAGGACCGCCCCCGAGGCGAGGACCCTTCTTGGGAGTGGGCACGGGCGGCTCACTCCTCCCGAAGGCCCAGGCCCAGCTCTTCGAGCTTGAGCTTGACCTCGTCGATGGATTTCTGCCCGAAGTTGCGGATGTCCATCAGCTCGCCTTCGGACTTCTGGATCAGATCGCCCACGGCGTTGATGCCCTCGCGCTTGAGGCAGTTGTAGGAGCGCACGGACAGGTTCAGCTCCTCGATGGTGATCTGGTAGTCACCGGGAACCTCCTCGTCCTCCGCAGGTCCCACCGAAACGCTGGCGGCTTCGGCCAGGTCCGAGAACAACTGGACCAGTTCCAGGAGGGTTCCCCCCGCCGAAGCGAGCGCCTCACGTGGAGACATCGATCCGTCGGTCTCGACGTCCAGGATCAGTCGGTCGCGGTCGGTCATCTGCTCGACGCGCGTGTTCTCCACGGCGTAGGAGACCTTCCGCACGGGCGAGAAGATCGAGTCGACCGGCACCACGCCGATCGGATCGCGGGCCTTCTTGTTCTTGTCGGCCATGCGGTAGCCGACGCCGCGCTCCACGGTCATCTCCATCTCTAGCGACCCGCCCTTGCCGATGGTGGCGATGTGCAGATCGGGGTTCAAGATCTCGATGCCGGCCGGCGGAGCGACGTCACCGGCGGTGACCTCCGCGGGCCCCTTCGACTTGAGGTAGATCGTGGTGGGCTCGTCCAGATCGGAGCGCACCACCAGCTCCTTCAGGTTCAAGATGATGTCGGTGACATCCTCGGTGACCTTGGGGACGGTGGTGAACTCGTGGAGCACCCCGTCGATCCTCACCGCCGAGATGGCGGCCCCGGGGATCGACGAGAGCAGCGTGCGGCGGAGCGAGTTGCCGACCGTGTACCCGAAACCGGGTTCGAGCGGCTCGATGGTGAACTTCGACCTGATCGGCGAAAGAACGTCTTCACTGATCTGCGGTCTCGCGACGATGAACAACGTGCATCCCTCCTCGGCGGGGGTTCATCCACTTCGACCCCGCCCTCTTGGGGCGTCCCGGACCGCGGATCAGATGCGGCCGGGGGTGCTGCCGCGTTAGACGCGGCGGCGCTTGCGTGGCCGGCACCCGTTGTGCGGTACCGGTGTGACATCTTGGATCCCGGCGATCTCCAGACCGGTGGCCGCCAGCGATCGGATCGCCGTTTCGCGGCCCGACCCCGGACCCTTCACGAACACGTCGACCCTCTGCAGACCATGTTCCTGCGCCGTGCGCGCCGCCTTCTCGGCTGCGAGCTGCGCCGCGAACGGCGTGGACTTGCGGGAGCCCTTGAAGCCCACGTTGCCGGCGCTCGCCCAGGACAGCGTGTTGCCCTGCAGGTCGGTGATCGTGACGATGGTGTTGTTGAACGTCGACTTGATATGCGCCTGCCCGTGCGGGACGTTCTTCTTCTCGCGACGTTTCGTCTTCTTGGTCTTCGGCTTCGCCATGGAACCGGTGCTCCCCTACTTCTTGGTCGCCTTCTTCTTGCCGGCGATGGTCTTCTTCGGCCCCTTGCGGGTACGCGCGTTCGTGTGCGTACGCTGGCCGCGCACCGGCAGGGAACGGCGGTGGCGGATGCCCTGGTAGCACCCAATCTCGATCTTCCGTTTGATGTCTTGGGCGACCTCACGGCGGAGGTCACCCTCGACCTTGAGATTCGCGTCGATGAACGCCCGGATCTTCGAGACCTCGTCTTCGGAGAGATCGCGGACCTTGGTGCCGCCCTCGATGCCGGCACCCGCGACGATCGCGTAGGCGCTCGTGGGACCGACCCCGTAGATGTAGCGCAGGGCGATGTCCAGACGCTTGTCGCGCGGGAGGTCGACGCCGGCGATACGTGCCATCTGGTGACTCCTTCTCCCTCAGCCCTGGCGCTGCTTGTGACGTGGGTTCGTGCAGATCACCATGACGCGGCCGCGCCGACGGATCACCCTGCAGCGATCGCAGATCTTCTTCACCGACGGACGGACCTTCATATCTGCCTCACTTGTACCGGTACACCACGCGACCCCTGGTGAGGTCGTACGGTGACAGCTCCACCCGGACACGATCCCCCGGCAGGATCCGGATGTAGTGCATCCGCATCTTGCCCGAGATGTGTGCGAGCACCTTATGCCCGTTCTCCAATTCGACCCGGAACATGGCGTTGGGCAAGGGCTCCACGACGGTGCCCTCCACCTCGATCGCGTCGTCCTTCGTCACTCTTTCGGATGTCCTGTCTTCGAACGGATCCCGAGCCCGGGCGCGCGAACAGCACACCTCGTGCAGGGGCGAACAGGAAGTATAGGTGCAGGTCGCGCGGTCTGTCCACGCAGGCTGCAAGGGTCCCGCTCGGGTTACGAGCGCCACGGGAGGTGCGGTTAGCCTAAGCCGTCGAGGACGGGCAGAACTCCTGACGCATCGGGTGGTCGCTCCCCAGCTCCAGGCACAGGGCGTGGAGGCGAGCCAGGAGTTCCCGCTCGACCAACCACTCATCGTCGGCGGGTATGCCGGCGTACCGAGGGTCGGTCAAGCTCGATCCTGGGAGGTCGATCCGCCATAGATGGAGCATCCACTCCGCGACCTCGTCGTCTCGAAGTTCATACGCCCCCGTTCGAGACATCCAACTATCAACGCGAGAAGCCAGCTCTCGTTCGATCATCGTGCCGTCCGAGCGGATCCCCGCCGGGATCGGCGCCACTTCGGCCAACTCCTCGAAGCCCGCCGCCAGTGGGTCGCTCGGACCCGTGCCCGCCTTGGCCCCGATCGCGAACACAGCTGAAGCGACGACCAGCGCGCCTACTCCTGCGATCCGCCTGCCTATCATCTCAGTCTGTCCACCGCACTCTAGCCAGGCCCGGATCCGCAGTTCACTGAGTCCGAGCCGTCACCCGCGACCAAAACCTACACCGGTGAGTTGATCACGGACCGCGAGGCGGCGACAGTCAAGAGGTGCGGGTGTCGCGAGGCCTGCGCATGCATCGAGCGGGTTCAGCGTGCCGTCAGGACCTCGTGACCGTCCTCGGTGACCGCGATCGTGTGCTCGAAGTGCGCGCTCAGTGATCCGTCGGCTGTGACCACCGTCCAGCCGTCGGCCAGGGCCATGGTCTCGTCCCCGCCGAGGGTTAGCATCGGCTCGACGGCGATCACCAGGCCCGGGCGGAGTTCGAGGCCACGCCCCGGCGGGCCCCAGTTCTGGATGAAGGGGTCCTCGTGCATCTTCCGGCCGATCCCGTGCCCGCCGTACTCCCGCACGATGCCGAGACCCGCTGCATCGGCGATGGTCTCGATGGCGTGGCCGATGTCGGAGAGCCGCGCCCCGGGCGCGATCGTCACGATGGCGGCATCCAGCGCCTCCTGTGTGGTCGTGACAAGCCTGGCGGCATCCTCGCTGGGTGCCGACCCACCGACGAAGACCGTGACCGCGGAGTCGGCGTGGAACCTCTGCCAGATCGCCCCGAAATCGAGCGAGAGGACGTCCCCCTCGTGGAGCACCCGGTCGCGCGCGGGGATCCCATGGACGATCTCGTGGTTGACGGAGGCGCAGATGCTCGCGGGGTACGTCCCCTTATACCCCTTGAACGACGGGATGGCGCCCTCGGCCTGGATATGGGCTTCGGCGATGCGATCGAGGTCGAGCGTCGTCCGCCCCGGCGCCACGGACTCCACGACCCGGTCGATGGTTCCCGCGACGATCCTGCCCGCTCGCCGCATCTTCGCGAGGTCATCGGCGTTCTTGCGCACGATCATGGACGCGGCCTCATAGGAGATCGACGAGCGCCGACAGCATGCGTTCGGAGACCGTCGCCGCCGGCGCCTCCGCGTCCACGTCGCGCAGGAGGTGCCGCTCGCGGTAGAAGGCCACGAGCGGCTCCGTCTCGACGCGGTACAGCGCGAGGCGCCGCTTCACCGTCAACTCGTCCTCATCGCTCCGCTTCTCGAGGGCGACGCCGTCGAAGTCGCAGACGCCGGCGGCCAGCGGCGGGCTCCACAGGGCGTGATACGTGCGCTTGCAGGACGGGCACGTCGACCGGCCCGCGATGCGGCGCACGGCGATGCCGTCGGAGATGGTGAACCGGACCGCGGCATCCAGTGGCGATCCCGCCGCCGCGAGGACGCGTTCGAGCACCACCGCCTGTGGCACCGTCCGGGGGAACCCATCGAGGATGAACCCCTTGGATGCATCGGGCTCACGCAAGCGGTCCTCGACCATGCGCACGACCAGCCCGTCGGGGACGTACTCACCGCGATCCATGAAGGTTCGCGCCTCGATCCCGAGCGGCGTGCCTTCTTGCACGTGCTCGCGCAGGATGTCGCCCGTGGAGACCTGCGGGATGCCCAGGCGCTCGGACAATACCCGCGCCTGGGTCCCCTTGCCGGCGCCTGGAAGGCCGAAGAAGACGAACCGCATCCGGTGCCCTAGCGGAGGAAGCCCTCGTAATGTCGCATCATCAGCTGCGACTCGATCTGCTTCATCGTCTCGAGCGCGACGCCGACCGCGATCAAGACCGACGTTCCACCGAACGGGAAGTCCTGACTGCCGCCCACGGCCCAGTAGGCGTACACGATCGAGGGCACGAGCGCGATCGCGGCCAGGAAGAGGGACCCAGGCAGCGTGATGCGTACCAGGATGCTGTTCAGGTAGTCCGCGGTCGGTTCGCCGGGCCGGATCCCGGGGATGAACCCTCCCTGCTTGCGCAGGTTGCCCGCGGTGCGGACGGGATCGAACTGGATGGCCGTGTAGAAGTAGGCGAAGAACACGATCAGCCCCGCCAGGATGATCATGTACACGACGCTCCGCGGGTTCTGCAGCACGTTCGTCACGAAGTCGCGGAACCACTGCGCAGAGATGACGCTCGCAAGCAGCACCGGGAAGTAGATGATCGACGTGGCGAAGATGATCGGGATGACGCCCGCCTGGTTCACCTTCAAGGGGAGGTACGTGCTCGTGCCGCCCATCATCTTCCGGCCGACGACGCGTTTGGCGTACTGGACGGGCACCCGCCGCTGCCCCTGATCCATGAAGACGACGGCGACGATGATGCCGACCCCGAGTAAGACGATCGCGATGAACTTGAACGTCCCTCCGGTCGAGAGGATCGCGTTCCCCTCCTGCGGAAGTCTGCTGATCACGCTCGTGAAGATGAGCAGCGACATCCCGTTGCCGACACCCCGCTGCGTGATCAACTCGCCGAGCCACATGATGAGCGCCGTGCCGGCCGTCATCACGAGCACGATCAAGAGCACCTTCGAGGTGGTGAAGGTGTTCGGCGGGAAGATATCCGCGCCCATCTGGCCCGAATGGAAGAGGAACACCAGCCCGGTGGACTGCAGCAGCGCCAAGACGACGGCGACGTAGCGCGTCCATTGGTTGATCTTCTTCGTCCCGGCCTCGCCCTGCTCCTGCCACTGCGTGAGCTTGGGGATCACCACGGTCAGCAGCTGCATGATGATCGACGAGGTGATGTAGGGCATGATCCCCAGCGAGAACACGGAGAACTGCGACAACGCCCCACCTGAGAAGAGGTTGATGAGGTCGAGGAAACCACCCTGGCCCGCGCTGTTCCGCAGCTGCGTCACATCGACCACCGGAACGGGGATGAACGACCCGAACCGGTAGAGGGCGATGATGAACAGCGTGAAGAAGATCTTGTTGCGCAGGTCCGGGACCCGGAACGAGTTGAGGAAGGCGCGCAGCACGGTTCGCTAAGCCTACCCGCTCATGTGATCAGGTCGGCCGAGCCGCCGGCGGCCTCGATCTTCGCCTTCGCGGCCGCCGAGAAGGCGTGCGCACGAACGGTCAGCGCCTTGGAGAGGTCGCCACGAGCGAGCACCTTGACCTTCATCCCCTTGTGGGCGAGCCCGTGGTCGTACAGGGCCCCGGGCGTGACCTCACCGTCGAAGTACTGATCGAGGACCCCGACGTTCACGGGGGCGTATTCGACGCGGTTCGGGTTGGTGAAACCCTTGAGTTTGGGGGTCCGCCGCTGCAGCGGCATCTGCCCACCTTCGAAGCCGGCCCGGACGTTCTTGCGGGCTCCCGTGCCCTTCGTACCCCTCCCGGCCGTCTTCCCACGCGCTCCCGCACGGCCGCGACCGACACGTACCTTGTCCTTCGTGGCTCCCTCGGCGGGGCGCAGGTGATGCAGCTTCACGTCAGTCCACCTCTTCCACGCGCACCAGGTGACGCACCTTGGAGATCATGCCGCGGATCTCGGGGCGGTCGGCCTTGATCACGCTGTCGTTGATCCGGTGCAGACCGAGTCGGCGGACCGTGTCCTTCTGGTCCTTCGGCCGGTCGATCACCGACCGCGTCTGCGTGACCTTGAGCTGGGTCACCGGCGGCCTCCGCGGGCGGGGGCGGGAGCACCGTCGGGCTCGGCGAGTCCGTACTGCTCCTGGAGCGCCTGCGCTCGGGCGGCCGTCAACCGGGCATCGGCCGCGGCGATGGCCTCGATCATCGGCCTGGGGGCGACCTGGTGCTCTTCGAGGCCGCGGAGCCGGGCGATATCCGCCGGACGGCGGAGCCCCTGGAGCCCCGCGACGGCGGCCTTCAAGATGTTGATCTTGTTCGATGAGCCCATCGACTTGGACAGGATGTCCTTGATGCCGGCGCACTCCACGAGCGCGCGGACGGGCCCACCGGCGATGACGCCCGTCCCGGGCGCGGCAGGCTTGAGTAACACGACCCCCGCCCCCGCTTCACCGGTGATCTCGTGCGGGATCGTGGTGCCCATCATCGGGACATCGAACATCTTGCGCCTGGCTTCCTCGACGCCCTTCGCGATCGCGGCAGGCACTTCCTTCGCCTTGCCGTAGCCGAAGCCGACACGGCCGGCGCCGTCGCCGACGACGACGAGCGCGGCGAACGAGAACCGCCGTCCGCCCTTGACCACCTTGGCCACACGGTTGATCGAGATCACCCGTTCCTCGAACGGGCTCTTGTCTTCGTTCCTGGCGTCGTAGCGTCGCATCAGATCTGCAGTCCTCCCTCACGCGCACCGTCGGCGACCGCGGCGACGCGTCCGTGGTACTGACGCCCCCCGCGGTCGAACACGACGCGCTCGATGCCGGCGTCCTTCGCTCGGCTCGCGATCAACCCGCCCACTGCTTTGGCTCTTTCGATCGGCGAGGAACCCTGCACCTCGGTATCGGAGGCTGCGGCGAGCGTCACGGCCGCGACATCGTCGATCAGCTGCGCGTACACGTGGCGGCTCGACCGGAACACGGCCAGCCGGGGACGACCCGGAGAGCCGCTGACCTTCTTGCGCACGCGGGCGTGCCTGCGGATACGACCTGCGGTCTTCGCGTCCATCACGCAGCACCCTTCGCGGCCTTGCCGGCCTTCTTCCGCACGACCTCGTTCTCGTACCGGATCCCCTTGCCCTTGTACGGCTCCGGCTTGCGGATCTTCCGGATGTTGGCTGCGATCTCGCCGACCTGCGCCTTATCGTTGCCGCGCACCACGATCGACGTGGGGGTAGGTACCTCGAACTCGATCCCCTCGGGCTGGGTCACCATCACCGGATGGGAGTAGCCCGCCTGGATCTCGATGTCCTTACCCTTGAGGGCGGCGCGATACCCGACACCGACGATCGAGAGCCGCTTCTCGAAGCCCTGCGTCACGCCGGCCACCATGTTCGCCACCAGCGTCCGCGACAATCCGTGCAGCCCGCGGTTGAACCCCTCGTCGTCCGGCCGCTCAACACGGAGCACGCCGTCTTCCTGCACCACCCGCATGTTCGCGTGCAGCGTCAGGCTGAGGGTCCCACGGGGACCCTTCACCGTGACGAGGTTCCCCTCGCCGATCTGCACCTCGACCCCGCTCGGGATCTCGATGGGCTGTTTGCCGATCCGACTCATCTCATCACCACACGTAGGCCAAGATCTCGCCGCCGATGCCGTTGCGGGCGGCCTCTTTGTCCGTCATCACACCGCGGGACGTGCTCACGATCGCGATCCCGAGCCCGCCCATCACGCGCGGCAGCTCCTGTCGTCCACGGTAGAGCCGCCTGCCGGGTGTCGACACCCTGCGGATGCCACTGATCGTGCGCTGTCGGCGCGGCCCGTACTTCAGCCGAACGCGGAACGCCTGATGCACGCCCTCGCCTTCCTGCTCGAAACCCGCCACGTAGCCCTCGCGGGTCAGCACGTCCAAGACCGCCCGCGACGTCTTCGAGACCGGCGCGATCAGCTCGTCCTTGTACGCCAGGTTCGCGTTGCGGATACGGGTCAGGAGGTCCGCGACCGGGTCCGACAGGTTCGACGAGAACGTCCTCGTGGTCACCATGACGCTTTCGTCACCCCCGGCAGTTCACCCAGGTGCGCGAGCTCGCGGAAACACACCCGGCACAGCAGGAACTTCTTGAGGACCGCTCGCGGGCGTCCGCAGCGCCGGCACCGCGTGTACGCGCGGACCCGGAACTTCGGCTTCGCCTGCTGCTTGTTGATGAGAGCCTTCTTCGCCACGTCGTCGTCCTCTCAGTTCGCCTCTGCCCGCTCGATCGCCAGGGGGAACCCGGCGGCGAGCAGGAGGGCGCGTCCCTCGTCATCGGAGCGAGCGGTCGTCACGATCGTGATGTCCATGCCCCGAACCTTCAGCACCTTGTCGTAGTCGATCTCCGGGAAGACCAGCTGCTCGGTCAACCCGAACGTGTAGTTACCCCGCCCGTCGAACGCGTTCGCCTCGAGGCCACGGAAGTCCCGGATGCGCGGCAACGCAAGGGAGATGAGGCGGTCGAGGAACTCCCACATGCGATCGCCGCGAAGCGTCACCTTCGCGCCGATCGGCGTCCCCTCGCGGAGCTTGAACCCCGCGATCGACTTCCGTGCGCGCGTGATGATGGGCTTCTGGCCCGTGATGATGGTGAGATCCTCGACGGCCGCGTCCAAGAGCCGTCCGTCCTTCATGGAATCACCGACGCCCATGTTGACGACGACCTTGTCGAATCGCGGCACCTGCATGACGTTGGTAAGACCCAGCTGCTCCTTGAGCGCCGGGACCAACTCGTCGCGGAAACGAACCTTCAACCGGGGCGTGTAGGTATCAGCCATCTTGAAGGTCCGCCTCGCATCGGCGACAGATCCGGGATTTCACGCCGTCCTCGTCGGTGCGGTGGCCGACTCGCGTCGGCCTGCTGCAGGACCTGCACACGACCTGGACGTTCGAGATGTCGATGAACGTCTCCACCTCGATGATGCCCCCCTGTTGGAGCTGGGTGCCCGCAGACGTGCGGCGGCCCGCCGTGCGCTGGTGCTTCTTCGCGAGCGCGACACCGTCCACCATGACGCGGCGGTCCTCGGGCGACACGCGTACGACCCGGCCTTCCTTGCCGCGGTCCTTCCCGGCGATCACGCGCACGGTGTCGTCCTTCTTGATATCGATCCCCATGACTCAGAGCACCTCCGGCGCGAGCGAGATGATCTTCATGAACTTCTTCTCCCGCAACTCACGCGCGACCGGTCCGAAGATGCGTGTGCCACGAGGATTCTTCGCATCACCGGTCAGCAGGACGACGGCGTTGTCGTCGAAACGGATGTACGACCCGTCGGGGCGACGCCGCTCCTTGGCCGTACGGACCACGACGGCCTTCACGACTTCGCCCTTCTTGATGCCGCCGCCGGGCAGGGCGTCCTTGACCGTCGCGACGATCACGTCGCCGACCGCCGCGTACCGGCGCGCGGAGCCCCCGAGCACACGGATGCACAAGACTTCCTTGGCGCCCGTGTTGTCGGCGACCTTGCAGCGCGATTCCTGCTGGATCACTTCGCTCGCTCCACGATCTCGACGACGCGCCAGCGCTTGGACTTCGAGAGCGGCCGCGTTTCCATGACCCGCACGGTGTCGCCCTCGTGCGCGTCGTTCTGCTCATCGTGCGCCGCGAGCTTGGACGAGCGGCGCACCGTCTTGTCGTAGCGAGGGTGGCGCATCTGGCGGTCGATCCTGACCAACACGGTCTGGTCCATCTTGTCGGACACGACCACGCCCGTGCGGACCTTCCGCCGGCCGCGCTCGGCGGCGGTTCCGGTCGTCGCGGTCAAGACACCTCCACGGTGGCCCCGGCGAGGGCAACGAGCTCCTTCTCGATCTCGCGTTAGCGCAGGACCGTGGCGATCCTCGCCACGTCG
>JBKJXU010000098.1:0-4772 GCA_046716145.1 Actinomycetota bacterium
GATGAGCTCCTCAAGACCTATGCCAGCCAGGTCGTGCCCGGCCGGCCGCCCGAGGAGGCTGAGGACGCCGAGGGCGCGCCGCGCCGGGCGCGACAGCCGCTGCAAGCGTGCCGCTAGCGATATCCGCAACGTCTTGGACGGCTCACCTCCAACCAACAGCTCCTCGAGGAGGAGTGGGTTCCCGCCGGCGTGCCGCACGATATCCCGCAGGGGCACGAGCGAGAGGTCGGGCCGTCGCGCTCGAAGGAGAGCTTCGGATTCGTCATCGCTGAGCGGGCGCAACTCGTGGACGTCGAAACGGGCTTCCTCGAGCGTGGCTCGGGCGCGTTCGGCGCCGGGATCGTCCGTCCGCACGGCTGCGAGAACCCGGACCCGCCTCCCGAGGAACGGTAAGAGGTTGAGTGTGTCCGCGTCGGCCCACTGCAGGTCGTCGAGGATAAGAACGCCGTCGCCCACGCGGCGCGTGACCACCGTGGCGATCGAAGGCGGGTCTCCGTCCGGCATCTTCGCGCCCAGAGCGGTCTCGAGGCTCAGGTACGAAACCCACGACAACGTCCCGAGTCCTCGTCCGACGAACGTTGGACGCTTGCACTCGACCACGGTCTGGTGAAGCAGCGCCGTCTTCCCGATACCGGCGTCGGCGAGCACCGCGAGCGGGCGAACGCCACCGATGTGGTCGAGACACGTCTCGATATCCGCATCCCGCCCGATCAGCACAGCCCGCGGCTCCGGGCGATATGCACTGCCTCCGCCGTCGAACGCGCTCCCAGCACGGTTCGCGCGGCGTGCATCCGGCGTTGCACGGATCGCAGTGACATGTGCAGGGCTTCGGCCGCCCGCGCCATCGTTCGTCCCTCGGCCAGGAGCTGCAAGAGCATCCGTTGGTCGGTGTCCAGCGGCTCGGCCAGCCGGTCTGCCCCGCGGACGTCGACGGGGCCGACGCGGCGGAGATCGTCGATGAAGGTGGCCAGAGCATCGGTGGTCCTCACGCGAGCGACCACGCTGTGACCGTGCAGGGAAGTCAGGAGCGCTGCCTCGGCGTCCTTGTGGCTCTCGACGGGGCCGAAGTAGGCCACACGCCGATCCGCGCTCCCTGGCATCTCGCCGGGGGCTTCCCACCCCGACCGAAGGTCCCATCCGGCGCGTTCGAGCTCTTCCAGGGCCTCTTGGAATAGACCCTCATCGGCCTCGACGACGATCAGTCGAGCCTCGTTCATGCGTCACTATTCCACGGTGGTGCTCGCAAGTGAATAGGGGTTCTGTGCTCGTGAGCTGGCGCCGATCGGGGATGAACGGATCGGTTCGGGCCCGTACGGTGCAGCTCGGATGGCCGCACGATCGCGAGTCATGATCATCGAGGACGAGTGGATGCTGGCCGACGCGTTCCGTCTGGCCCTCAGCGAGGAGAGTGACATCGTTCTCCTGCCAACGGCGAAGGACGCGACCACCGCGCTCGAGATCTGTGCTCGGTCCTGCCCCGATGTCGTGCTCGTCGACGCCGATATCCCCGGGATGGACTGCGTCGCCGTCACTCGGGAGATCCGTCGTGCATCCCCGAGCACGGAAGTCCTGATGATGTCGGCCGCGCCCGATGAGTCGTTGGCGCGGCGGGTCGCACGGTCGGGATACGGGATGGTCTCGACCCGGGAAGCCGCTGCCGGCCTTGCGGAAATCCTTCGGAGCGCCGCGGCGGGCCGGCGTCCGATCTCGACCTAGCTTCAACTCGGCTCGTGGGCGACCGTGGGTGCTTCCCCTCCGCGAAGGTGGCACGCATTGGGGATGAACCCCGTGCGGCGCAGGCCGAGCATGGCCCAGGGAGGTTCCGATGAGGTTCCGAAGAACGGTTCACGCGGGCCGTGGGCGAACTCGTGCTCATCGCTGGGACGTTCGCCGTCACGGCGACCCCGCGAGCGGGTCCTCCGGAGTTCGGCGCCGTCGCTCCGACGGGCTTACCGAGACAGATGCAGCAGATCGCGCCCTCACGCCCTCTTTCCAGGTAGTGACAGGTGTCCGAAGCGCAGCCTGCGCCAGAGCTCGGGGCGTCAGCTCCTGCAAGGCCCCGGGGAGGGGAGGCTCACCATGAGACGGCTTATCGCGCTGGGGACCGTGTCGATCATGAGCTTAGGGGGACTGGTAGCGATCGCGCCGGCTGCCTCGGCGTCCGCCCCGGCTCCCGTCTCCCTCACGGCCATATCAGCTGGCGGTAATCACACGTGCGCTATCACCACCGCGGGCGGGGTGAAATGCTGGGGGTGGAACTACGGCGCGCTCGGGAACGGCTCGTACGCCGCCAGCTCGGTGCCGGTCGATGTCGTCGGTCTTTCTTCCGGCGTTACCGCGATCTCCGCCGGCAGCCTTCACACGTGCGCCCTCACCAGCGCGGGCGGGGTCAAGTGCTGGGGGTACAACCACTACGGGCAGCTCGGAAACAACTCGACCACGGACAGCCCCGTCCCCGTCAACGTGTCGGGTCTCAGCTCTGGCGTTACCGCGATCTCCGCCGGGAACGGCGGCCACACGTGCGCCCTCACCAGCGGGGGCGGGGTCAAGTGCTGGGGGCGGAACTTTGACGGCGAACTCGGAAACAACTCGACCACGGACAGCCCCGTCCCCGTCAATGTGTCGGGTCTCAGCTCTGGCGTCAGCGCGATCTCCGTCGGCGGCCTCCACACGTGCGCCCTCACCAGCGGGGGCGGGGTCAAGTGCTGGGGGCGGAACCTTTACGGCGCGCTCGGGAACAACTCGACCACGAACAGTCCCGTCCCCGTCAACGTGTCGGGTCTCGCCTCCGGCGTTAGCGCGGTTTCCGCTGGCTCTCAGTCGCACACATGCGCCCTCACCACGGGGGGCGGTGTGAAGTGCTGGGGTTGGAACCCTTACGGCGAGCTCGGAAACAACTCGCCGACGGACAGTCCCGTCCCCGTCAACGTGTCGGGCCTTGCCTCCGGTGTCACCGCGATCTCCGCCGGCGGGTACCACACCTGTGCTCTCACGGGCGGCGGCGTACAGTGCTGGGGGCGGGGGGATCTAGGTTCGCTCGGGAACGGCTCGCCGACGGACAGCCCCGTCCCCGTCAACGTGTCGGGTCTAAGCTCCGTCACCGCGATTTCCGCTGGGAACGTTCACTCGTGCGGCGTCACCGGTGTCGGGGGTGCGAAGTGCTGGGGATACAACGTCTACGGCCAGCTCGGAGACGGTACCACCACGGACCGCTCCACGCCCGTGGATGTCAACTTCATCCTCGTCTCGATCGCTTCACCGGTCGAGGGGGCGGAGTACGCTCAAAATCAGGCCGTCGTGGCGAATTTCGACTGCGCCAGGTATCCGGACACCGCAGGCCTGGCGTCGTGCATCGGAAGTGTCCCGATCGGATCGGCGATCGCCACCTCGACCGTCGGCACACACTCGTTCACGGTGACAGCGATGGACTCGTTGGGAAACGAGATCAGGGCGACGCACACCTACCATGTCGTCCCCCCGATCACGCTCACCAGTCCGCCGCAAGGCGCCTCCTACGCCATCGGCCAACGCATCGTTGCCGCATACGCGTGCAATGCCGCGCAGGTCTCATGCACGGGAGACGTGCCTGCCGGTTCTCTGATCGACACCTCGGCTGCGGGCACGCACACGTTCACGGTAAATGCGATGGACGCTGTGGGCAACTCGTCAACGGCCACGCACACCTACACGATCATGCCTGAGCCGAGCAACCTCGCGATCACGACCCCGTCGGAGGGCGCCACCTTCACGCTCGGCCAGCAGGTCTTCGTCAATACCGAGGCATCTGACGCATCCGCCATCTTCTGGGTCGAGGTGTACAACGACAACCGTCTGCTGTTCATCCGAGAATTCGACCCATACAACTGTGACGGCCCACCGGCCGCCTGCGCGATCGATACCTCGACCGCCGGCACGCACACGATCACATGGAAGGTCTACGACACCGAGCTCAACCCGACCGGGGTAACGCACGAATACTGCGTCGTCTATTGCGACCAGCAAGACTCCACCGACCCCACGATCATCCTCACGTCCCCGCCCGAAGGCGCCTCCTACACGCTCGGCCAGCAGGAAAACGCTGACTACTCGTGCGCAGATGAGCAGGGCGGCTCTGGCATCGCGACCTGTGTCGGAACCGTCCCGAACGGGACCGCCCTCGATACCTTGACGGCGGGCACCCACACGTTCACGGTGAACGCGACCGATCAAGCAGGAAACCAGGCCTCCAAGAGCCACGACTTTGAGGTCCTGGCCGGCAACCTGCCGGCGACCGAAGTCACGGCATCGACTTCCTCGCCCGCGACGGTCACCACCGACCCCGGCGGGATCGGCCCGACGGAGGCCATTCCCGTACAGACGAGCGTCGAGACCTCCTCAGGAGGGACCGTTGTCATCAACGCGGGCTCCACGACCGAGACCCCGCCCTCGTCCTACACGTTCTTGGGCGAGCAGGTGACGATCCAGGCGCCCGATGCCCCGGACCCCGACCACCCGTTGGTGCTTTCCTTCAGCCTGGATGCGAGCTTGAACCCTGACCCGAGCGTGATCCAGGTGGCCAGGAACGGGATCCTGATCGCTGCCTGCGACGCAACGCACACCAACCTGCCCTGCGCCGACATCCCGGCTTCGGTCGACGCCAACGGTGATCTCACCATCACCGTGTACACGATGCAGGCGAGCACCTGGAACTTCGCCGTGCACGCCCCCTACACCGTTGGTGGGTTCTACGCGCCTGTTGACAAGCGCCCGACCGTGAACCTCACGAGCGCGGG
>JBKJXU010000099.1:0-2891 GCA_046716145.1 Actinomycetota bacterium
GACGCAGCAGTCCGATCACGCGTCGTGAGCATCGTCTCCAGTGGCTGAGTGCGTGCGTGACCCGGAATGACTACGCCACCTGGCTACATGAGGCCATCTTGCGCGCCGGGGCCCAACCCCCGGACACTTGAGGTCGAAGAGGGCGTGACCTGTGCTCGGCGAGGGGGGTAGATGAGGAGAGTCGTGCGGCCGATGAGTCACGCTCGCTCTCGCGAAGACGGCGCCGCCGCCGTCGAGTTCGCCCTGATCGTGGGTGTCCTCGTCATGTTGCTCTTCGGGATGCTCCAGTTCGGCTTGGCGTTCTTCGAATTGCAGAACCTGCGCGCGGCCACGCGCGAAGGCGCGCGGTTCGCTGCCCTGGGGGCACCACTCGCCGACATCCAGGCGAAGGTCCAGGAGGCGTCCCTCGGCTCGATCCCTGGCGACAACGCGGCGATCGACTACACCGAGTGCCCGGCCAGCCCGAACGACGACGACTCGGCGCGCGTCGCGATCGACATCAACGACGGCGCGCTCCCCGCACGCTTGCAGCAGATCTTCAGTGTGGACATCCCGTTCGTTCCGACCATCCAGCTGAACGCGATCATCTACGGAGAGTTCCGTTGCGAATCCTGATGGATCGGGTTCGCAGGGTCAGACCCGACGAGGGTGGAGCCGTAGCGGTCATCGTGGCGCTCTGTCTGATCGCGCTCTTCGGGATGATCGTCTTGGTGGTCGATGTCGGCGGGTTGCTCCTCAATCGCCGCGCCATGGTGAACGGCAGCGACGCCGCGGCCCTGGCCGCGGCGAAGTCCTGCATCCTCCCTGCCGCCGAGGACCCACGGAGCGCCGAAGAGGCGGCCGACGAATGGGTCGCGACGAACTCTTCGGCCGTGGTCGTTGGACCGGCGAACATCACGGCGCTATCGGGGTGTGACTCCGATCAACCGAACGGCTACGTGAGCGTGCGCTACTCGGCCCCCCAGGACCTCTTCTTCGCACCCGTTCTCGGCGCCCCGAGCAGCGGCCAGGTGACCACAGCAGCGACCGCCGTCTGGGGCCCTCCGGATGCGGCGAATCCACTTCCGCTGGTGATCTATGCCAACAGCTTCAATAGCTGCAGGCTCGACCAAGACCCCACGCCGGGACCTCAGTGCTACGTCTGGGAAGACAACAACAACACGCAGGGGTCACAGTCCGGTTTCGGGTGGCTCGACCTTCGAACGGACGATCCGACGCGGTACGGGTGGGGCTCCGACAAGGGTGCGATCTGCACAGGTCAGAACGCGGACCAGTGGGTCGCGAACTACCCCGACCCCAACGTGGGCGACCTGCCGACCAACTACCCGGCTCCCACGTACGTGTGCCGGCTGACGGGGGAACAGCAGAACTCGTGGTCTTCGCTGTATGACCTCATCGATGACGACGACGTCGTCGACCAAGATGACGACGAGGATGTCATCTTCTTCCCGATCAATCGGTGCTACGGCAGTCCGACGGGCAACGAGACCGACGGCCAGGTCGACGCCCCGAACAACAACAGCGTGCCTGTCGCGTGCGGCGACACCCCACACCAATACGACATCATCGGGTTCGTCGCCTTCAAGCTCAAGGACATCCTCACGCCGCTCCAGGCGCAGCCCACCGTCTCCACGTGCGGTCCGTTCGCCCGCCCCTTCCCCAGCGCTTCGCCGTTGAGCCTCGACTCGGCCGGAGTGACGCAGGGGTGCTTCGGGAGCGCGCCCGCCAACATCAGCTCCCCCTCGGTCAGCCTCACCAGGATCGGTGGCGGCAGTGGCGGGAACACCCAGCCTCAGCGCGGGCCCGACGGCGCCACCTGCAGCGGCGTGGTGAACGACTACTGCTACGACCCCGCCACCCGGCAGATCATCTGGAACACGTTCGGCCCCGTCGCGGAGCAGAACCCGAACCGGGACTACAACGTCGAGTTCGACTGGTCGAACGCCGGACCGTGCGGCATCCCGCCCGCTGGGAACAACTCCGGGCACTGCCTCGTGGTGGAGTTCGTCGAGGTGAGGATCGGCGGATCCGGCCCCGGGCAAGGGAATCCGGACAGCAACTTGCGGGCCTATAAGCTTTGCGAGCCAACGATCGCCAGTACCTGCGCACCGATCGTCGTTCCTGTGACGTGATAATGCTCAGGTCGAGGAGTCCGCAACCCGATAGGGGAACGGCGTAGATGAAGTAGCCGAGAGGAGAAGGAAACATGAGGTCACGCGGTCTGGTCGTCGCTATCGCCGTGGTGCTCGCGGTGCTCGCGGCAGCGGGTGTGATCGTCTACACGAACAGCCTGGAGGACACCCTCCTGACCGAGAACACGGTCGAGGTGGTGGTCTCCAAGCAGAACATCGCGGCGAACACGGCCCTCGGGCCGCTCGTCACCGCGGGGAACTTCGATCTCATCCTCGTCCCCGATGAGGCCGTGGTGGCCGGCGCCATCACCGTTATCAACGATCTCAGCGATGAGACGACGGCCGCTCCGATCCTTGCGAACGAGCAGATCCCCAGTTCGCGGCTTGCAAGCGGCAACAACCTCAACCAGTTGGGGATCACGCCCGGCAACCTGGCCCTCGGCCTGTCGATCGGCGGACCGCAGAGCGTCAACGGTTTCATCAGCCAAGGCGACAACGTGGTCGTCTTCGCGACGTTCAAGGCGGGCACGCCGATCACGTATGACGAGCTGTCGAGGGTGCTTCGACCCGACCAGATCCAGGCCTTCTACGACTCCTTGACGGGTGTCGTCGCCGGGAACCCCGCCGATCAACCGGTGCTGATCCTGCCGTTCGAATTCACCACGACGCTCATCAGGACCGTCAAGGTCATCGCGATCCAGAACCCGTCGGTGGACGAACAGACCGGCCGCAAATCGGGCGGCGAGACCACCATGGCCC
>JBKJXU010000100.1:0-10489 GCA_046716145.1 Actinomycetota bacterium
CTCGCGCCGCCGGTGGATCAGGCGCTTGAGCACCGTTCCCAGCATGCGAGGCGGGACCAGGACGTCGCCACGGGACACCGCTCGTGTCGCTTCCATCAGCTCGGCGAGCGGTGCCTGCTTGGACAGGTACCCGACGGCACCGGCCTCGAGCGCCGCCAGCATCACCTGCTCATCGTCCTGGCCGCTGAGCACGATCACCCGGCACGAAGGAACGCGTTCGGCGACCTGCGAGGTCACCCGGATCCCGTCGCCGCCGGGCAGATCCGAATCCACGAGCGCCACGTCGGGCTGGCTCCGTTCGGCCTCGGCCAGAGCGTGCGCGGCGTCGTCGGCCTCGGCCACCACGTCGAACTCGTCCTGGGACATCAAGACGATGCGCACCGCCTCGCGGAACAACGCCTGCCCGTCCGCGAGCAGCACTCGAACCCGACGGTCTTCGGTCATAGGCCCCCTACGCCTTGCGGAAGATCGAAACGTAGCCCCGCGTTCTGCGCAGGACACGCGTCGTCGCCCGTACTCTCGCTAGTGCCGACGGGTGGGTTCTGGTCGCGGAGCGGGTCACGCCGAGAGGTGGGCGTAGGTGTCGACCAGACCGTGCCGCACGGCGAAGGCCGCAGCCTCGACCCGCGAGTGCACGCCCAGCTTCCCCAGGATGCCCTGCACGTGCGTTCGCACCGTGTGCCGGGAGATGTTCATAGCCTCGGCGATCTCCTCGCTGGTCGCGCCCTCCGTGAGGAGCTGCAGCGTCTGGCGCTCCCGCCGCGTCAGTTGACGCGCCAGCAGCGCGGCGCTGTCGGCCGACGGCGTGCGTCCGCTCGGGGCAGCGGCCCGACGACCGCGCTGAGGTTGGACGCCCGCGACGCTGCCGGCCGCGGATCTGATGGCACGTATCAGCCGCGCGACGCTCATCGACTTCGTGAGCGTGCCGGCGAACCCCGCGTCCAGGGCCCGAGCCGCTGCGGAGCGGTCATCGGTCGCGGTGAGGGCCAGCAACCGTGTCGCCGGCCATCGCTTCGCGATCCGCCTCCCCAGGTGCAGGGCGCCGGGGAGCCCCAGGTCCATCACGACGACGTCGGGCATCGAAGCCCCGGTGCGAAGGTGATGCTCTACCTCGATGAGGCTCGATGCGACGGCCACGATGCCGATGCGCTGAGCCTCGAAGGCCCCACTGAGGGCCTCGGCGAACAACGCCTGCCTATCGACGACGAGAACCTTCACGAGCTACCCCCAGGGGAAGGGCGGGTCCATCCATCCATCCGGTCCTGCCGCGCGGGCAGAGCCAGACCGAATCGCGATACTATGTCGCACAACGCGGCGTTGTCTAGGCCCTCAACACATCGACCGCGGCAAGGCCGTGAGCAGCACGAACGGGTTCGTAGCGAGACTCCGGGGCACCCCGTCGGAGCTCTCATCTCCTGCAGAGCAACCGCGCTCCGCGATCGGGGGTCGTGAGTTTTCCTGGCTCCCGTCCTGTAGGGGAAATACCGCGGTCGGCTCCTTCGGACCTTCGAAGCCGCGGATACGATGCGGGCCCCGAGGATGATCGGTCAACACTGGGGGACGGGGAGACGTTGGACGGGTTCGCCGAAGCGCTGGGTTCGGCCATCCGGGCGACCCGTACCGAGGGCGGTCACTCCATGGGCGATATCGCACGCTCGAGCCTCGGCCGCTTCTCGGTGTCCGCATTGGGTGGGTACGAGCGAGGCGAGCGCGACATCTCCGTGGAGAAGTTGGTGGAGCTCGCCGCCGCCATGCACGTCCGGCCCGAAGACCTGATCGCACGCGCGCTCGAGCGTCTGACCCCGAAGACGAGGACCGAGGCCGTGATCGACCTCCGCCTGCTGAGCGACACGAAGGGGCCCGCAGCGGACGCCGTGGGCAGGCATGCGCGCCGCATCCAGCTCGGCAGGGGCGACCTGTTCGCCGACGTGATCACGATCCGCTCGGGCGATCTCCAGGTGATCGCCGCCGACGCAGGGCTCGAGGCCTCGACGCTGCTCGACGCGATCCGTCCCGCGGTGGTCCGGATCGGCCCCAACTCCTAGGGGCGCTCACCGCAGGCGCGCACGCATCGCGTGCTCGACCGCCGCCAGACTCTCGGGGTCGGTCACTTTGCGTCCGATCTCATCGCGCACGTAGAAGGCGTCCACGACGCGTCCGTCGAAGGTCGCGACCTTCGCGAGGTGGACGTCGAAGCCGACCTCGGCGAAGGTGCGGGTGATGTCGTACAGCAGCCCGATCCTGTCCGGCGCTCCGACCTCGATCACCGTGGAGAAGTCCGAGGCGTCGTTGTCGGCGCGAACCGTGACGGGGGTCTGCACCTTCGGCGGCGGGTAATGCCTGCGGGTTTCGTCGACGCGTCGTTCCAGCGAGATGGCCCCCTCGATCGTCCTGCGGAGGGTCGTGCGGAACGAACGCCACTTCGTCTCCGTGATCTGGGGCTCGTAGGCTCCCTGCACCTCGAACACGTCGGCGGCCACGCCGTCATCGGTGGTGAAGACCTGGGCGAACAGGATGGAGATGCCGCCGATCGCGAGGGACCCCGCGACCCATGACAACAGCCCCGGGCGGTCGCTCGCGACCACGATGAGTTCGTAGGTCCCAGGGCGCGAGCCGGGTTCGGCCGCCGACCGGACCTCGGTGCTCCCGATCGGCGGCGTGATGGTGCGGAAATGCCACGCGGCGCGCGCGGGCTCCACGCTCAAGAAGTAGCCGCGTGGCATCCGGAGCACGAACCGGTCGACGTCGGCTTCCGTTTCGGCCTCCAACAGATCGCGGACGCGCCCCACCCGATCGGCGAGCGTCGTCGCGAGTTCCTCCCCCATCTCACCGCGCTGCAGCACGTGCTGCACCTTCGACACCAGTTCGCGGACCAAGGCCTGACGCCATGGGGTCCAGGCAGCCGGACCCGTGGCGGCCGCGTCGGCCTTGGCCAGCAGGTACAGCGCCGCGAGCCGCTCCTGCGTGCCGACGCGGGCTGCCACGTCGATGACGAGGTTCTCGTCGGTGAGATCGCGCCGTGTGGCGGTATCCGGCAGCAGCAGGTGCTCGGCGACCATGTACGCCGCGAGGTCCCCCTCCTCGGCGCCGAGACCCATCGCCGCGAGCTGCGCCGCTGCGATCTTCGCGCCGAGGGGCACATGGTTGCCCCGGCCGATCTTCCCGACATCGTGCAGGAGAGCACCCACCAGGAGCGCGTCCGGATGACGCACGAGCGCCACCGCCTCCGCGTGGATCGGGTCCTCGGGATCCTCCTGCGCCAAGAGGTCCGCCATCGCGGAGGCCGCCGCGCTGAGATGCGCGTCCACGGTGAACCGGTGGTAGGGGTCGCGCTGGGGCCGGCAGCGCACCTCGGCCCAGCACGCGAGGTACCGCTCGAGCACCCCGATCCGGTCGAGCATGTCGAGCATGGCGACGCCGGGCGCGCCGGCGCGCAGGAGGCGGAGGAACGCGTTACGGACCTGGTTGTCCCACACGGCCAGCTCGGGGATGTCCGCGTCCGCGATCGCCTGGATGAGGCTCGGTGGCGCCACCTCGGCCCGCTCGGCGAGATCGGCCAGCATCTCGAGGGGCGCCGCCGGGCCCGTCCCGAGGACGGCCGGTGCGGCGGCGGGCATCGCGAGCCGGTCGAACGCCGCGCCGACGGCGTGCTCAACGTCGCGCGCATGACCGAAGAGCGCACGCATCAAGCCGTCGTGCGCCACGAGGTTCGGCGCGTCCGTGAACCCGAACCCCGCCGCGATCTCGGGTTGCAGGTCGGTCACGAGCCGGTCGGTCCGCCGCCCCGTCGCCAGGTGGACGGCGCTTCGCGCACGCACGAGGAACTCCTCCGCGTCATCGACGGCGGCCGCCTCGCGGTCCGAGAGCAGGCCCCCTTCGACCGCCGACGCACCCTGTGCGACCTCGAGCCACCGCAGCGTGGCGACGTCACGGAGCCCACCCGTCCCGTCCTTGAGGTCGGGCTCCAGCAGGTGCGCACATGATCCACGGCGTTCGCTCCGCAGGACCCGGGCCTCCCGGAGCCGCGCGGCGAACCCCATCGCGTCGCTCACCGCGAGCGCTAGGACGGGGTCGATCGCGTGCGCGAACACGCCTGGCTCGCCCGCGAGGAGCCTCGCATCGAGCATCGCGGTCCAGGTGTCCAGCCGCTCCGCCGCCTGCAGGCACTCGGCGGGCGTCCGGACGGCATGACCCACGGTGAAGCCCGCGTCCCAGAGCGGATACAGGACCGCGTCGGCGACCCGCTTCACCTCCTGCGGCGCGACGTCGTCGTGGACCATGAGGAGATCGATGTCGGAGTGCGGGAGTTGCAGCCGCCGCCCGTAGCCGCCGAGCGCCGCGAGGGCCATGCCCGGCGGAGCGCCGGCCCGCTCCCACACCTCGATGAGCGCCGCGTCGAGCAGGTCGGCGCGCCGGTGCGCGGCCCACCGTCCGTGGTGCCCCAAGGTGTAGGCGCCGGCGAGCGCCTGCAGGTCTGCCCGCACGCGAGCGATCGGGTCCTCGGTCATCCCGACAGGGCGTCGGGGCCCATCTCGCCGGTGCGGATCCTGACCACACGCCCGACGTCGGTGACCCAGAGCTTCCCGTCGCCGATCTTGCCCGTGCGGGCGGCCTTCACGATCGCATCGACCACGCCATCGGCCTCGGCGTCATCGACGACGACCTCGACCTTCACCTTCGGCACGGAGTCCACCTGGTACTCGGCGCCGCGGTAGACCTCGGTGTGACCACGCTGGCGGCCGAACCCCTCGACGTCGGTCGTGGTGAGCCCGCTCACGCCGATCTCGCGCAGGGCTTCCTTGACCTCGTCGATCCGGTGCGGCTTCACGATCGCGGTGACGAGCTTCATGGGGGCCGTAGCCTACCCCGCCCCGCTCACCGGGCCGGCTCCGAGGAACTCACCCGACGGGCCGGTCGAAGATCGCGGTGGTCCGCCAGACGGACATCCCGGCCTTCTCGTAGACGCGCAGGGCGCCTGTGGGGTTGGCGGCGTCGACGCTGAGCGAGATCCGCCGGTGACCCAACGCCGCAGCGTCCGTCATCGCCGCGCTGAGCAAGGCCGTGGCGATGCCCCGGCCGCGATGGGAACGGATCACCCCGAGGGACGCCACGTAGGCCTCGTTCTCCACGATCCAGCCGCACTCCCCGACCACCGACCCGTCCGCCTCGGCGAGCAGGACGTGCGATGGGTCGGAGCCGCTGAACCACTCGGCCGCGAACATGGCGTACGGAGGATCTTCCTCGTGGTCCCAGTGATCGCGGAACGCCTCGGTCTCGACGCGCCAGAACGTGTACTCATCACGGCCGGGCAGGAGCGGGCGGATGGTGACGCCGGCAGGAGCCGGGACGTGGGGGGCCACACCCGGCAAGGTGGCCCCCATGTCGAAGGACGTGCGCACGCGTTCGTAGCCCCCGGCCCGGGCCAGCGCGTGCCCCATCACGTCGTCTTCCGGGAAGACCAGGCGCTGGACCTTCACCCCGGCGAACTCGCGTGCTCGCCCGGCGTACCACGAGAGCATCCCTGCGCCGAGCCCACGGCCGGCATGCACGGGATGCACGCGCCCCATGCAATGGAGCACGCTGGGGGCCGCGTCGTCGTGCCACGCCATCATGAAACCGGCGATCCCGCCGGGGCCGACGATGACACGGGCGTCACGATCCGCATCGACGTAGGGCTGTGACCACAACCAGCGCAGGAAGGACGCACGCGGCTCGGGGAGCACGGCCAGCTCGTGTTCGCTCGCCAGGAACACGGCATCGATCGCGGGGAGATCCTCGAGCGTGGCCTGCCGGGAGCGGTACCCCGCCGGGAGGTCGCCGGCGCTACTCGCCAACGGCCTTCTTCCGCGTAGCCGGCTTCTTCGCCGCGGTCTTCTTTGCGGCCGTCTTCTTCTTCGCGGAGGTGGCCTCGGTTCCCGACGTCTTCTTCGCGGCCGCGACGCTCGCCTTGAGCGCTTCCATCAGGTCGACGACCTTCGCCGTGGGCTCCGGCTCCACGATCTCGATCTCCTGGCCGTTGAGCTTCGCCTCGACGATCTGCAGCAGCGCCTCACGATAGGCATCGGAGAACTGCTCGGGTGCCCACTCGCCGGTGAGCGAGTCGATCAACTGGCGCGCCATCTCGAGCTCGTTCTTCCGGACGTCGACGTTGACGTCGGCATCACCGAACTCCGCCTGGCGGATCTCATCGGGCCAGAACATGGTCTCCAGGACGAACGCGTCATCCTTGAACCGCAGCGCCGCAAGGTGCTCCCGGTCGCGGAAGGAGACCTTCGCGATGCCGACACGGTCGTCCTGCTTCATGGCCTCTCGCAGGAGCGCGTACGCCTTGGCGCCGGTCTGATCGGGGATCAGGTAGTAGGACTTCTTGAACAGGACGGGGTCGATCTGGTCCAGTTCCACGAACTGCACGATGTCGATGGCGCGCGAGGACTGCAGCGGGACCGCGTCGAAGTCGTCCTCGGTCAGGACCACGTAGCGGTCCTTCTCCACCTCATAGCCCTTCACGATGTGCTCGAAGGTGACCTCGTTGCCGTCCTTCTCGCAGACCCGCTTGTAGCGGATACGGCCACCGTCCTCATCGTGGAGCTGGTTGAACCGGAGCGACTTCTCCTCGGTGGCCGGGTAGACGCTGACCGGGATGGTCACGAGGCCGAACGAGATGGCGCCTTTCCACATCGATCTGGGCATCAGCGATCCTCCGGGGAGTGAAGCGCAGGCCCCCCTGCCTGCGGGAACGACATCCTACCCCGCCCCACCGACAGGACCCGGTCCGATGGCGGCGCGCAATTCCTCGAGCCTGGCCGTGAACGCATCGTCGCCGCCCGTGCGCTGCACGGCCCGCCCCAGCAGGAACGCCGCCAACGGGGTGGCCTTGCGCTCCACGCCGTGCGCCACGTCGCGCGAGACCGCGAGCAGCGCCTCGGTCTGCGCTTCGGTCAGTGGGACGACCCCCCAGCTCGCCGCGAGCTCATCCAGCCACTCCATCTCCTCGTCTCCTTCCGGTCCGCGCGTGGACCCGGGCCGCGGTCGATCCGGCATCAAGCGGGCGGCGTCGCCATCCGCAGACCGCGCACGGCAGCGAAGTCCCGCTGGTTGCGGGTCAGGATCGGCGCGTCGATAGCGAGCGCCGTGGCAGCGATCAGCGCGTCCGGTGTACGGAGGCCGTCCAGCCGCCGGATACGTCCGGCCTGCTCGGCGATGCCCCGGTCGATGGGGACCTCGCGGAACGGCGCCAGCAGCCGGCGGACGCCGTCCTCGTCGGCGGAGCTGCCCGCGAAGAGCTCGCACCTCGTCACGACCGAGTACGACAGACGGTCGCGCCCCGGGCTCAATCGGCGAGCGCCCCGAACGTGGTCGACGAAGATGTCGGTATCTACGAGGACCTCAGCCATCGCGATCCCATCCGTCGCGCGAGGGGACTTCCAAGCCGGGCATCGACCCGAAGGTCGCGCCGAGCGCGTCCTCGGCTGCTTCCACGGACTGCTCGAGGAACGCGTCGATCGCTTCGCGGATCACGTCGGCGAGGGAGCGACCCTCCCGCTGCGCTCGCTCGTCGAGCAGGCGGCGCTGCTGGACCGTGAGGTAGATCTGCGTTCTCGTTGCTGGCATATACAGCGCAGTATACATCAGTTCCCTCTCATCCCCAGCTCTTGGACATCCTGAGCGCTGCCCCCGACACGCTCCCCTACCATCGCGGCCATGCCCACGAAGAAGCGACGCGGCAGCGGCCCCGCCTTCACGGTCACGATGCCGTCCGAGCTCCCGGTGCGCCGCGGCGCCGGCGACGCGTGGTGGTTCGAGGCAGGCGAGCGCGAACTGCGCCTGTCCAACCTCGACAAGATCTTCTGGCCGGCCGAGGGCTACACGAAGGGTGACCTCCTCTCCTACTACTTCAACGTGGCGCCGCTGCTGCTCCCCCACCTGGAGCGCCGGCCGCTGACGATGAAGCGGATGCCCGATGGCATCGAAGGACCTGACTTCTACGAGAAGACCGCACCCTCGCACACCCCCGAGTGGGTCCATCGGTGCACCGTCATGTCCGAAGACGCGAAGGCGGGCCGCATCGACTACCTGACCGTCGACGATCTGGACACGTTGCTGTTCGTCGCGAACCTCGGGGCCATCGAGATGCATCCGCTGCACTCTCGTTGCCACGACACCGGCCATCCCGACTACCTGTTCTTCGACCTCGACCCCTTCCCGCCCTACACCTACGAGGACGTGCTCGGCGTAGCGCGTCACATCGAGGTCGTGCTCGAGCAGCTCGGCATGACCGGCTATCCCAAGACGAGCGGGGCGACCGGGCTGCAGATCTTCGTGCCGATCGAGCCCGGCCGGTGGACCTACGGCGAGGTCCGAGGTTTCGTGGGTGCGTGCGGACGGCTGATCGGCCGCGCCGACCCCGACAAGGTGACGATGGCCTGGCGCGTGGCCGATCGCGGCGGCAAGATCCTCATCGATCACAACATGAACCGCCAGGGCGCGAACATCGCGGCGGCGTATTCGCTGCGGCCCGAGCTCCGGGCGCCCGTCTCCACGCCGCTCACCTGGGATGAGGTGCGTGACGGCGGCTTCGAGCCCCAGGACTTCCGGATCGACGACGTGTGGGAACGCTTCGCGCGGGTGGGCGATCTGTGGGCCGGGGTCCGCGAGGGGCCGTTCATGGATCTGAGCAACGCCATGGAGGCGCTGGGGGTGAAGCCCGAGGTGGATCCGAGCGGGCCGCTCCCGCGCACCGCGGCGGCCACGACCGCCGCGAAGACCTCGGATGAGATCGCGCTCGCCTCGAAGGATCCGAAGCTGTTCGAGTACGTGCGCCGGCGCGAGTTCGGCCCCGAGGGCACGAGCGAACCGGCACCCGGCGACGAGGCCGGGCAGGGGAACTCGTTCGTGATCCACAAACACCGTGCGACGCGCCTGCACTACGACGTGCGGCTGGAGCGCGAGGGCGCGCTCCCCTCCTGGGCGATACCCAAGGGTCTGCCGACCACCAAGGGCGAGAAACGGATGGCGGTGCGCACCGAAGATCACCCGCTCGAATACGGGAGGTTCGAGGGCACCATCCCGGAAGGGAACTACGGGGCGGGCGAGGTTCGGATCTTCGACGAAGGCTGGTACGAGCCCATCGAGTGGACGGACACGAAGGTGTCGTTCCGGCTGCACGGGCGGCGCTACCCGGGTCTGGAGTTCCATCTCGTGAAGACCCGGACCGACTGGCTGGCATTCCTGGCGAGCGCGCAATCCGCGCCCCTGATCGCCTCGCCGCCCCGGTTCACCCCGATGCTCGCCGAGGGTGGGTGGGAGGCCTTCGACGACGACGGCTGGTGGTTCGAGCCGAAGATGGACGGCATCCGCTGCCTGGCGGACCTCGGCACGGGAGAGACCGTGCTCCGCACACGCACGGGCCGCGACGTCACGGCGCAGTACCCCGAGCTGCACATGATCCATGAGCTGGTCGATCAGGTGAACGCCGTGGTCGACGGCGAGATCGTGGCGTTCGACGCCGATGGCAAGAACTCCTTCCAAGCGCTGCAGCAGCGGATGAACCTGGCGAACCCCCGGGAGATCGAGCGCGCGCGCACGCGGATCCCCACCACCCTGGTGGCGTTCGATCTGCTCTGGCTGGATGGACACGACACCACGTCGCTCGCGCTGGAAGAACGACGCGAGCTCTTGGAGCTGGTGGTCGAGCAAGACGAACGCCTGCAGCTCACCGCGCGCGTCACCGGTGCGGGGATCGCCCTCACCGACGCCGCGGAAGAGCAGGGACTCGAAGGGGTGATGGCCAAGCGGCTCGGCTCGCCGTACCTGCCGGGGCGCCGCACCCACGCATGGCGCAAGATCAAGCTCCGCAACACCCAGGACTGCGTGATCTTGGGCTTCACGCCGGGTCAGGGCGGACGCGGATCGACGTTCGGGGCGCTGCTGGTGGGGGCGTTCGACGGTGGTGAGCTCCGGTGGGTGGGTCAGGTCGGATCCGGGTTCACGGAGGCCACGCTGGCCCGCGTCCTGGAACAGTTGCAGCCGCTCGCCCGTCCCGAGCCGGCGGTGGCCGAGCTGGCGGACATGAAGGGAGCCGTGTTCGTCGATCCATCGGTCGTGTGCGAGGTCGAGTACCTGGAGATCACGAAGGGCACGGGGAAGATGCGGGCGCCCTCGTTCAAGGGGTTACGCCCCGACACGCTCCCGGAAGAGTGCGTGCTGGAGCCCGTCGGCGGCTCGCGGACCCGTTAGGATCCACGCCCATGAGCTACGGCCGCATCCTGTACGGGACCGACGGCTCCGCGCACGCCGCGCGCGCCGGCGAGACGGCGGCGATGCTCTCGCGGGCGACGTCCTCGAAGCTCGTCATCGCCTCGGCATCGCTCACGCCCGGAGGCGTCGAGGAGCGGCTGGCCGCCGCCGCCGGCGCCGCCGAGGCCGCGGGCGTGCGCCGGCCGCGGATCGAGACCGTGCGCGGGATCGGGCGAGCCGGTGACGCGCTCAT
>JBKJXU010000101.1:0-8801 GCA_046716145.1 Actinomycetota bacterium
CGAGGGGTACCAGCACCACGGCCGGGAGCATCGGGCCTCCCGCGGCCATCCCGAGCGAGAGCAGGCTGGCGAACGTGATGACGCGAAGGACAGTCATCCGGGCACGCCGAAGGCCGGCGCGACGGCCGAGGGAGGCGCCGGACTGCCCTAGCCCGGCGATGCCGAACCCGACCACGATGAAGAGCGTCCCGGTCCAGGTGAACTCCGGGTCGGTGGAGATGAATCGCATCCAGACCCGAGCGACGATGCCCCACGCGAGTCCACCGAGGAGACCCCCCAGGAGGACGCCCGGCCCCGGGAAGCGGCGCCCCGTGACTCGTTCCAGGATCGAGGGTTCGGCCGCTCCGCCGGATACCACCGATGCCGTTCGGTCTGCGGTCACGTTCCCTCCTCGCCCTTCCGGCTGGGACCGATCATGAGCGGGAGCTGCCAGCGCGGGAAGCGCGCGCGATCACCAGATCCCTTCCATCTCGCTCGCGCCATCCGATCAGTCGGCTAGCTGGTCGGCGAGGGAGCAGACATGCGAGGAGGAGAGGGTGCTACCACCACGGCTCCAACGGTGTCGTGGGGTCGTTCCACAGCGTCCTCCCAGCTACCTCCTGCCAAAGACACGGGAGCGGGGGGCGATCGTCGGTGCTCCAGGATAAGGTCGGGCACATGACCCTCGCGGTGGAAGCTGAGACGACTGACGGGAGCGCCGGCGCCGGTACGAGCGATCCGCGGGCTCACGTCATGCGTCCAGCATCTGTGCGATCCTCGTGGTCGTGTTCCAGTTGCGGATGGTCATGCTCCGGTAGATGGGCAGGGACACGATCCGGCTGAGCAGGCTCTGGGCGGCAAGGTGGGTGAGCCTCGAGAAGTAGAGGACGCCGGTTCCCGCCCAGGCCCGATCCACGCCCTCCTTGGTCAGCACGCTCCGAAGGGCGGTGCTCGCCGTGAGCGGGGACTTCAGGAAGATCACGTCGTAGCGGTACCGCGCCGGGTCGGCGCCGAAGCCCTCCGGGGGGCGCTGCACGATCACCCGCATCTGCGTGCGGCTGCGCAGAACCACGCTCGCCTCGTAGCCGAACCTCGCCGCCAACATCCGCTCGATCCGGTCGGTCAGTTCCGAGGCGCTGGAGTCGCGAGCAGTGAACACCACGTTGCCGGTCTGGATGTAGGTGGCGACGCCTTCGAAGCCATGCTCCTCGAAGCACGACGTCAGGTCGGCCATCTTGATCGGGTTCTTGCCCCCGACGTTGATCCCGCGAAGCAGGGCTACGTACCGAGCCATGAACCGTGAGCCTGGATCGGCCGTCGCTGCGGGCGCATGAGCCGTCACCCCCTATCTGACCGCGCGAGGCGGCCGATCAGCGGTGCGAGGAACGATGGGCGCGAGAGGTCGTGCGCCGGCGTGTAGAGCTCCACGCGTTGGCCCATCCGGCGCTTGAAGCCGTAGACGCCCCAGAGGCCCTCGAGTCGCTCGGGCGCGCGAACCTCTTCGCCCGCGAGCGCGGCTTCGCCCACCTCGTCGGGTACGCCCCAGAGGTCGAACGCGGTGCAGCCCTCGGACTCCGCCCAACGCATCGCATCCCACATGAGGTACTCGTTCGGGTTCAGGTCGCGCCGGAGGTTCGCGCTCGCGCCGTGGAGATAGGCGCCGGTCCGCCCGTGGATCGCCGAGACGTTCATCGCCAGATCGAGACCCTCGTGCGAGGCGATGAACAGCCGGAGGCACCCGGTGGGAGCGAGCGTCTCCCACTGCGTTCGGTAGTACGCCAGGTCGCGGACGCGGAACCCCGCGCGCTGGCCGGTGATCTGCATCATGCGGTGCATCGCCGGGAGATCCCCGGCGCCGCCGAGGCGGACCTGCACACCCTGCCGCTCCGCCCGGCGGATGTTGTATCGGGCCTTCTGGTGCATCCGCGTCAGGGCCTGCTCCGAGCCGTCGGCCATGTCGACGACGATCGTCGCACGCGGCTGGTTCGTGCTCCGCGCGGCTCGGAATCCCGCCGAGCGCATGACCGCACCCGCCGATGAGTCCGCAGGTGAGGCGGGCTCCACGCGAAGGAGGACCGCGCGGTGCTCACGGGCGACCCGCTGCACCGCGCTCAGCAGGGGAGCGGCGACGTCGGCGTCCAGCCACGCACCCACCGGCCCACGAGGCACGTACGCGAACCCAGCCGGCCTGAGCCGCTTCACCAGGACCTGCGCTCCCGCGACGAGCGCGCCGTCACGCTCCGCCCCGACCCGCACGGCGCGCCAGCCCATCCGTTCCTTGAAGGTTCCCCATCCCCAGGACTGCAGGAGCCCGAACGTGGGCTCCTGGGCCACGAGCACGTCCCACTCGGCGCGTCGCTCCGCGCCGAGCGTGGTGATCGCGGGTTGCTGATGCGTCGCGACCATCGCCTACGGAGTCGCCCGTTCGGTTCGCCCTCTGCCGAAGATGAGCTTCTTCGCCGAACCGGCCAGATCCCACAGGAACGGGCCCGGGTCGCGCCAGGAGAAGAGGGCCGAACGCTTGCGACCCCGGATCGACCGGAGGTACCCACCCAGCGTCAGATCCCCGTTGCGCATGTGCCAGAGAGCCGACTGGAGGTCGCGCCGGAAGTAGATCCACTTCGCACCGCCGTAGGTCTGCTGCACGTTGGTGGGCCTCGGGAGACCGAGGGCGTCGGCGTACATCGCGTAGTGCAGGTCGACCCCGCCCGCCTCCGCGATCGCCGACCGGCCAGTGGGCCGTCCGACGTTCGGCTCCACGATCAGGTGTTTCCCGGTTCGTTCGTCACGTTTCATCTCGAGGTAGGCCAGGCCGTGGAACCCGACGCCTCGGAACAGCCGGACGGCGACGTCGAGGACCTCGTCGTTGCGGCACTCCTCGCCCAGGCACGAGTCGCCGGTCTCCGGCGGCCATTGCCGGATCTTCCGCGCCACGAACGTGACGACGGGTTCTGACGCTGAATCGAAGTACGCGTTGCACGAGAACAGGTTCTCGCTGGGACCGGCGATCCACTCCTGCGCGATGAGCAACTCGGCGAACGATCCGTACCGGTCGTACACGTCTCGGAACTCCTCCGGCGTCTTCAGCAGGAACGCCTTGCGTGGGACGTTCGTATCCCACATCGGCGTGGCGCTGGTGGGCGGCTTGAGCACGCACGGGAAGGTGAACGTCGCGGCGATCCTCTCCGCGTCGGCGCGCTCGCGGACGAGTTCGGTGCGCGGGATAGGGAAGCCGTGCTCGGAAGCGTGGGCGTAGAAGCGGACCTTGTCCATGAGCAGTGCGACCACATCGTGGTCGGGGAGCATCACGTGGAACCATGGCCGCAGCCGGTCTCGGTGCTCCGAGATGAGGCGGACCTGCTGGTCCCCGGCCGGGAAGAGCACAGCCCGTGCGCCGAGGGTAGGGCCGAGCGCTTCGAGGGTCTGGATCAGATCCTCGGTCGCCGTGTCGGTCTGGACGATCCGCTCCGGCAGGCGGGAGCGGCAGTACGCGTGTCGGATGTGCTTCGCCATCCCGATCACGGGGACGCCGTGCTCAGCCATGATCCGCGCGACCTGCAGACCGTTCACGTGGTCGAGACGCGCGATGACCGCGCGCGGCACCGAGTCGGGGACCGCTCGGCGGCGGACCCTCGGAGCAAGGTCTGAAGCGCGTGCGCGATCGGCGAGCACCATGCGTGTCGGGAACCCTCTCACCCTCAGAACCTGCTGTGGTCGGCTCGAGGAGGGTATCCATGCGCGTCTGATGCATGAAGGTGCCCGCGACGTAGCGCCCCTACGACGAACGCGCGAGCGGCTTCCGCGTGTGCACGGCCCGAGCCGGATGGGCGGTAGGCTGCGGCGGTGCGCTTGGCCACCTGGAACGTCAATTCGATCCGGCAGCGGCTGCCCCGGCTGCTCGCCCTGCTGGAACGTCACGCGCCTGATGTGATCTGTCTGCAAGAGACCAAGGTCGAGGACGAGCTGTTCCCGATGATGGAACTCCAGGCTGCGGGGTACGAAGCGGCCATCGCAGGGCAGAAGTCGTACAACGGTGTCGCGATCATCTCGCGCAAGGGGTTGCAGGACGTCCGCGCCGGGTTCGACGGCGATCCGGTCCCCGAGCAGTCTCGGGTGGTCTCAGCGAAGGTCGGTGACCTCGACGTCGTCTGCGTGTACGTGGTGAACGGCAAGGCCGTCGGCGATCCCGCGCACGACACCAAGCTGGCCTGGCTCGATGCCTTGCGGACCTGGTTCGCGGCCACCTACGAGCCGGACGGCCAGCTCCTCGTGTGCGGTGATTTCAACGTCGCGCCCGATGATCGCGACGTGTGGGACGCCGACCTGTGGCGAGGGAAGAACCTCGCGAGCGAGCCCGAGCGCGCTCGTGTGAACTCGCTCTTCTCCTGGGGATTGACCGACCTCGGCAGGCTGGCCGCCGGCGACGTCCCCGGGCCCTTCTCGTTCTGGGACTACACGGCCGGGGCGTTCCACAAGGGATGGGGCCTGCGGATCGACCTGGCGCTCGGCACCGCCCCGGTCGCGGCGCGCCTGGAGGCCGTGACGGTGGACCGCGATGAGCGCAAGCCGACCTCCGGTGAGGGGAAGCCATCGGATCACGCTCCGGTGCTGGTGGACCTCCGATGAGGTTGCCCGACCTGCTCGTCTCGCCGGCGTGGCTCTCAGGGCATCTGAAGCACCCCGGCGTGGCCATCCTCGACGTGCGGTGGTCGTCCTCCGGAGGACCCACGGCGACCAGACGCGCCTACGAGGACGGTCACATCCCCGGAGCGGGGTACGTCGATGTCGACCGCGACTTGGCCGCGGCGCCGTTCCTCGGCGGACCCGGGCGCCATCCGCTCCCCGATCCCGCGACCTTCGCGGCGAAGATGGCCGTCCAGGGCATCGACGACGAGATCTTCGTGGTCGCCTACGACGACGTTCGCGGGTCGGTCGCTGCGCGCCTGTGGTGGATGCTCTGGGTCACGGGCCACCAGGTGGGACTCCTCGACGGTGGTCTCGAGGCCTGGACACGGGAGGGGGGCGCTCTCGAGCGGGGTGCGCCGAAACCGCGGGACCGTGCGCTGTTCACACCGATCCCGTGGCCCCACGATCGAGTCGTCCACGCCGGTGCGGTCGATTCCACCATCCGTGCCGGCACCGCTCCGGTCCTAGATGCGCGCCTCGAGGAACGCTACCGCGGCGATGTGGAGACGATCGACCCGGTCGCCGGACACATCCCCGGCGCTCGGTCGGCCGCGTGGACGGGCAACCTCGACGAGGACGGTTCGTTCCTCGAACCCGACGCGCTGCGGGCGCGGTTCGAGGCGCTCGGTGTGACCGGGGATGCGGCCATCGCCTACTGCGGTTCGGGGGTCACGGCGTGTCATGACTTGCTCGCGTTGCGGCTCGCGGGCTTCGGAGACGCCCGTCTCTACGAGGGCTCGTGGTCGGACTGGGTCCACGAGGGCGACCGTCCGGTCGAAACGGGCCCCGATCCGGGCTAGACCATCGCCTCGGGAACGACCCAGGCGTCGTACTCCGCCTCGCTCACGTAGCCGAGCAGCAGCGCGGCTTCCTTGAGGGTGCTCCCTTCGTGGTGGGCCTTCTTCGCGATCTCGGCGGCCTTGTCGTAGCCGATCCTCGGCGAGAGGGCGGTCACGAGCATCAGCGAGCGGTGCACGAGTTCTTCGATCCGCGCACGGTCGGGTTGGAGGCCCTCCACGCAGAACGCGCGGAAGTTCCGGCACGCGTCGGCGAGAAGGACGGCGGAGTGCAGCAGGTTCCTGATGAGCACGGGTTTGAAGACATTCAGCTCGAAGTTGCCTTGCGAGCCCGCGAACTTGACGGCGGTGTCGTTGCCCATGACCTGGACGGCGACCATCGTCATCGCCTCGGCCTGGGTGGGGTTGACCTTGCCCGGCATGATCGAGGATCCGGGCTCGTTCTCCGGGAGCCTGAGCTCGCCGATCCCTGCGCGGGGACCGGATCCGAGCCACCTGATGTCGTTCGCGATCTTCATGAGGCTCCCGGCGAGCGTGGCGAGGGCACCGCTCATGAACACGACCGCGTCGTGAGCGGCCAGCGCCTGGAACGTGTTGGAGGCTTTCACGAACGGCAAGCCGGTGATCCCCGCGATGTGCGCGGAGCACGCATCGCCGAAACCTTCGGGTGCGTTCAAGCCCGTGCCCACCGCGGTACCGCCGATCGCCAGTTCGTAGAGTCCGGGGAGCGCCTGCTCGATCCGAGTGAGGTCCGCATCCAGTTGCGCCGCGTAACCACCGAACTCTTGACCGAGCGTGAGCGGGACAGCGTCCTGGAGGTGGGTTCGGCCGATCTTCACGATGTCGGAGAACTCCGCGGCCTTCGCCGCCAGCGCGTCGCGCAGCCCATCGACGCTCGGCATCAGACGCTCGACGATCGTCCGGGCTGCTGCGATGTGCATCGCGGTCGGGAAGGTGTCGTTGGATGACTGCGACATGTTCACGTGGTCGTTCGGGTGGACGGGGTCCTTCGAACCGAGGACGCCGCCCGCCATCTCGATGGCGCGGTTGGAGATGACCTCGTTCGCGTTCATGTTCGACTGTGTCCCGGACCCCGTCTGCCAGACGTAGAGCGGGAAGTGGTCGTCGAGCGTGCCGTCGGCGACCTCCTGGGCCGCGGCTTCGATCAAGGCGCCTATCGCAGGGTCGAGGTGGCCGCCCTCGACGTTGGCTGTCGCTGCGGCCCGCTTCAAGGTGCCCATCGCGTGCACGACTTCGATCGGCATCCGGTCGGCATCCGGCCAGCCGATCGAGAAGTGGTGGATGGACCGTTCGGTTTGAGCGCCCCAGTAGCGTGTCGAGTCGACCTCGATGGCGCCGATGGAGTCGGTCTCGGTTCTGGAGTCGGGCACGGCGATCCTCCGGACGGGATGAGGGCGCCATCGTAGCCAGCGGCAGGTTCAGGCGACCTGGCCACTGGAGGGCTTCTAAGGGATGCGAAGACGGCAAGGGAGCCCGACGGTTGGGTATGTTGGCTGCCCCGAGGGGCGGTAGCTCAGTTGGTTAGAGCAGCGGACTCATAATCCGTCGGTCGCAGGTTCGATCCCTGCCCGCCCCACCCGCGAGTGTGTGTGGTTCCACCTGTCGCGTGACACGGCTCCGCCTGAAGGGCGACGCTCTCCCGAGCACGTTGGTTGGAGCTGAGTGTCGTAGGGCAGAGGTGTCACTTTACGCTCGCGGTGTTCCGCCGCGGTGTGCCGCTGATCGAGGCTGCGAACCCGCTCCGGCGTCTTCGCTCCAGGCGTTGCTCACCGGTTGCGGTGGTATGGCCGCGTTGAGCGCGGCAGTCGGGGTCAGCCCACCGATCCGTCGGTGCGTCAGGCGCGCCGGCGCCAGCGTGAGCGGCGCGGAGGGGCTTCGATTCCACCGGCGGGCGGGTCCTCACGCAGCGTCGGCTCCTCGGATCGCACCGGCCTGAAGCCCGCGAGGCGCTCCTCCGGCCGGGGGTTCACGGCTTCCAGGGCGCGCAGGGCCAGACGCAGGTCGTCGATCCGCTCCGCACGTTCGTGGGCGAGGGTCTCCGCGAACGCGGCGCGGCGCTCCAGTTCCTGCACCCTGTCACGGAGCGTGTCTGCCTCTTCCTCGACCATCTGGAGGGCGTCGTACGCCTCGCGGAGCGTGGGTAACCCCGTCGGCCGGGCCTCCGGGATGATCACCACGTCTGACTGGTGAGGCTCGGGCCTCGATCGCTGCGGCCGTAGTCCTGCCGCCTCGAGGTCGACGACGGGGATCCGCCACGTCCCGGTGTGATCGCGGAAGGCGTTCGGGAACTCGCCTCCCTTGAGGCGCCGGCGGACCGTGTTCGCATGCACGGCACAGGATCTGGCGGCCTCGCGCACCGTGAAGGTAACCCCAGGTACACCAACCACAGGCGCATGGGTATCCCCGGTGGTGAGGGGGGTCAGATCGTCGATTTCGGCGTCCATGTTCATCTCGGTCGGGGAGGCTAGCGTGTATCGGTGAGGAGCACTACCTCCATTGGTCTCGATCTGACTCCCGCATCACGCGGTGTCCGATCGAGAGCCGCGGTCAACCCCCGGGTCACCCTCTGGGATACCCGTGGGCACCCCCTACGGATACCCCGTGGTGAAGGGCGTGGTCAACCCCCGGGAGCCGCGCAATCGGACGCTGCACCGGAAACGGCGGCTCTCCACTCCTCGAGGATCGGTGCGAGCAGGTCGGCCATGAGGTGTTCGTTCCCGGGGGCCGGGTGGACGCCGTCGCTGTTGAGGGCATCATCCGGAACGAAGGTCTCCCAGTCCGCCAGGACGGCCTGCGGCACGCGCCCGACGGCGGACCGGATGGCCGCGTTGATGCCGTCGGCGCCGCTGTCCGGGCTATGGACGGTGACCCAAACCACGAGATCGGCTTGCGACGTGGCCGCGGAGATGCGCTCGGCGGCCTGTGCGAACCCGACCGGGTCGTGGTCGTTCGTGCCGATCTGGATGACCACCACATCGGGGTGGGGGTCGAGCATCGCCTCGGCGATCCCCACCGCGGCGGATGAGCCCCGGCCCACCTCGGCGTCGACGGTCACGTCCCAGCCCGGGAGGGCCTCGGCCACCGCCTCGCCGGCGCCGTCCAGGATCGAGTCACCGATCATGAAGGCGGAGGGGACCGGCGAGAGGTCGCCGGGCGTCGCGAGCGCCCGCCAGCGCTCCCACTCGCCCGCCGATTCCACGAACAAGCGACGGGGGTCGCTCGCGCTCCGCCAGATGCGTCCTGCGGTGGTGACACCGAGCTCCACAGGCGCCGCGGACGGCCCTTCGAGCGGCACGGCGTAGCGCCCTCCCAGGAACG
>JBKJXU010000102.1:0-12478 GCA_046716145.1 Actinomycetota bacterium
AACTCGTGCCCGATGGACTCCGTACCCCGTTGCACGTGGGCTTCATCCGGCTCGGGCGTGAGATCTGCAAGGCGCCGACCCCGGCGTGCCGGCGGTGTCCGCTCAAGGACCTGTGTCCGACAGCTCCGAGGTACCTGCGCTAGGGGCTCGAAGCGGAGGCGTGTGCATTCCGCTTCGATCATCTCTCGGAGAGGGCCGGCAGCGGTGGGGAGAAGTCGAGGATCACCGCCGGCTCCTCCCCCTCGATCTCGTCGTCCGGCCACGTGGCAGTAGCTACATGACGGGCTCCATCGAGGAAGATCTCGACCTCGTAGGTGAAGGGTGGCTCGCCGAGCTCGGCGGCGGCGAGGCCCTTGGCATCCGGCCCGTCCCAGAACACGGTCCCCTCGGGGAGGCAGTCCCGATCGGTCCCCGTCGCCTCGAAGGTGATCTGCTGCCCGTTCGACGCGCGGACCGTGATGACGGCTCGCTCCGAGGAAGGCGTCTTGGCCAGGTTGCTCACGTGCAGTTCGACGCCGTAGCTCGTGACCGGGTCGTTGTTGGACAGGAGAGCGAGGTACGCACGGGGCTCGGGCAGCGGACCGTCGGCGGGGGTGGTCCACCGGAACGCGACGGCGAGGGAGCCGCCGTTGCCCCTGCCGAACAGCGTGACGTCGTAGGGATCAGCGAAACCCACCGGTTCGAGAGTGAAGACCCCGTCGCCGTTCGGCGACAGGCGCGTGGACTGGGTCCTGCCACAGTCATCCCCGGACGGCTGGAAGTACGCCGTGAATGACCAACCTTCGAGCGGGAACTCGACCGTAACCCGCTCGGGAGCCCCTACGTCCGGCAGGTTCCCCGGCCCGCCGTCGACGCAGCGGGTTCGGTAGCAGAACGTGTACGGGAGGAGCTCGACGGACCCATCGAGGAACCGAACCGTGACCGGTGGTGGCGAGCCCGGCAACGCTCGATCGGTCGGCTCACTCGTGGGGGTCGTGGAACTGGAACCGGTCGGTGAAGGATCCGTCGTTGGCGAGGGCAGACCGGAGGCCCCGGAGGCCAGCGGCAACGGCCCGTCTCCGCGTGCTCCATCGCGCAGGATCGCGTACCCGGTCACCGCCAGGACCCCCGTGAGTGCGAGCCCGAGTCCGCCAGCCGCGAGCCGCCGCTGCCGTTCCCCGCGACGAACCCGGACCATGAGCCTGCGATATGCGTCGTCGGGCGCATGCTCCCCGATCATCTGGGTATGGAGCCGGTTCCAGTCGTCAGGCATCGGTTTCCTCCAGGAGGTCTCGAAGAAGCGTCCGCGCACGATGAAGCCGCCCCCGCACGGATACGGCTTGGATCCCCAAGATGTGGCCCGCTTCCTCAGCCGAGAGGTCGAGCCATCCGGTGAGGACCACTGCCTCCCGAAGGTGGACGGGGAGACGGAGGAGGGCGGCCCGGACGTCTCGCCGGGCATCGATCGTCTCGGTCGTCGGTGTGGAGTCGCGTGGTTCGAGGATCCGGCGCCTCCTCATGAGGAGGTGTCGGAGCCTCCGCCTGTCGAGGTTGAAGGCGACGGTGTATGCGTAGCCTGCTGGTGACGCCATCTCCCGGACCCGATCCCACCGTTCGTAGACGCGCGCCATCGACTCCTGCGCGAGCTCGTCCGCCTCGCTGCGGCTGCCCACCATCAGGAGCAAGGTCCGGTAGAGGCCGTCGTACTCGGCCTCGAAGAACGAGCCGAACGAGTCGTCTCGGACGCTCCTCAACGGATCCAGAACCACCTCCACCGATAAGAAGAGTCGGTAGCCGGGCCGAACGTTCTCGGCCGGACCGATCATCTCGGACCAGGGAGATCAGATACCCGGGCAGGTGTGTAGGCGAGCTGGGGGGTGGGACGACGTATCGCGGCCGTACTTGGAGCGGGTGAGGGGAATCGAACCCCCGTTTCAAGCTTGGGAAGCTTGCGTTCTGCCATTGAACCACACCCGCGTGGGCGCTCAGTTTAGCGACCCGACCCAGGCTCGCACACCCCCTCGCTGCTAGCCTGCCGGGCCTCATGAGCGGGGACCTATGGCCCGAGATACTCACGCGGCTGAACCGCCGCGAGTCACTCAGCAGCGAGGAGTCGGCTGCCGCGATGCGCTCGATCATGGCCGGGGAAGCCTCCGCCGGTCAGATCGGCGGCTTCCTGATGGCGCTTCGGACCAAGGGCGAGACCGTCGATGAGATCGAGGGTCTGGCGAACGTGATGTTGGAGTTCGCGAACCCGGTCCGCCCGGCCGAACCGGTGATCGATACCTGCGGCACGGGCGGCGATCGCCGCGGCACGTTCAACATCTCGACGATCGCCGCCATCGTGATCGCCGGAGCCGGGGTGCCTGTCGCCAAACACGGGAACCGGGCGGCCTCCAGCCACTGCGGGTCGGCCGACCTGCTGGAAGCGCTCGGCGTCAAGATCGACCTGGACGCGGCCGGGGTGCAGCGGTGCCTGGCCGAGGCACAGATCGCGTTCATGTTCGCGCCGGCCTTCCATCCCGCGATGGGCCACGCCGCGCCCGTTCGCCGCGAACTCCGTGTGGCGACGGTCTTCAACTTCCTCGGCCCCTTGACGAATCCGGCCCGGCCTTACGCGCAGGTGATCGGCGTCTCGGACGAACGCATGCTCCCGCTCATGGCCGAGGTGCTCGCGCGCCGAGGCGTTCGCGCCAAGTTGTTCCGCGGCGAGGACGGCCTGGACGAGCTCACGACCACCGGGCTCTCGACGGTGTACGAGGTGAAGGACGGCGCGGTGCGCGAGACGCACCTCGATCCATCGTCGATCGGCTTGGCCCGGGCCCGCGCGGCAGATCTCGCCGGCGGCGATGCTCAGGAGGCCGCCGGCATCGCGCGCGCGATCTTGGACGGGGAGACCGGAGCACGCCGCGATGTGGTCCTCCTCAACGCCGGGGCAGCCCTGGAAGTGGCGGGGTTCGCGGCGGACCTCACCGAGGGCATGGCCACGGCCGCCCGCTCCATCGACGAGGGTCATGCGGCGGCGGCGCTCGGGCGCTTCGCCGAGGTTTCCAACGGGTAGCATCGGCGCCCCATGATCCTGTCCGACCGCGACATCCGTGAGGCCATCGAATCCGGGCGCGTCGTGGTCGATCCCTACGACCCGGACTGCATCCAGCCGTCGTCGGTGGACCTGCACGTCGACAATCAGTTCCGCGTCTTCGCGAACTCGCGCTACCCCTACATCGACGTCCGTCAGGAGATGCCCGACCTGACCGAACTGGTCGAGACGAAGCCCGACGAGCCGTTCATCCTGCATCCCGGTGAGTTCGTCTTGGGATCCACCCTGGAGCGCGTGGTGCTGCCCGATGACCTGGTGGCCCGGCTGGAGGGCAAGTCATCGCTCGGGCGGCTCGGCCTGCTGATCCACTCGACCGCGGGCTACGTCGATCCGGGTTGGGATGGCTACCTGACGCTCGAGCTCAGCAACGTCGCGAACCTGCCGATCACGCTGTACCCCGGCATGAAGATCGGCCAGATCTCGTTCTTCCGGCTGACGAGCCCCGCCGAGAAGCCCTATGGGACGGCCGGCAACAAGTACCAGGGCCAACGCGGCCCCACGCCGAGCCGGTTCTTCCGCGACTTCGAGTCCTAGTCCGGGACCAGCGCCCCGGGGATGGGGCCGACGCCCATGTGCACGGCCACCATCGCGGCCTGTGTCCGGTTCGTCACGCCCATCTTGCGGAAGATCGCGGCCAGGTGCGCCTTGACCGTCTTCTCCGACAGGTAGAGGTGGCCCGCGATATCGCGGTTCGACCGCCCCTCGGAGAGCAGCGCCAGGATGTCGTTCTCGCGCTGGGTCAGGCTGTACTCGTTGCGACGTCCCTGCGCGTTCGCGGCGTTCAGCGAGGCGCTCTCTTGGTCCTCGAAGAGGTTCTGGATCACCCGCGGGCTGAGGACGTTGCCGCTGCCCGAGATCGCGACCTTGATCGCCTGCGCCAGGTCCTCCGGCGTGGCGTCCTTGAGCAGGTACCCGGATGCGCCGTCGGACAGCGCGCGCTTCACGTACGGCGCGTTGTCATAGGTCGACAGCATGATCACCGGGAGATCTGCCCATTCAACCTTGATAGCGCGCAGCAACTCCAGCCCATCGAGGTCGGGCATGCGCACGTCGACGAGCGCCACATCCATCTTCTTCACTTGGCGGAGCGCCTCGAGCGCGGCCGCCGAGCTCTCGGCCTCCACGACGTCAGCGTCCGGGAAGCCTTCCTTCACCACGTAGCTCAGACCACGTCGCACCAACGCGTGGTCATCGACGACTAGGATCTTCATCTGCTCACTCACCTCGCCCTCCGACGGGGAGCACGGCGATGACCGTGGTGCCGTGCCCGGGGGTCGATTCGACTTCCAGCGCTCCACCGAGTGCTTCGGCACGAGCGCGCATGATGCTGAGCCCGAAGTGGGGATCGTCGTCGTCGACCACGGCGATGCCGCGGCCTCGGTCTTCGATCTCCACCCGGATCTCGTCCTCCCCGGCATGCACCCGAACGGCCGCTGCTGCGGCTCCCGAGTGCTTGGCGGCGTTGGCGAGGCCCTCTGTCACGATCGCGTAGGCGGCCTCGAGCACCTCGTCGCTCGCGCGATCGACGTCACCGGTCACCTCGATGGTGGTGCTCATGTGCCAGCGGTCCATCGCGTCGCGGATCAGCGCGACCAGGGCCGGTTCGGCGTTGCCGGGTTCGGCGCTCGTCATGTCGAACAGCAACTCGCGGATCCGTTGCAGGTCCTGGCGGATCTCGTCCTCGATGATCTTGATCGACCCGATGGCCTCGGCGGGGTCGCTCTCGATACGGTGGCGCAAGGTCTGCAGTTCCAAGACCGCCGAGGTGACCGACTGCGTGAGGCCGTCGTGGATCTGCATGGCCCACTTCGTTCGCTCTTCGAGCAGGAGTGACTCCACGGCGGCGCGCACGGTGGGATGCCCCGTGGCGGGGATCCGCTCGCTGGCATGTGCGTTGGCCCTGAGACCCACGTCCCATCCTTCCGGTCGAAGCCGTCGGTACTAGTTCCTTTTCGGAAGGGATGGGGCTCGGGTTTACCTCGGATGTGGGTGGACCGTTGGGTTTCCCCAGCGAAGTTGCCGCATAGACACTCAAGTCCTATGCTCGGTGCAGACGAAGACATATCCACGTCGCCCCAGGTAGAGGGCGTTCGAGCGGAAGGAGAGCCTTTCCATGGCACGAGCCGTAGGCATCGACCTCGGTACCACGAATTCTGTGGTTTCGGTCCTGGAGGCCGGTGAACCGGTCGTGATCCCGAACACGGAGGGTGCTCGGACCACCCCTTCGGTGGTCGGGTACTCGAGGAACGGCGAGATCTTGGTGGGCGAGGTCGCCAAACGCCAGGCGATCACCAACCCCGACCGTACGGTCCGCTCGGTGAAGCGCCAGATGGGCGACAAGGGCTGGAGCGTCGACATCGACGGGAAGGACTGGACCCCCCAGGAGATCAGCGCACAGATCCTGCTCAAGTTGAAGCGCGACGCGGAGGCCTACCTGGGTGATGCGGTGACCGAAGCGGTGATCACGGTCCCGGCGTACTTCGATGACGCGCAGCGGCAGGCCACGAAGGAGGCCGGGCAGATCGCCGGCCTCGAGGTCCTGCGGATCATCAACGAACCGACGGCGGCGGCCTTGGCGTACGGGCTCGACAAGAGTGGCGCCGACCACACCGTCCTCGTCTTCGACCTGGGGGGCGGCACGTTCGACGTGTCGCTGCTGGAGATCGGCGAAGGCGTGTTCGAGGTCAAGGCCACCCACGGTGACACGCACCTGGGTGGCGACGACTGGGACCAGCGGATCATCGACCTGCTCGTGAAGTCGTTCAAGGACGGACACGGCGTCGACCTCTCGGTGGACAAGATGGCCGTGCAGCGGCTCATGGAGGCGGCGGAGAAGGCGAAGATCGAACTGAGCCAGGTGACCGAGACCACGATCAACCTGCCGTTCGTCACGGCCACAGCCGACGGCCCGCTGCACCTGGAGCACAAGCTCACCCGCGCGGAGTTCGAGCGGCAGACCGCGGATCTGGTCGATCGCTGCCGGGTCCCCTTCGACCTCGCGGTCAAGGACTGGGGCAAGCCGGCGACGGAGATCGACCACATCATCCTGGTCGGGGGGTCCACCCGGATGCCCATGATCCAGGACCTGGTCAAGAAGCTGACGGGCGGCAAGGAGCCGCACAAGGGCGTGAACCCCGATGAGGTCGTGGCCGTGGGCGCGGCGATCCAGGCGGGCGTGCTTAAGGGCGACGTCAAGGACATCCTCCTGCTGGACGTCACACCGCTGTCGCTCGGGGTCGAGACCCTGGGCGGGATAGTGCAGAAGATGATCGAGCGCAACACGACGATCCCGACGAAGAAGTCCGAGATCTTCACGACCGCCGCCGACAGCCAGACGCAGGTCGAGATCAACGTCCTGCAGGGCGAGGGCGAGACCGTGATGTCCCCGGGGGTGAAGTCACTGGGCCGGTTCAACCTGGTGGGCATCCCACCCGCGCCCCGCGGCATGCCGCAGGTGGAGGTCTCGTTCGACATCGATGCGAACGGCATCGTGAACGTCTCCGCGAAGGACCTCGCGACCTCGAAGGAACAGGCCATGACCATCACGGGTGGCACGGCCCTTTCACGCGAGGAGATCGACCGCATGGTGAAGGAGGCCGAGTCCTTCGCGGCCGAGGACCACGCGCGCCGCGAAGCCGCGGAGACCCGCAACCAGGCCGACCAGCTCGCCTACACGGTGGACAAGCAGCTGGGCGAGTGGGGCGACCAAGCCTCAGCTGCGGATAAGGACGAGCTCGTCCAGGCCAACGATGAGCTGAAGAAGCTCCTGGGTGAGGCTGCGACCGACACCGAGACCCTGAAAGCGGCGACCGAGAAGGTGATGGGCGTCTTCGGACGGGTCGGGCAGACCATCCACGAGCAAGCTCAGTCTTCCGCCGCCCAGGCGGGGCCGGCCGATGAGGGTCCCGAGCCGCAGGAGCCCGACGACGACGAGGTCGTCGAGGGAGAGATCATCGAGGAAGGGGGCGCCTGATCATGCCTGCGACGATCGAGGACCGAGCGACATGACGGACGAACGTGACCCGGACGCGCCGGTGATCAAGGTCACCGACAAGCGGCGGTTCGCCGGAACGGTCGAGGGGGAGGCGCCGGCCTCTGAGGAGGCCGGCCCCGACGCCGGCGCCGAGGCCGACGACCTCGAGCGCGCGCGCGCCGAGGCGCACGAGTACCTGGCGCACCTGCAGCGTCTGCAGGCGGAGTTCGACAACTACCGCAAGCGTGTCATGCGCGAGCAGACCGCTGCGTTGGAGTCGGCCGCCGAGCCCGTCGTCCGCAGGTTGCTCGACGTGCTGGATGACTTCGAGCTGGCGCTGCTGTCCGCGACGGGTCAGCCCGACTTCGAGAAGTTCCTGAAGGGTGTGGAGCTCGTCTACGCGAAGCTCGCCGATGCGCTGGCTGCCGAGGGGCTGGAGCGCATGGAAGCCGCCGGGGCGCCGTTCGATCCCGAGCGGCACGAGGCGCTGATGCAGACGGGGGAGGGAACCGGTGAAGCGCACGTCGCCGAGGTCTTCCGCCCGGGGTACACGCTGAAGGGTCGCGTGCTCCGGCCGGCGGGTGTGCGCGTCGAGAGGAAGTAGCGGTGCCCGCCGCCGAGGAGTTCCGCCGCGAGTGGTTCGAGAAGGACTACTACGCGATCCTCGGCGTGCCGAAGAACGCCGATCAGGCTTCCATCAAGAAGGCCTACCGCAAGCTCGCGCAGAAGCATCACCCCGATGCGAACCAGGGCGACACGGCAGCGGAGGCGCGTTTCAAGGAGGTCTCGGCCGCCTACGACGTGCTGAGTGACACCGAGAAACGCGCGGCGTATGACCGTGTTCGCGAGATGGGCGCATCCGGGTTCGGTGCTGGCGGGTTCCCCGGCGGCGGCGCGCGGGGTGGCTACCCCGGCGGAGCCCAGGTGATGGACATGGACGATCTGCTCTCGGGGCTGTTCGGTGGCGCCAGGGGCCGCGGTGGATCGCGCGGCTCGGCCCGCACGCGAGCGCAGAAGGGCGCGGATCTGGAGACCCAGGTCCGGCTGTCGTTCGAGGATGCGCTCGCTGGCGTGACGTTGCCTGTGAAGCTGACCGGCCCCGCCGCATGTTCGGTGTGCAGGGGCAGCGGGGCGGCGGCCGGGACGCACCCGGTCACGTGCCCGGATTGCGGTGGCGCCGGCCAGCGAGCCGTCAACCAAGGGTTCTTCCAGATGGCGCAGACCTGCCCGCATTGCCAGGGCAGCGGGCGGCTCATCGAGACGCCGTGCCCGTCGTGCCGTGGCAGCGGCGCGGAGCGGCGCACGCGCACGATCCAGGTGAAGCTGCCCGCCGGGGTGAAGAACAAGGCGCGCATCAAGGTGGCGGGCAAGGGCGAGCCCGGCGGCGTGGGTGCGCAGCCGGGCGACCTGTTCGTGAAGGTGAGCGTCGATGCGCACCCCGTCTTCGGGCGCAAGGGCGACGACCTGACCCTGACGCTGCCGGTGACGTTCCCGGAGGCCGCGCTCGGTGCGCAGGTTCAGGTGCCCACGCTCGACGGGCCCGTGACGCTCAAGGTCCCCTCGGGCACGACCGGCGGCACGACGTTCCGTGTGAAGGGCAAGGGTGCTCCGCGACGCGGTGGCCAAGGGGATCTGCTCGTGACCGTGCAGGTGGACGTGCCGGCGAAGCTCTCGCGCGAGGAGAAGCGGCTGCTCGAGGAGTTGCGGGACGAGCGCAAGGAGTCGCCGCGCACACCGCTCGGCGTGACGTGAGGTGACCGACATGAGCGATGAACAGGACGCGGGCCGGGGTCGCGACGACGAGCGCGCCGTCTACATCATCAGCGTGGCCGCCGAACTCGCCGGGATGCACCCGCAGACGCTCCGGGTCTACGAACGCAAGGGCCTCGTTCGCCCCCAGCGGACCCAGGGCAACACACGGCGGTACTCCCAGCGCGACATCGACGAGCTGCGCAGGATCCAGGACCTGACGCAGGATCGCGGCATCAACCTGGCCGGCGTGAAGCTCATCATCGAGATGCAGGCCGAGATCGCGGCGCTCCGGGAGCGGAGCGAGGAACTCCAGGCCCAGCTCCGGTCATCGCGCAGGGCCGCGCAGAAGGCGCAGACGCGGCGTGAGGAGCGGGGTGGCCCGATCGTGCCGCTGCGCAGCGTCGTCCTGCCCCCGTGGGAGGGCCGGGCATGACCGTCCGTCTGCGTGGTGAGGTGGTGACGCTCCGTCCCTTCCGTGAGGACGAGTTCGACGCGGTCGTCGAGCGTGAGGCCGGCGCGGAGGCGACCGAGGACGCGCGCAGGAACCTCCGCGAGCGGCTGTGGCGCTCGGGGGAATGGACCGAGCAGGAACTGCGGCTGGCCGTGGAGGCCGAGGGAGCGCTGGTCGGGGACTGCCAGGCACGGATCTCGCATTGGGCCTTGCCGCCGGGGGTCGCCGAGCTGGGGATCGGGCTCTTCGAGGAGGCGACCGGCAAGGGGTACGGCACCGACACGCTTCGCACGCTCAGCGGCTACCTGTTCGATGAGGCCGAGATCCACCGCGTGCAGGTCTCGACCGACGTCGCCAACGCCGCGATGCGCGCCGCTGCGGAGAAGGCCGGTTTCGCGTTCGAGGGTGTCCTCCGAGGGTTCTGGGCGCAGGACGACGGCACGCATGACTACGCGATGTACGCGCGGACGCGGGCCGATCATCACGGAGGGAAATAGACGTGGATCCCAACCGGCTCACGATGAAGTCGCGCCAGGCTCTGGAGGCCGCGCACGCACAGGCCCTCGCGCGCAACCACCAGGAGATCGCCCCCGAGCACGTGCTCGCGGCGCTGCTGGCCGATCCCGAGGGCGTCGTCTACCCACTGCTGCACCACCTCGGCGTGCAGCCCAAGCAGCTGCGTGACCGGGCCGAGGAAGCGTTGGACCGCCTGCCGAAGGTCTTCGCGGGGGGCCAGGCGGACGTGCGCTTCACGCCGCAGACCTCCCGCCTGCTGGCCTCGGCCGCGCAGGAAGCGGAAACGCTCACGGATGAGTACGTCTCCACCGAACATCTGTTGCTGGCGCTCCTGGGTGAGCACGGCGGTGGCGCCGAGCGCCTCCTGCGCGAGGCCGGTCTCACGCGCGAGACCGCGCTCGCCGCTCTCGCGGAGGTCCGTGGGCGCACCCGCGTCACGTCGGAGAACCCTGAAGACACGTTCCAGTCCCTGGAGAAGTACGGGCGCGACCTCACCGCGGCCGCGCGGGAGGGCAAGCTCGATCCGGTGATCGGCCGCGACGACGAGGTCCGCCGCGTGATCCAGGTGCTGTCTCGCCGCACGAAGAACAACCCGGTGCTGATCGGCGAGCCCGGCGTGGGCAAGACGGCCATCGTGGAGGGTCTGGCGCAGCGCGTCATGGCGGGTGACGTCCCCGAGTCGCTCAAGGACAAGCGGGTGGTGGCGCTCGACCTCGGCGCCATGGTGGCCGGCGCGAAGTATCGCGGCGAGTTCGAGGAGAGGCTGAAGGCCGTGCTCAAGGAGATCACCGATGCCGAGGGGCAGGTGATCACGTTCATCGACGAACTCCACACCATCGTCGGCGCCGGCGCGGCCGAGGGCGCGATGGATGCGGGCAACCTGCTGAAGCCGATGCTGGCGCGCGGGGAACTCCGCGCGATCGGTGCCACTACCTTGGATGAGTACCGCAAGCACATCGAGAAGGACCCCGCCCTCGAACGGCGGTTCCAGCCGGTGCTCGTGGCCGAGCCGAGCGTGCAGGACACGATCGGGATCCTCCGCGGCCTCAAGGAGCGCTACGAGGTTCACCACGGCGTCCGGATCCAAGATCCGGCGCTGGTGGCCGCCGCGGTGCTCTCGGACCGCTACGTCACCGGCCGGTTCCTCCCCGACAAGGCGATCGACCTGGTGGATGAGGCAGCGAGCCGGTTGCGGATCGAGATCGACTCGATGCCGGTGGAGATCGACGAGGTGGAGCGGCGGATCCGTCAGCTCGAGATCGAGCGCGCCGCGCTGCAGAAGGAGACCGATCTCGCCTCGAAGGAGCGCCTGGAGCGCTTGGAGCGCGACCTGGCCGACCTGCAGGAGCAGTCGGCGGGGATGCAGGCGCACTGGCGGGCGGAGAAGGAGCTCATCGATGCCCTCCGCGGCCGCAAGCAGGCCATCGAGGAGGCGCGCGCCGCGTTCGACCGCGCCGAGCGTGAGGGCGACCTGGAGCGAGCCGCCGAGCTCCGGTTCGGCACCCTCGTCGATCTTGACAAGCAGCTGGAGCAGGACAACGCCGCGCTCGAGGAGCTGCAGCGCGAACGGAAGATGCTGAACGAGGAGGTCACCGAGGACGACGTGGCGGAGGTGGTCGCCACGTGGACGAAGATCCCGGTGACCCGCCTGATGGAAGGCGAGATGCAGAAGCTCGTCCACCTGGAGGAGCAGCTGCACCGACGCGTCGTGGGGCAGGACGAGGCCGTCCAGGCGGTGGCGAATGCGATCCGCCGTTCCCGCGCAGGTCTGCAGGATCCGGACCGGCCCATCGGGTCGTTCCTGTTCCTCGGCCCGACCGGCGTGGGCAAGACCGAGCTGGCGCGGGCGCTGGCCGAGTACCTGTTCGATGACGAGCGCGCCGTCGTCCGGATCGACATGAGCGAGTACCAGGAGCGCCACGCGATCGCCCGGCTCATGGGCGCACCGCCCGGCTACGTGGGCTACGAGGAAGGCGGCCAGCTCACCGAGGCGGTGCGGCGCCGCCCCTACAGCGTGGTCCTGCTGGACGAGATCGAGAAGGCCCACGGCGACGTCTTCAACGTGCTCCTGCAGGTGCTGGACGACGGGCGGCTCACGGACGGGCAGGGCCGCACGGTCGACTTCCGCAACACGATCGTGATCATGACGTCGAACCTGGGCTCGGCCGTGTTCCAAGCCGAGGGGCTCTCGCAGGAGGCTCGGCGCGACGCGATCATGGCGGATGTCCGCGGTGCGTTCCGGCCGGAGTTCGTGAACCGCGTCGATGAGATCGTGGTGTTCGAGCCACTCACCCGCGAGCACATCCGGGCGATCGTCGACATCCAGATCGATCTGCTCGAGGAGCGGCTGGTCGATCGCAAGCTGACGCTGAAGCTGACCGATGCCGCTCGCGACTTCCTGGCGAACGCGGGCTATGACCCCGTCTACGGCGCTCGTCCGCTGAAGCGGTTGATCCAGCGCGAGGTGCAGGACCCCCTGGCGCTGCAGCTGCTCTCGGGAGAGGTCCACGAGGGCGATGTCGTCGAGGTGGACGCCGGCGACGGTGGTCTGCGCTTCGGCGCGCCGGGCTGAGCGGGCCCGCAGGTCAAGGCATCATCCCGCCGCGCCGAGGACCACGGTATGTGGTGGGTGGCCCTTGCCCTCGCGATCGTGAGCGCCGCTCTCGGCGGCTGGCGTGCGTGGCATCGCGACCGGCGCCAACGGGCG
>JBKJXU010000103.1:0-2998 GCA_046716145.1 Actinomycetota bacterium
CAACGACCCTCCGCGATCGCCGGCGCGGCCACGTTCCGGCGTAACGCAGAGTTAACGCCGCGGTTACACCGGCGCCCGCATCGGCACCTACCCTTCTTCCATCGCGGACGATAAAGGGAAGGAGTGATCGTGGCGACACCGAAAGACGTCATCGCCATGGCCAAGGAGGCCGGAGCGCTGATCGCAGATCTGCGGTTCACCGATCTGCCGGGCCAGGTGCAGCACCTATCGCTGCCCATCCACGAGCTGACCGAGGACAAGTTCGCCGAAGGCCAGCCGTTCGACGGCTCCTCGGTCCGCGGGTTCCAGGAGATCCAGGAGTCCGACATGCTCCTCGATCTCGATCCGAACACCGCCTATCTGGATCCGTTCACGAAGCACCCCACGATCAACATCACGTGCTTCGTGAAGGACCCCATCACCGGTGAGGACTACAGCCGCGACCCGCGCAACATCGCGCGGAAGGCCGAGCTGTACCTGGAGCAGACCGGGATCGCGGACACCGCGTACTTCGGACCCGAAGCCGAGTTCTACATCTTCGACTCGATCCGCTATGACCAGAACGAATTCGAGGGGTACTACCACGTGGACTCGGTGGCCGGGGCGTGGACGAGCGGCCGCGAGGAGGCAGGGGGCAACCTCGGGTACAAGCCGCGGTTCAAAGGCGGTTACTTCGCGCTGCCGCCGATGGACAAGTACCAGGACCTGCGCACCGACATGGTGCTGAACCTGGAGAAGGTCGGGCTGACGATCGAGGTGCATCATCACGAGGTGGGCACCGCGGGCCAGGCCGAGATCGACATGCGTTACGACACGCTGCTCACCACGGCGGACAACGTCATGAAGTACAAGTACGTGGTCAAGAACACGGCCTACCAGGCCGGCAAGACCGTCACCTTCATGCCGAAACCACTGTTCATGGACAACGGCTCCGGCATGCACACCCACCAGAGCCTGTGGACCGGCGGCGAGCCGATGTTCTGGGACGAGGTCAACTACGGCGGGATCAGCGACCTCGCGCGATGGTACATCGGCGGACTGCTGGCGCATGCGCCGTCGCTGTTGGCTTTCACGAACCCGACCACGAACTCCTACCGCCGCCTCGTACCGGGCTACGAGGCGCCTATCAACCTGGTCTACAGCCAGCGGAACCGCAGCGCCTGCATCCGGATCCCGGTGGGCGGCTCCAGCCCGAAAGCCAAGCGCATCGAGTTCCGCACGCCCGACCCGTCGTGCAACCCCTACATCGCCTTCAGCGCGATGTTGATGGCCGGCATCGACGGGATCAAGAACAAGATCGAGCCGCCGGACCCGATCGACAAGGACCTCTACGACCTGCCGCCGGAGGACAAGGCGAACGTGAAGCAGGTGCCGGGCGATCTGCACGAGGTGCTCGACGCCCTTGAGTCCGATCACCAGTGGCTGCTGGAGGGCGGGGTCTTCACCCAGGACGTCATCGACACCTGGATCGAGTACAAGCGACTGGAGGAGCGCGACGCGGTCCGGCTGCGTCCGCACCCCTACGAGTTCACCCTCTACTACGACGTCTGAGCCGGGGGGCCGCAAGGCCCCCGTCGTCCTAGGATGTCCCCACGGGACAACCTACGGGAGGCATGGCCATGCGGCGTTCGGTGGTAGCGGTGCTCGTGACCCTCGGGCTCGTCGGGACCATGCCGACGGCCACGGCCCTGGAGACGACATGGCAGCGCAGGGTCGGCAAGGCGGCCAACGCGGTGGCCGTGGCCCCGGACGGGTCGGTCTACGTGGCGGCGCAGAGGCGCGTGTCGATCTCGGTGGGCGCCGTCCTTCGGAGGTACACGCCGGGTGGATCCCTCGTGTGGAGCCGCACCTGGGTCCCGACCCCCTCGACCGCGAGCACGCGCGGCGAGGTGCTCGCCGTGGCCGAGGACGGCACCATCGTCTGGGGTGGCGAGCTGCTCGGCTCGTGTGAAGGCGGCGGCTGGTTCCTCGAGTGGCGAACGCCGGGTGGACGCCTGCTCCATCGCTACAAGACACCTGACTGGCGTTGCGGGCGAGCCGAACGCATCATGGACATCTCGGCGCGCGACGGTCAGGTCGTCGTGGCCGGGTTCTCGCACGGGTGCTGCGGCGATACCTTCTCCGACGGCTGGATCCGGGCGTTCGGTATGGATGGCCGCCCTACGTGGGAGACCGACATCGAGCCGCCGACCGGGACGCCGACCGCGTGGTTCGACACGGCGACCGGCGTGGCCATGGGGGGGCTCGGGAACATCTACGTCAGCGGGTGGGCCGCCACCGAGCGGTTCCCCGTGGGCTCGGTCGGGAAGGGGACCCCGATCCTGGTCAAGCTCACATCCGGCGGTGGCCTCCTGTGGTCGAGGAGGGCCCCGGTCAAGCTCTTCCAGTTCGTGACCCCGATCGCGGTCGCAGCGCGCGGAGACCAGATCGTGGTGAGCGCCGGCGTGGGTGGCCAGTTCATCGGGTGGGGCTCGGGGTCGGCACCGTCGGGCTGGTTAGGGTCCTTCGACGCAGGCGGTTCGCTGCACTGGTCGGTCCGATGGGACGACGGACACAGGCAAGGAGCCCAACCGGCAGACGTGGCGATCGATGCCAGCGGAACCTCATGGGTCATCGGGCGCAGGCGAGACCTTTCGGACAGGGGCTACGACGCGTTCGTGCGCCGCTACGGCCCCGGCGGTGGCGTGCGGGGGGTGCTGAGGCTCGACGGCCCCCGCGAGATGGCCGGGACCGGGATCGCGATCGGCCCCGGGGGCGCCTACGCCACAGGCCTCATCGGGACCGCGTGGTACGACGCCCACGGCGGGAAGGTCTGGCGGCTCGCCGCCTGACGTGGAAGGGCGGGGCCGCTGCGCGGCCCGCCCCCAACGCGCGACCTCGGTCCTACCGCTGACGCAACGCGTCGCGGATCTCGGTGAGCAGTTCGATCTCGGAGGGACCGGCCGGAGCGTCCTCGGCCGGCTTCTTCATGGCGTTGATCGCCTTGACCATCATGAAC
>JBKJXU010000104.1:0-5903 GCA_046716145.1 Actinomycetota bacterium
AGCGGAACATCACCAAGGGGCGCCGACTGCTCGCGCAGGCGTTGTCGACGTTCGGCAAGAACGAGGAAGCGGAACGAGAGGTCGAGCTGGCGCTCAGCGCAGCGCGAGATGTGGGCAATCCCGCGCAACTATGGAAGACGCTCGAAGCCCGGGCCCAGATCCTCTCGGCGGAGGGCCGGGCGAGCGAAGCCGCGGCGGCGCATCGGGAAGCGTTAGCAACGATCGATGCCCTAGCCGCATCGATGCCCGACCCCGTGATGGTCGAGACGCTGCGCTCCGCGCCTGAGGTGACGGAGCTGCAGGATCGGCTCGGCGATCTCGAGAGCTGATCAGCGTCCGCTCACGTCCAGGCCGCTGCGTATGGGCACCCCCCTGGCGGAAACTTGGGGTTCGACTTAGGGCTCGCAGCGTGTTCCTTCCATGCGCTCGGGTCATCGCGCGGATCAGGCGCTCGGCGTCGGTCGTACCGGCACTCGGCTGTCAAGGTCAGCGAGCAGGCCTTCTCTCATCAGGTCGCGCCCTCTGACCTGCGCGTTCTCAAGCTCCGGGGGTGGGACTCGAACCCACAACCTACGGATTAACAGTCCCTGAGAACTCGTCCAGGGCAGTCCATGTACGTCCACCGCGTCCGGAGTTGGCGGTCAGGGATTCCACCGTCGTCCCCGCTCGTCCACCAACGTCCGCAGGCTCGGCTGTCAAGTTGGCTGTCAAACGCGGCGAACGAGCTGAGAGCTTCCGCCAGGGCACGAAGGAACGATCCTTGGCCACGACTCCGATCAACGGATCCAGAGGCGGCTGAGCAGGATCCCCCACTGGGGGTGGACCTGGACGTTCTCGGTGCGGGCAGAGAAGGCGTACGCGGAGATGGGGTTCGTCAAGGGGACCTGTATGGCGTCCTCGACGAGTTGGTGCTCGATGGCGGTCCACGCGCGGTTCGAGGACCCGGGATCGGTCGCCTGGAGCAGCAGCGCATCGTCGATCTGGGCATCGAGGCTCTCGCTGCAGAGGCCCGAGGAGTTGAAGGACTCCCCGCACCGGAACTGGGGGGCGAGGAAGTCAGCCGCGCGCGGGTAGTCCGAGGCCCATCCGCTTACATACGCCTGCGGGTAGCCCTCGGAACCCGGCGGCGGCCCCCCGAACCACGGCGAGATCGCTTCGAAGTACCTCCCACTGTCGTGCACGATCTTCAGGTTGGCGCGCAGGCCGAGGTCGTTCAGAACCTCGACGACGTACCGCATGGTCTCGATGGAGCCGGGGAACAGGTCAGCCACCCAGACGGTGACCTTCTCCCCGACAACGTCGGCGCCCTCGATCAGGGCATGCGCCCGGTCGAGATCCGGGGCCGACCACACGCCGCCGTCCGGATCGAGGGTGTAGGGACAGAATGGTTCGTAGCCCGGGAGGTTCGGCGGGAGGATCTGGCACGTCGGGCGCTGGTTCGTCGGGCCGCCACTCAGCTCGACCACGTGGTTGCGGTCGATCGCGTAATTCAGTGCCTGCCGTACCCGTTCGTCGTCGAACGGTGGCTTGCGAACATCGAAACCCACGAAGCCCGTGATCGCGCTCGGCGAGAGCACGACCTGATCCGGGTGGGCTACCTGAAGGGACGCCAGGTCCTCCGGCTGCGGCCTGTCGGTCATCCAGTCGAGGTCGTCGGCGTTTAGCCGCTCGAAAGCGTTCGCGACCTCCTCGTTGAATCGCCACGAGATCGCGTCTACGAACCCGTCGGGCTGGGCCGCGCCCGACCACTCGCGGAACGCCGGGTTGCGCACCAGCTCGATGCCATCGCTACCGGCTTCCGCGATCATGTACGGTCCCGTCGCCGGGACGGGATCGTAGCCCTGGTCCTCGATCGGGGTCGCGACCGGGACGGGGTAGGCCGCCGGCAGCGCGAGCTTGAAAAGCAGATCGGGGTCCGGGCGCGCGAGGTGAAACGTCACGGCCTCGTCGTCCACGACGACGCCGCCGTCCGACAGGTCGCAGGTAGACGGGTCCACCTTGCAGGCCTTGGCGCCCTCGATCGCGCCAAACAGCAAAGCGGCTCCGTCGCTCAGCGAGAGCGCTCGTTCCAGGCCGTGGCGGAAGTCCTCGGGGCGCACGGGCTCCCCGGTCGAGTAGCGGATCCCTTCGCGAAGCGGGAACCGGTACGTCAGTCCGTCCTCGGACACCTCGGGGAGTGCCGACGCCAGGTCCGCGACGAGCGTTGCGCCGTCCGGGCCTCCGACCTTCTTGTACGACAGGAGCCCGTCGTTCGTGATCGAGAGGATCTGCCAGGCGGTCGAGTCGTACGAGCCTTGACTGGCGGGGTCAAGCGAGGACGGCGCATCTGTCTCGGAGGAGACGGTCAGGGTCCCGCCACGATGATCGGAGGCCGATGCCCCGACGGCGAGCCACAGACCATCGCCATCGGCCGCGAGGGACGTCGGTGCGCTCCTCACCGGAATGGTTTGCACGACCGCGTCCGTGGCAGGGTCGATCTCGGTGATCGAGCCGTCGTACTCGTTCGCGACCCACAGAGATCCGGCCGCCGCCGCGAGCGCGTTCGGGCCGCTTCCTACTGGGATCAGCGCGGCCACGCGTGCGGTGGAAGGCTCGAGGCGGGAGACGGTGCCGTCAACGTGGTTGGCGACCCAGATCGAGCCGAACGCTGAGAGCACTGCCGTCGGTCCGTTGCCGACGGCTCGCATCGGCGTCAGGGTCGGGTTCGCGGGGTCGACGCGCACGATCCCCGCCGGGGCGACCGACACCCACACGCCTTCCGGCGTGAAAGCCACGCCGGAAGGCTGGCCTGGGAGCTTCACGGCCTGGGTCTTGCCCGATGCCGGATCCACCCGCAGGAGCACCGCGCCGATCACGTCAGCAACCCACAGCGCGCCGTCACCGAACGCGATGCCTGATGGCTGGGAGCCGGCGCGCAGCGTTTGGCTGACCTCGTTCGTCTCCACGTTGACCCGGCTCACCGTTCCGTCGCCGGCGTTGGTCACCCACATCGAACCGTCGCCGACCGCGATGCCCGCCGGCGAGTTGCCGACCCTTATCCCGGGGGCGGTGACCGAGCCATCCTCGAGGTTCAGCCGTGCCACGACGCCTTGATCGGGCTCGACGACCCAGAGGCTCCCGAACCCGATCGCGCTCGCGCCGGGGCGCTGGCCGAGCGCCGTGGCGAGTTCGAGGCTTCCGTCCTCCCCGTGCATGCGCGCGATCGTGTTCGTGCCGACATCTACGGCGCCGTCGCCTGACCAGATCAAGGGGATCGAGATCGCGACGAGGGCCAGGAAGAGGGCGGCCCCGATGCCGACCGCCCAGGGGCGCGAGGTCAGCCATGTCCGAGGCCGCAGCGCCGACGGTTGGACTTCCGCGAGCCGCTGCTCCGCCTCTTCCCGTTCGGCCGGTTGGGGTCTGGGTGCCCTGTCCACCTCGGACACGGCGAGCACGTGCCACTGCCCGTCGACGCCCTTCAGCGAGTGGGTTCCCCGATCCGCGAACCCGAATCCCGCGCCGGCGACCAGATCGCTGGTCGTCGCGGTGACCAGGACGTCCCCCGGCCCCCCGAGAGACATCACGCGAGCCCCGACAACCACAGCGATGCCCCCGAGCTTCCCCCCGACCTGCTCACATTCGCCGAAGTGCACGCCCGTACGGATCTCGATGCCCAGCCGCCGCACCGACTCGGTCGCGGCGCACGCGCATCGGATCGCGGCAGCTGGCTCTCCGAAGCTCGCGTAGAAGCCATCGCCGGCTGTATCGAGCTCCCTGCCACCGAACCGCTTCAACTCCCGCCTGACGATCGCGTGATGGCGGGCGATCAACTCCTTCCATCGCGCATCCCCCACGCGACTGGCCACCGTCGTGGAGTCCACGATGTCGGTGAACATGACCGCCGCCAAGACGCGGCTGCCGGATCGTCGGCGCATGGCAAGCAGTGTTCACTAACCGAGCGGGGCACGCGAGTCGGAGAGGTGAAAGAGTCTGGCTCCGGGGGTGGGACTCGAACCCACAACCTACGGATTAACAGTCCGCCGCTCTGCCAGTTGAGCTACCCCGGATCGAAGCGTTCGGCAGTCTAGCAAGCGCCCTCGCTCCGGCCGCTCGGTATCCTGCCCAGACCAGCATCGACACGGGAGGCTCACCCATGAAGCTCCGCTCGCTCTTCGTCTTCGCAGCCGGCGTGCTCGCCGGGCTCACGATCGCCCGGAAGATGACCGAGGATGACCCGTCGGTGCTCCACGGGCCAGCGGAGCACGCGACCGCGAACCCCGTACTCAGGGTCGTGAGGTCAGGCACGCAGAGGTTGGCGGATCGGGCGGGGGTCGCGAGCCTGGATGCGATCCGCCGCACGCGCGGCAAGATCAAGAACCGACTCGGTGATGAGGGCGGCACCGAAGACGCCGCCTGGTCCTAGTTCACCAACTGTTGCCCATGGTGGCCGCCACGACGTTGGTCGCATGGCAATCGGTCGTGATGGCGTCGTCGATGCGACCATAGGTCAGGGCGTTCGGCGGGTCGTCGCGCACGAAGAAGCACGTCCCGCCCCTCGAGAACGTCGCCAGCGTGAGCACGCCACCCACGACGTCGCGGCTCACGGCCTTGGGTTCCGCGCTGTTCGTCGCTTCGCTCACCCAAAGGATGGAATTCTCGACCTCTGTGAGATCGGTGAGGGCGGCCGCCGTGTAGTCCCCGCCCCCTGAGACGAAATACACGCGTCCGGCCGTGAGCGCGGTGCGCAAAGACGCTTTCGCCGCGGCATCGCGGACCCGCTCCAACGCGCCCATGAACGTGGGCAGGGCGATCGCCATCAGGATGGCGAGGTTCAACACCACGACCATCAGCTCGACGAGCGTGAACCCGTGCTCCTCGCGGAGACGTCCACGCATCCTCTGAGTGCCCATCATCCGATCAGACCTCCGGTCATGGTGTCGGCAGCGGCCGGGAGCATCTTGACCCTCCGACCTGCGGTAGCGGGTGGAGGAGCCGCGCGCCCCGCGGGTAGCCTAGACCGCGAGGAGGGCCCGGACACGCAAGCGGGCCTTCTACTCCAGGTAGTCGCGGAGCTTCTGGCTGCGCGAAGGGTGCCGGAGCTTGGAGAGCGTCTTCGACTCGATCTGGCGGATCCGCTCGCGGGTGACGCCGAACTCCCGCCCGACCTCCTCGAGCGTGCGGGGGTGGCCATCGACCAACCCGAACCGCAGCTGCACGACCTTCTTCTCCCGCTCCGACAGGGTCTCGAGGACCCCCTCCAGTTGCTCCTGGAGCAGGATGAACGAGGCGGCGTCGACGGGGACCACCGCCTCGGCGTCTTCGATGAAGTCGCCGAGTTGTGAATCCTCTTCTTCACCGATGGGGGTGTGCAGCGACACCGGCTCCTGGGAGACCTTCTGGATCTCGCGCACCTTGTCGGCCCCGATGCCCATCTGCTTGCCGATCTCATCGGGCGTCGGCTCGCGGCCGAGGTCCTGGAGCAACTGCCGCTGGATCCGCACGAGCTTGTTGATCGTCTCGACCATGTGCACCGGGATGCGGATGGTGCGCGCTTGGTCGGCGATCGCCCGCGTGATGGCCTGGCGGATCCACCAAGTCGCGTAGGTGGAGAACTTGAAGCCCTTGTCGTAATCGAACTTCTCGACCGCACGGATCAGGCCCAGGTTGCCCTCCTGGATCAGGTCCAGGAACAGCATGCCGCGCCCCACGTAGCGTTTCGCGATGGACACCACGAGGCGAAGGTTCGCCTCGATGAGCTTCTTCTTCGCCAGCTGACCGTCGCGCTCCACCCGCCGGTAGAAGTCCTCGAACTCCTGGTCGGTCTTCGGGCGATAGGACCTCGCGATCTTGTCGCGGCCGATCCCCTCGACCTTCCCGAACGCCGTCAACTGGTGGTCGCGGATCTCCCACACCTTCTCGACCAT
>JBKJXU010000105.1:0-3112 GCA_046716145.1 Actinomycetota bacterium
ATCTCGGATGGACCGGCCGGAGCGTCCTCTGCCGGCTTCTTCATGGCGGTGATCACCTTGACCATCATGAACACACCGAGCGCGATCAGCAGGAACTGCACGACGGCGCCGATGAACGTGCCCAGGCCGATGATCACATCGTTCAGCTCGAAATCGAGGAACGAGAAACCCGGCTCCCCGAAGATCGCGCCGATGATCGCGAGCAAGACATAGTCGACGAACGCGTTCACGACGGCGGCGAACGCGACCCCCAGCACGACCGCGACCGCGAGGTCGAGCACGTTGCCGCGGTCGATGAACTCCTTGAGATCCTTGAGCATGGGACCCTCCCCCCTCCCGGCGACCCGTGTCGCCCGGACGGAACGAGTCAACCCGCCAGCATGCAGGGGCGTCAATCTCAGACGCGCTCGTGTGCACCTGCTACCAGCCGCGCGACGATCGATCGAGGTAGGAGGCGCGTTCCGAAAGCGATCGCGCGCCAGCGCGCCCCGTGGACCGCGAACGGGACGCCCCGCTCGGCCTTCGCCCATCCCCATTCGGCGACGTCGGCCGCCGAAGGCAGCCGCTTCCCTTTCACGAGTTTCGCGTCCTGCATCGCGGCGCGCGCCTGGAATCCCGACGCGGTCGGACCGGGACAGAGCGCGGTCACGGTCACGCCGGTGCCGCGGACCTCCTCGCTGAGCGCGATCGACAGGTTGAGCACGAACGACTTCGACGCGTAGTAGCACGCCATCCCCGGGCCGGGCTGGAAGGCCGCGTTCGACGCCAGGTTCACGATGCGCCCGCGGCCGCGCGCGATCATCGCAGGGAGGAACCGCCGCGACAGCACGGTGAGGGCCTCCATGTTCACGCGCAGGAGCGCGAGCATCACCCGTTCGTCGGAGGTCGCGAACGGCGACAGTTGCGTGAACCCCGCGTTGTTGATCAGGACGTCGACGTCGATCCCCCGCTGGGCCACCTGATCGGCAACCTGTCCCGCCGCCGCGTCGAGCGAGAGGTCCTTCACGAGCACCGTGGCCGCGACACCGAAACGCTCCTCGCAGTACTGGGCGAGCTCCTCCATCGGCGCCCCGCTCCGCGCCACGAGCACGAGGTCGTGCCCCCGTTCGGCGAGCACCTTCGCGAACTCGAGCCCCAGGCCGCCGGAGGCCCCGGTGATGAGCGCGGTGGAGCGTTCGGACATGGAACGCACGATAGCGCCAGCCCTGGTTCGCCAACGTCGGAGCGACGCGCGATACTGCGCTCACGATGACGGTCGAGCGCCGAACCGGCAGGAGGATGACGTTCCACATCGACGTCGCTGCCGACCAGCAGACCGCCTGGGCGCTCTTGTCAGACATCGAGCGGCACGGCGAATGGTCGCCGCAGGAGTTCGAGGCCACCAAGGACATCGATGGCCCCGTCGGCATCGGGACCCGCTACCGCACCGCGGGACGCAAGGGAGCGCGGAAGGGACATCTCCGAGCGACCGTGGTCACGGTGGTGGAACACGAGCCGCCGACCCGGTTCGCCTTCGACGCCGTGGAGGACGCCGGCACCTATCGGACGACGTTCGTGATCACACCGCTCGGCACCGGCTCGAGGGTCGAGCGGATCATCGATCCGCCCATGACGGGGCTGGTGCCGTTCATCCGACACGGTCTGCTCGGCCCCGTCGTCCGCCGCTACAACCAACAGAACATGGACGCGCTCAAGTCGCTGCTGGACACCTGAGCGCTCACCTCAGGGCCTCGCGGAAGACGCGTTCCATCGCCCGGCGGCATCGCCTCGTGATCCGCAGGTAGTCATCCAGGAACGTCTGGCGCGGGTACTCCTGGTAGCCGAGGCGGCGCGCGAGCGCCGTCTGCTGGTCGGGCGCGGCAGGCACCGCTTCGGCGTGCACCCGGCGGTCGATCTCGAGCGCGTCCTTCACGTCGGTGAGGAACACGAACGCCTCGCCCAACTCCCTGGCGACGCTGTCCTCGATGATCCGCGCCGACGCCAGGCGTTCGATCGCATCCAGCGTGCCGGTCGTCCGCAGCTGGGGGTCGGCGCCACCATGGCGCTGCAGCAGCATCTCGACGGCGAACTGCACGTCGGCGAGCGACCCGTGCCCCAGCTTGAAGTGGAAGCGTGCCGCCTCGGGCGGTTTCACGCGTTCGCGCTCGATGCGCTCGCGCATCCGGCGGATCTCCGCGACGCGATCGAACGAGATGCCGTCGGGCGGGTACGCGGTCTCGGCGGCCGCCGAATTGAACCTCGACCCGAGGACGGCGTCGCCGGCGATCGGCCGGGCGCGCAGCAGCGCCTGGAACTCCCAGGGCTCGGCGTAGCGCTGCCAGTACTCCAGGTACCCCGCCATCGAACGGGCGAGCGGTCCGTTGCGTCCCTCCGGACGGAGGTCGGCGTCGATCTCCCAGCCCGCGTCGCGGACCGCGCGCATCAGGGCCTCGGCGCCGTCGTTGGCGCGGCGCTGGTCCTTCGCCCCCTCCCCCTCGTAGACGAACACGACATCGAGGTCGCTCGCGAAGCTCAACTCGCGCGCGCCGAGCTTGCCGAGGCCCACGACCGCGAACGGCAGACCCACCCCTGCCGCGTCCAGCGCCTCCGCGATGACACGGTCTGCGATCGTCGCGAGGGAGGCCCCCGTTTCCCGCGCCGAGGCTTCCCGCGCGGCGTAGGCCGCGACGACCTGGACCAGGGCGGCCTCGGGGTCATCCGCATAGGTCACGCCCCGTGCCAGGGCGCGGATCCGCTCGGGGTCGCGAACCATGAGATCGGTGGCGAAGCTGCTGGAGGCGGCCACGTGCACCAGCCGGCGCGCCGCCGCGGGGTCGGTCGCCAGCGCGTCGGCCGGACCCGCTCGCTCGCCGACGGCATCGCTGATCCGCACGAGGCGCACCAGGGCTGCGTCCGGGTCGGCGGCCAACGCGAGCGCCGGTGCGACGACCGGGAAACTCGCGCCCAGCACCTTGCCGATCCGCGTCGCCGGGTCCACGAGCCGCGCGAGGAGATCGTAGCCGCGAGCGGGCTGTGCGAACCCGAGCCCCTCCAGGAGTTCCTCGGTCGCCTGTCGGTCGCGGCCGATCGAGGGCACCGCCGGGCCTGCGAACGCCTCGAGCAGCGGCCGGTA
>JBKJXU010000106.1:0-2956 GCA_046716145.1 Actinomycetota bacterium
CGGTTGTCCTCCTTCCGCACCGAGGACTTCCGCGAGGGCGTGCGAGCCTTCGGCGAGAAGCGAAAGCCCCGCTGGCAGGGGCGATAACCGCCGACCGACAGGAAGGTTCAACGATGGAGAGCTCGTCGGCGATCGTCGCCGCCAAGGACCTGCACAAGTACTTCGGCCACGGTGAGACCGCCGTGCACGCGCTGGACGACGTGGCTGTCGACTTCCTGCGAGGGCGGTACACGGCGATCATGGGGCCCTCCGGCTCGGGCAAGTCGACGTTGATGCACTGCCTTGCGGGGCTCGACCGGCCCACATCCGGCTCCGTCACGATCGACGGGATCGAGATCACGACGCTCGACGACAAGCGCCTCACGGACCTGCGCCGGGACAAGATCGGCTTCATCTTCCAGGCCTTCAATCTGCTCCCGGTGCTGACGGCGGATGAGAACATCGTGCTCCCTCTGACCATCGCCGGGCGGGACGTCGACGAAGGTTGGGTCGACAGGCTGATCGACACCGTCGGCCTGTCGGATCGGCGCGCCCACCGCCCGTCGGAGCTCTCGGGCGGCCAGCAACAGCGCGTCGCGATCGCGCGGGCGCTCGTTACCCGGCCGGCAGTCGTGTTCGCGGACGAGCCGACCGGCAACCTCGACTCCAAGGCCAGCGAGGAGGTGTTGCGCCTGCTCCGCAACTCCGTTGACGAGTTCGGCCAGACCGTCGTGATGGTCACCCACGACGCCGACGCGGCCGCAGTCGGCGATCGCCTCGTGGTGCTGCACGACGGGCGCGTCTGCCACGACGGGGCCTCCGGGTCGAGCGAGCAGGTGCACGAGCTGTTGCGCACCGCCGGCCCCGAGACCTAGTGGACCACTAGATGACTGCGCTCACGTTGCGGGGTCTCTTCGCGCGCAAGGCGCGGGCGATCCTGACGGGCCTCGCCGTCCTGCTCGGCGTCGCGATGATCTCCGGGACGTACGTGTTCACGGACACGATCAACAACTCGTTCGACAAGATCTTCGAGAACGCGAACGAGGGCGTCGACGTGGTCGTCAGCGGCCGCTCCGAGTTCGACACCGAGGACGGCTCGGTGGCCCAGGAGGTCCCCGAGTCAATCGTCGAGCGCGTGCGCGACGTGCCGGGAGTCCTGCTCGCATCGGGCAACGTCGAGGACAGCGCCTCGATCTTCAAGGACGGCGACGATCAGGTCGAGACCCGCGGTGCCCCACCGCTGCTCTTCTCGCGCCCGCCGGAGCGGTTCGACCCGCTCGACTACGTGGAGGGCGAGCCGCCGGCGAGCCCGCAGGAGGTCGCGATCAACGAGGGGACCGCGGACGACGAGGGCCTGAAGGTCGGCGACAGGATCTCGCTCGTCGGCCGCACGGGCAAGGAGGACTTCACGATCTCCGGGCTCGCCACGTTCGGCGACGTCTCATCCCTGGGAGGCGCCACGGTCGCGGTCGTGACCCTGCCCGAGGCGCAGCTGCTCGCGGGTCAGCCCGAGAAGGTCGACTCGATCGACGTCGCCGCCGAGCCGGGCGTCAGTCCGGCCGAGCTGGGCACCCGCCTGGAGGGCGCCCTGCCCGACACGGTCGAGGCCAAGACCGGCGAGCAGGACGCCACCGACCAGGCCGAGTCGGTCCAGAGCAGCCTCAGCTTCCTCAACACGCTGCTGCTGGCGTTCGCCGGGATCGCGATCTTCGTGGGGGCGTTCATCATCTTCAACACCTTCTCGATCACGGTCGCCCAGCGCACGAAGGAGTTCGCGCTGCTGCGCACGATGGGAGCCTCGCGCCGCCAGGTTCTGCGCTCGGTGTTGCTCGAGGCGCTGATCGTCGGGTTCACCGCCTCGGTGATCGGGTTGCTCGTGGGCGTCGGCGCGGCGAAGGGCATCAACGAGCTGTTCAAGCTGTTCGGCGCGAACCTGCCGCAGGAGGGCCTCGTCTTCAAGGGCCGCACGGTGATCGTCGGGCTGCTCGTGGGCACGCTGGTCACGATGCTCTCGAGCCTGGCGCCGGCCCGCCGCGCGACGCGTGTGCCCCCGCTGGCCGCGATGCGCGAGGAGGCGGCGCAGGCGCAGCCGCCGACGCGCCGCCGCAGGATCCTCTCGTGGACGCTGCTGATCGGTAGCGCCGCGGCGATCCTGTTCGCGCTGTTCGGCGGGGCGCCGGCCGGACAGGCGCTCAGCCTGCTCGGCCTCGGCGCGATCGCCCTGTTCATCGCGGTCGCCCTGCTGAGCGCGCGGCTCGTGCCGCCGATCGCGGCTGCGGTCGGCTACCCCATGGAGCGGCTGCGCGGCGTGGCCGGCCGGCTCGCGCGCGAGAACTCGATCCGCAACCCCGGCCGCACCGCCGTCACGGCGGCGGCCCTTATGATCGGGCTGGCGCTCGTGACCTTCGTGTCGATCCTCGCCGCAGGCGTCAAGTCGTCGATCGACGACACCGTCGACAACCGGCTGAAGGCCGAGATCGTCGTGATCAACAAGGACGGTTTCACACCGATCAGCTCCGAGTCCGCGCGCGCCGTCGGGCAGGTCCCGGGAGTCGAGGCCGTGTCGCCGCTCAGGTCCTCCCAGGTGAAGGTCGCGGATGTCGGGTTCAAGCCGTATGGGGCCGGGATCGACCCGTCGACCTTCGCGAAGGTGTGGGACGCGGACATCGACGAGGGCCCGCCGCAGGTGCTGTCGCAGCTCACCGCCGGCGAGGTGGCCGTGGAGAAGGACTTCGCGCAGAGCAACTCGAACGACGTCGGCGACACGCATCAGGACACAACGCCGATCGGGAAAAGCCTCGATCTGCGGGTGCCCGGCATCTTCGAGGACAAGGGCGGGGTCTTCGGGGACTTCTTCGTCTCGGCGCCGGTGATCGGGCGGGACTTCGTCGGGCGCGACGTCGACCTCCAGTTCGTCGCCGTGCACGCTGGGGCAGTTGTGGATGCCGTCGATGCCAACGTCGAGCAAGTGCTGCTG
>JBKJXU010000107.1:0-2842 GCA_046716145.1 Actinomycetota bacterium
CACCGAGGCTCTGCGCCAGCGGGAACAGCGTGAACGGGACCCCGACCCACAGGAACGACAGGGCTATCAGGCGGGGGCGATCCTCGCGGGCGACCGACCTGCGGGCCGCGGGCACGCTCCAGAGGGCCAGAGCGCCGGAACCGATCCTCCACCAGGTGATGAGACCGGGTTCGAACCTATCCAATCCGATCGCGATCCAGAGGAACGAGGACCCCCAGACCAGGCCGATCGTCAGGAAGAGCGCCCAGTCGGTGGGCGTGAACGCACCGCGATGGGTGCCGTGCGTGGTCGAGAGAACCCTCGGCACCTAGAACCCCAGGCGCTCGAGGTGACGCGGGTCCCGCTGCCACTCCTTGAGTACCTTCACGTGCAGGTCGAGGAAGACCTTGACCCCGAGCAGGAGCTCCATCTCCTCACGCGCCCGCGAGCCGATGATCTTGAGCGTCTGCCCGCCCTTGCCGATCACGATCCCCTTCTGCGACTCCCGCTCGACGATCAACGAGGCGTGGATCTTCGTGAGCCCCTCGGTCACCTCCATCTCCTCGACGACCACCGCGATCGAGTGGGGCACCTCCTGGTGGGTCACCGCCAGCGCCTTCTCCCGGACCATCTCGGCCAGGCGCACGTCCAGCGGCTGGTCGGTCACCTCGGCGTCGGGGTACAGCTTCGGCCCCTCGGGCATCCGCTCCACGATCAGGTCGCGCAGGTACCCGACGCCCTTGCCGAGCTTCGCGGAGACGGGCACGACCTCGGCGTAGGCACCCATCTCGGCGGCAGCCGCCAACTGCGGGATCTCACGGTGGTTCTGGAGCCGATCGATCTTGTTCACGACGCAGATCGCCGGCGCTCCGGTGGGGCGAACCTTGCGTTCGTAGACGAAGGCATCGCCGCGGCCGATCCCGGCGTCGGCGTCCACGACGTGCAGCACCAGGTCGACGCCCGCGACGGCGTCGCCGACGAGCGCGTTCAAGCGCGAGCCCAACAGCGTGGTCGGTTTGTGGAAGCCCGGTGTATCCGTGAAGACGACCTGGGCATCCTCGGTGGTCCAGACGGCGTTGATGTCCCGGCGCGTGGTCTGCGGCTTGTCCGAGACGATCGCGACCTTCGCCCCGACCAAACCGTTCACCAGGGTGGACTTGCCGACGTTGGGCCGCCCGACCACGGCGACCATCCCGCTGCGGAACGTCATCGGCCCTGCAGATCGGGCGGACCGAACGCGGCCGGAAGCAGATCCTCGAGCGCCCACATGAGGCGGACGCCCCCGGTGGTTTCGGCGATCACCGTCGCACCCGGACCGAACTCCCACAAGACCTGGCGGCAGGCGCCGCACGGCGGCGTGGGCGCCGACGCCGCCGTCACCACGGCGACCGCCTGCAGGTCCCTCTCCCCCGCGTCGATCATGCGTCCGATCGCGTTGCGCTCGGCACAGACCGAGACGGGGTACGAGGCGTTCTCGATGTTCTGCCCGGTGAAGATGCGGCCGCCCGCCATCACAGCGGCACCGACGGCGAACCCCGAGTACGGCGCGTAGGCGCGACCCATCGCCTCGCGCGCGGCGGCGACGAGCTCCGCGATCTGCGCGAGCGCGGGTTCACCCATCGTCGGAGACGTCGTCCTCGTCGCTGTCCTCGTCGGCGTGAGCGCGGCTGATCAGCACCGTCGCGATCCGGCGACCCGTGATCTTCTCGGCCGTGAACGTCCATCCGTCGAAACGGCACTCCTCGCCCTCGTCCGGGATCTTGCCGAACACGTCGAGCACGAGGCCCGCGATGGTGTCCCACTCCTCGTCGGGCAGATCGGCCTCCAGCGCATCGTTGAGATCGTCGATCGACGTCTTGCCGGAGACCCGGAACACGCCGTTCCCCACGGGGACGATCTCGGGCTCCTCCACGTCGTACTCGTCGGCGATCTCGCCGACCAGCTCCTCGAGCAGGTCCTCCAGCGACACGATCCCGGTGGCCGACCCGTACTCATCGGTCACCATCGCCTGATGGAACTTCTCGCGCTGCATCTCCTTCAACAGATCGGCGACCTTCTTGGACTCGGGGACGAACCGAGCCTGACGTGCCACCTGCGAGAGCGGCATCTCCGCCTCGCCGTGATGCATCGATTTCAACACGTCCTTCGCGAACACGACGCCCGTCACATCGTCCAGGTCCTCGTGGAAGACCGGGATCCGCGAGTACCCGTGCTCAAGCATCAGCGCCTGGGCGTCGTGCAGGGTCTGCGTGTCCTCGATGGCGATGATGTCGGGCCTCGGCACCATCACCTCACGCACGATCGTGTCGCCGAACTCGAAGATCGAGTGGATCAACTCCTTCTCGCCCTCCTCGATCGAGCCTTCCTCGTGACCCACCGATGCCATCGAGCGGATGTCGACCTCGGACACGAACGGCCCATCGCGCAGCCCCTTGCCGGGCAGCAGCACGTTGGCGAGGCCGATCAGCAGCCGTGTGGGGTAGGAGAGCAGGCGGCCCAGGGCGAACACGATGGGTGCGAGCAGAAGCGCGACCCCGTCGGCACGCTCGATGCCGATGGTCTTCGCCATCGCCTCGACGACCACGAAGTACACGAGCGTGAAGGCGAGTGACACGACGGTGACCCACGGGCTTCCCCAGGTCTGCTCGGCCAGCAGGGCCACGAGGATGGCCGAGCCGTTCTGCACGATCATCACGCAGAGGTAGATCGAGTTGAGGTACCGGGGCGGGTCCGATTCGAGTCGAACCAGCAGCTGCGCGTTGCGCCGGCCCTCCTCTTGCAGCGCCAGGGCGCGGATCCGCGTCATCCGGGTGAGGGAGGACTCGGCCATCGCCAGCACCGATCCGAGCAGCACGAGAACACC
>JBKJXU010000108.1:0-6735 GCA_046716145.1 Actinomycetota bacterium
CCGCTGACGTGCAGGTTCCCCATCTGTGTCTCCATCGGCCGCATCCGGGCCGGGTTGACCTGAGCCCCCCAGCTGGCTCTCGGCTCGAGTCAGTCGCGCGTTCGTGCCCGTTCGAGCAAGTCTGCCACCGCGTGAGTCTCGAACGGATGTTCGCATGGGTTCCCTGCGGCCACGTGGAGCGTGCCGGTGGCGGTCTCGGCCACCATCGCTGCGACGGTTGCATAGCGAGCGGCGGGTGGGTCGGTGTCGCTCTCGTGGACGCAGACCGACTCGTCGCCGTCCGCGTGCGATCGCAGGGTCTCCTGGATGTCGGCCACCGAGACGGTGCCCGGCGCGAGGGTCGCCTCGGCTCGTGCGAGGCGCGTCACCGAGTCGTGCCCGTCGATGCGGCCCACATCCTTGAACGAGCGAGGCGAGGGCCACACGAAGTGGTTGGTGTGCGCCACGGCCGGGGCCTCGCTGCGGTGGACGTCGCCGGGGCCGCCGGGCAACGCCTCGAGGTCGGCTAGACCGCCGTCGCGGTGACCGATCAGGTAGTTCGCGCTGGAGGCCCGCGGTCCGCGCAGGATCGCATCCTCGGCTTCTTCGAGCGTGGTGCTCGTGAGCGCACGGCAGAGCACCGCATGGAACGGGACCCCGGGCTCACCGTGATCGCGGCTGGACTGCAGCGCGTTCGTCGCGAGGGCGAGGCCGGCCTCGTTCATGCCGCACTTGGCCCACAGGCCCGCCTCGACGACCGTCACGAAGCCGGGCCGGTCGTGCGGGGCGCTCGCGAGCAAGATCACCGTGTCGCGGGCGCCGGGCTTCCAGTCCCACGTCTGCGCCACGATCGGCGCGGCGTCGCCCAGGCCCATCGCGGTGCATTCCTTCATCGCAGCCTTCCGAGGCCGCGTATCGAGGCCGAACATGATCTCGGTCCGGAGGTTCGCGGTCAGGATGTCTTCGGCGTCCAGGCCCGCCCCTTCGGCGATCCCCTCGACCTCGGGAAGCAGGGTGACGTCGTAGGCGTCGATGGGTGCGACGAAGGCCTCGGCGCGTCCGCGGACCTCCTTCCACGCGAGGCCGGCGTAGTGCACGAAGACCTCTTCGTACAGGGCGACGGTTCGGTGGACCCGGTCACGCGCGGCCGCGCCTACGGCGCGCCCGCGCTCACGAGGTCCACCGGCCGCGAGCACGAGCGGGAAACCCACGGTGGTGACGGTACAGCGGCATCCTCCCAGCCGCATGTCGATCCGGGGCTCAGCCTTGAGCGATGCATCCTCGGGGGTTCGTCGCGCGCAGCACATCGAGTGCCCGGACGCGCGCGAGGTTGATGCTGCTCCAGGGGTGATCGAGTGCTTCCCGTTCGAGGTCGTCCCGTGCGCACGCGAGGATCGCGCCCACGGCGCGCGCCTCCGCCGCCGGGAGGCCCGGCAGGGCGCGGACGAGCGCCGGCGCCGCGTCGGCGGAGAGCGTGCGCAGGAAAGCGGTATCGAGGTCGTGGCCGCGGACGACCCGCGCCAGGTTCCGCTCGGCGATGAACGCGTCGGGGTTGAGCAGGTTCAGTCCGAGTACCCCTGCCATGCCGATGGCGACGACCATCGTCGGGAGCCACCCCGCGCGGCGCACGAGCACCGCGGCCAACCCCGACATGAACGCGGCGCCCCGAGGACCAGGATGGTCGTGTGCACCGCCAGCCGCAGCCACGTGAGGCCGAACGTCTCCTCGTACAGCAGCAGGCGCTGGAACGACGAGGCCAAGATGGCCAGCGTGAGCACGATCATGACCGCCGCCAGCACGACGAAGGCGCGTTCGTCCCGCGGGTGTGCGCGCCTGCCCCAGGACGCGACCGCGATCAACACGGCCGCCGTGATCGCGGCGACGGCGAGGAGTTGGAAGAACCCGCTTCGCGCGTACTCGGCGACGGTGAGACCCGTTCCCGCGAGCAGGCGATCGCTCCCGCCGAACATCGCCGCTGCTTGGACGATGACGAACGATGCGAAGAGCAGGTCGACGGCCCCGAGGAGCATCTTCCACTCCGGTGGGGTCAAGCGCCGCGGCAGGGGTGCCTCGACGGCCCGGTCCGGGCGGGCGGCGTAGGCGACGAGTGTCGCGAAGCCCAACGCGCTCGCTCCGATCACCGCGAAGTGACGGGGGACCGTGCCGAGCGGGACGCCGTCGACCACCGTGCTCAGCAGGTGTGCGTAGACGGCGTCGGCCGAGGCCAACAACCCAAGCAGGAGCACGGTGACCGGTACCACCAGCACGAGCGTGCGAGGGATGGTTCGGACATGCGCTCCGTCGACCGAACGCACGACGTGGACCGACGGTGCGGCCAGGAGTCGCAACCCGTCGGGCGAGGCACCGACGGTGGACAACCCGCGACGCAGGTACGCGCGCGCCGAGCCGCCGGGTCGAGTCGCTCGCGCGAACCCCGCGCTCCAACACAGCAGGCCCGCCGCGACGGCGACGTCGAGCGCAGCCAGTGGTGCCGAGGCACGGATCGCCAGGAACGCCCCGACGACAGCGGCTCCGACCGCGAAGATCACGCCGGGGAGCCGTGGGCGCGCGAGGACCACGAGTCCCGTCGCCGCCATGGCGATCAACGCGGCCACCCCGATGCCTGCCGGGCCGTCGATGACCAGATCGGCCAGGACGCCGATCGCGACGGCAACCGCAGGGATGACGACCGTTCCCCACATCGCGGTGGCAGCGGGCCCCACCCCAGGCTGCCGCGGTTCGTCGCCCCACATTCGTCCGATGCTGCTCCGGGGCGCGTCCACGAACAAGACCGATCGCGTACCAACCACTGGATCACAACGCGCGCGCTACACGCCCGCGATCTTCGTGACGCGGGCGCCGTATCTGCCGCGCGATCAGGCGGCGGCGCGGAACGACTCGACGATGGAGTCACACGCCTCAACCGTCGTCGTATCACCCGGAGGGAATTGGCACTTGAGTTGGATCGCCGTCTCGCCCACCATGATCACGTAGAACCGCTGTGATGCCGTGCCGCCATCGGGCTCCGTCACGCCGGACCCCGCGCGGATCGCAGGGAGACCTCCGACGTCTGTGTAGTGGGGTCCGTGGGTGACCGAGTGACCGCTCTTCTCGATCTCCCGGGTGACCGTGCGCCCGATCGCTTCGATCTGCCGGGCCGACGGCACGACCCCGATGTCGAGACCGAAGACGACGATCAGACCGTCGCCGTCCTTGGGGAACAATGCGTCGATCCAGTCGGTCTCGACGCCTTCGAAACCCGTGAGGAGCGTGGCTCCCTCGTCGAGTCCCCAGCCGGCCGGGTAGGTGAACGTGATGCCGTGCGCCTGATAGGAGGTCGGCTCCGAGGAGCGTTCCAGCCCGTCTCCGATGGCGATGGCGGCGACGATGAGTCCCAGGATGACCAGGGTGATGCCGAGCGACCACCATGCCGTGCGCCGTTGCACGCGACGGAAGTGCTCGACGCCTTCCCATCGCCTGCTCCGCCAGGCCAGCGCGTTGCCCTTCATCGCCAGGGCGACGCCCAGCCCGATCCCGGCGTACGTCGTGAACTTGCCCACGGTGGGAAGAGTTCCGGAGGCGGCGATGGCGATCCAGGCGGCCACCCATATCCACAGCCGGTTGACGATCGCGAACAACGGCGGCAGCAGGAAGCCGCCCCAGTTCCACGTGCCGTCGATCTCGGGCGGCACGTCTCCCGACTTCTGCCCGGACGTGTTCTCAGCGACATCAGGGATATCGCCGGGCATCGGTGGAAGCGGGGCCGCCGCGATCGGCCGATCGTCGGGGGAGGGCGGCGGTAGCGTCGGAGGTTGCTCCACGCGGCGATCGTACCGTCCGAGGGTGGTTGCAGGAAGTGGGCCGCCTCCGCGGCTACACTCCGCCGCACCCGCGCGAGACTTGAGCGCGTCTCCTGAGGAGGCAACTGCGTGAAGACGGTCGACCGGTCACGGTTACACGACCTGATGGAGCGCGAGCGCCGGACCTTCCGCGAGCGGACGCCGCGCTCGGCGACCCTCGCCGAGGAGGCGAAGGCGTCGCTGCTCTTCGGGGTCCCGATGAACTGGATGACCCGCTGGCCCGGCGACTACCCCGTGTTCGTGGACCGCGCGGAGGGAGCCAGGTTCTGGGACGCCGACGGTAACGAGTACGTCGACCTCTGCTTGGGCGATACGGGCGGCATGGCAGGGCATGCGCCCAAGGTGAGCGTGGACGCCATCGCGCACCAAGCGGCCCGCGGCATCACCCTGATGCTCCCCACCGAGGATGCCGCGTGGGTCGGCACCGAACTGGCGCGGCGCTTCGGCGTGCCGTACTGGAACTTCACGCTCACCGCGACCGACGCGAACCGGTTCGCCATCCGATGGGCGCGGCAAGTGACCGGCCGGTCCAAGGTGCTCGTGCACAACTGGTGTTACCACGGCTCCGTGGACGAGTCGTTCGCCACGCTCGATGCCGACGGCAACGTCGTGGCGCGCGAGGGGAACCTCGGCATGCCGGTGCTCCTCGACGAGACCACGAAGGTGGTGGAGATCAACGACCTCGTCGGCCTGGAGCGCGCCCTGGCAGCCGGCGATGTGGCGGTCTGCATGTTCGAGCCGGCGCTCACGAACATCGGCATCGTGCTCCCCGAGCCCGGCTACCACGAGGCCGTCCGGGACCTCTGCACGAAGTACGGCACGCTGCTGCTGATCGACGAGACCCACACGATCAGCGCGGGACCCGGAGGTTGCACGAAGGCCTGGGGCTTGCAGCCCGACATCCTCACGATCGGCAAGACCCTGGGCGCGGGGATCCCGAGCGCCGCCTACGGGATGTCGGAAGAACTCAGCCAGCGCGTCTACGCCAACACCGACTGGAAGAACGCCGACGTCGGTGGCGTGGGCGGCACGCTCGCAGGCAACGCGCTCTCGCTGGCTGCGATGCGCGCCACCCTCGGTGAAGTGATGACCGACGACGCGTTCGTCCGGATGATCGCGCTGGGCGAACGGTTCGAAGAGGGCGTGCAGGGCGTCATCGCGAGCCGCGAGTTGCCGTGGCACGTCGTCCGCCTTGGCTGCCGCGTGGAGTACCTGTTCCGGCCCGGCCAGGCGCGAACGGGTTCCGAGGCAGCGGCCGGCCAGGACGAGGAGGTGGACCCCTTCATCCACCTGTACCTGCTCAACCGCGGGATCTTGATGACGCCGTTCCACAACATGGCACTGATGTCGCCGGCCACCACCGAAGCGGACGTAGACCGCCACACCGAGGTCTACGCGCAGATGGCCGACGAGTTGATCGGATCGTAGAGATGCCCGATGCCACGTTCCTGTTCATCACCGTCGACTGCGCCGATCCCGCACGCCTGTCGGTGTTCTGGTCTGCGTTGTTGGAGACCCCGGTGGGGGACTCGATGGACGACGGGCGGTTCGTCTTCCTCGAAGGCGTCGGGGACCTGCCCGTGATCTGCTTCCAACGCGTCCCCGAGCCCAAGACCGTGAAGAACCGCGTGCACCTCGACCTGTCTGTGGAAGACCTGGCCGCGGCCACCGAACGGATCGAAGGGCTGGGCGGCTCCTTCGCCGGCAACGAGCACACCCTCGACAACTTCACCTGGCGCACGATGAACGACCCCGAGGGCAACGAGTTCGACATCGCGGTGGGTTGACGACGGGCGTAGGGTTGCGCTGAGGCTCTACTCGCCCCGTCGGGAGGAAGCTATGAAGCGGCTCCGCGTCCGTCGCGTCCTCGTCTGCACGCTCGCCCTGCTGATCGTCGCGCCCGTCGCTCAGGCGGTCGTCACGCCCACGAAGGTCCTGGGAGGTGCGGGGGCCCAGTACGCCCCGTTCGCGAGCGACGACTGGCTCACCTACACCTTCTACGACGGAGGTAAGGCCGAGGCGATGGCGATGAAGCGAGCGACGGGGCGCGAGTTCAGGATGAACCGAGCCGGGAAGAGGGCGTTCACGGGTGGGATCGACCCCGGGACGGATGTAGCGATCTACCAAGAAGCCGGCAGGGGATCGGCGATCTATCTGTACGACATCGGTGACCGGACGCGCCGTCTGGCGCCCGGTGTGAATTCACCGGGATGGGAGTGGGATCCGCGCATCTCCGGCCGTTACATCTCGTTCTTCCGGAATCGCGTTGCCCGTGGCGACGAGTACGTGGATCTTCTGCTGTATGAGCGAGACGACCGGAGCACCAGAAGGATCGCCATCATCAAGCGATCGAAGTACGCCAGCTCGAGCGGCCTGCTCCTGTGGAACGGCAGCGTGGGGGACCGCTACGTTTCGTGGACATCCTGCGCGAAGTCGGACGGGGACTGCGATGTCTCCGTGTACGACACCATGTCCCGCACCACCGAGACGGTGCGCGGCGGCGGTGACAAGCAGGAGTACGCCGGCGTGGTGGACGAGGCGAACGGCGTTGTCTATTTCACGCGATCGGGGAGTGGCTGTGCGGTCAACCTGGCGATCTGGAGTCTGCCCCTGGACCGCCTCCGCGCCACACCCACCAAGGTGGCGACCCTCCCCGACGGCTACGACACCGGCTACGTCGCCTCGATCGCGACGAACGGAGATACGGGGGGGACCGACTACTACTTCGAGCGAGGTCTGTGCCGCCGGTGGAACGCCGATATCTGGGTGGCGGAGGGCGTCGACACGGCCTGATCAGTTCGCGTGGCGGTCGCGGAACGTCCGCATGAACGCGGCGAGGGCTTCGGCGCCCTCGAGCGGCATCGCGTTGTAGATCGAGCCACGGATGCCACCGACG
>JBKJXU010000109.1:0-5996 GCA_046716145.1 Actinomycetota bacterium
GGGACCAACCCGTCGAGATCGTCGAGCCCAGCCGGGATCGGGAGGATCGATTCGCGACGGAGGCTGCGCTGCTTGCCGCCGCCCTCCCCGACGACCTGGTGACGCTGATCGAACACGTCGGATCGACGGCGGTTTCCGGCTTGGCGGCGAAGCCGATCGTGGACGTGCAGGTGTCCGTGAGGTCGATCACACCGGTCCAGCGCATCGTCGATCCGCTCGTCGCCGCCGGGTACCGGCATCTCCTCGACCCGTGGAGCGACGATCACGAGTTCTTCAGCCGCGACTCCGACGCGGGCGAGCGGCTGGCCAACGTCCACGTCTGCCTGGCCGGCTCCTGGTGGGAGCGCAGGCACATCGCGTTCCGCGACTGGCTGCGCGCACACCCTGAGGACGCCGCCTCCTACGCCACCCTCAAGCGCGACCTCGCCCGCGCCCACGGCACGGATCGGGCCGCGTATACGGAGAACAAGTCCGACTTCATCGAACGGATCACCGCGCTCGCGCTCGCTCAGGACTAGACACGATGAGCCATCCTGGTGAAGAATCGTCGGGTTCGAGGCCTGGCTACCGAACGGATCGGGTCTCAGCACACCGCGAGAGGGGACGATCTTCGGCGTGACGTTCGACGGTATCCGGGCGACGAACTTCGGCCGCTCGCTCCCGGCCGGCGGCACCATCGGGGTGTGTGCTCCGAGCGGGCCCTACTACAACGCTTCTGATCTCCTGCGCCCCAAGAGATGGTGGGAAGACCGCGGCTACTCGGTGAAGATGACCGAGGGGACGTGGGCCAAGGACGATTACGTGGCGGGCCCGCCCGAACAGCGGGCCGCCGATCTCCACTCCCTGTTCACCGATCCCGACGTCGACGTCATCCAGGTCTTGTGGGGCGGTACGGGAGCGATGCAGGTCCTGCCCCACCTGGACTTCGACCTCATCGCCGCGCATCCGAAGGCCCTGATGGGCTTCTCCGACATCACGAACCTGCACGTCGCACTGCTCAAGGGATCGGGGCTCGCGACCTTCCACGGTCCGGGCTTCGGCTCGATGGGGATCCCCGAGCGCACGCCCTTCACGTGGGATTCGGCCCTGGAGGCATTCACGAAGGGGGGAGCCGGCCCGGTCCCTACAGACCCGGACGACCTGTACCGCAGGACGATCGCGCCGGGCAGGGTGACCGCCCCGATCGTGGGCGGCAACCTCTTCACCTTCGTGCACCTGATGGGGACGCCCTTCGAACCGACGTTCGATGGGGCGATCCTCCTGTGGGAGGAGGTGCACACCCCCGCCTACATCATCGAGGTCCATCTCGAGCAACTACGGCTGGCGGGCAAGCTCGCCAACGTGGCAGGCGTCGTCGTGGGCGAGTTGAAGGATTGTGACTGGAGCGAGCAACGCCCGGAAGCGCCGCGGAACCGATCCATCGAGGATGTCCTGGAGCGCCACCTAGCGCCACTGGGCGTTCCGGTGCTATACAGGCTCCCTCTCGGGCACGGGAAACACTTGGCGAGCATCCCATTCGGGGTCACCGCGACCCTGGACGCGGATGCGGAATCGCTCATGATCGACCAACCGGGAGTGGTGTGAGATCCGTACCACCGAACAGACGAACGAAAGGAAGGGAGACACGCGATGAGGCGGACCCGCCGCGCGATGGCCCTGGTGATGCTCACCGGGCTGCTCGGATCACTGCTGATCGGCTCGGCCGCACTGGCACAGACAGGCACAGGCACGGCCACGGCCGAACCGGTGGTGTTCGACGTCGGGGTCGACTCCGACATCACGAGCCTCAACCCCTTCAACCTGTGCTGTGGGCCCGACTACGAGGTGATGAGCCTCATCTACGACACGGGCTTCCAATACGACAACGACACCCTCGAGGCTGCGCCCGGCTTCATCCAGTCATGGGAACACGACGACGACTACATGAACTGGACGCTGCACACCGTCGAGGGAGCCACCTGGCACGACGGCACCCCCGCGACCGCGTCCGACCTGGCGTTCACCTTCGCGCTGATAGCCGACTACCAGATGCCGTTCTACAAGGACTACTTCCCGTTCGAGCCGACCTTCGAGGTCGTGGACGACACGACCGTCATCTGGCACAGCACCGAGCCGACGTTCGCTCCCGAGGTGCCGGCCTACGCACCGGTCCTGCCCGAGCACATCTGGAGCGAGTTCGTCACCGAGGGTGACGAGAAGGGAACGCGCCAGACCGTCAAGGAGTTCGAGAACGCCGAGGCCATCGGGACCGGCGCGTTCAAGCTGGAGGAATACGAGAACGGGCAGTTCATCCGCCTGGTGCGCAACGACGACTACTGGGGCACGCCGCCCAAGTCGCTCGACGAGGTCGTCTTCCACGTCTACACCAACCAGGAAGCGATGGTCCAGGCCCTCAAGGGTGGTGACCTCGACATCGTCGATGCCTTGAACCCGACGCTGTTCAACAGCCTCGTCGCCGAAGCAGACCCGAACATCGAGACCCACGTCGGTGACGGCGGGTGCTGGGGCAACATCGCGTGGAACTTCGGTGGCCAGAAGGATGCCGGCGGCGATACGGAAGACACCGCGGACCCGGTGATCCACGAACTGGACTTCCGCCAAGCGGTCGCCCGTTCCATCGACCGTCAGGAGATCGTGGACAAGGTCTACCAGGGAACGGCCGTCGTGGGCTACAGCATCTTGATGCCCGGCTCCAACGGTGCGTGGGTGGCCGAGATCCCGGAGGACATCCAGTTCAACTACGACGTCGAGGCTGCGAAGGCCCAGTTGGATTCAGCCGGGATCACCGACACCAACGGTGACGGCAACCGCGAGTACGAGGGCAACGAACTCAACCTGGAACTCCTGACGATCAGCGACGTGTCGGGCTCCGTGGACACGGGCAAGCTGCTCCAGGGATACCTGACGGACATCGGCATCTCGTCGTTCTTCACCACGGTCAACACGAACAAGGCATACGACCTGTGGTACACGGGCGAATGGGACGCCTACGTCTGGGACTGGTGCCCCGACCCCGACCCCGACTTCATGCTCTCGGTCTTCACCTCGGACCAGTGCCTGGGTTGGAGCGACGGGTGCTATTCCAACCCCGAGATCGACCGGCTCTACGATCTGCAGCAGACGCAGTTGGACCGTACCGAGCGCAAAGCCACGATCGACCAGATGCAGTTGATGATCGCCGAGGATCAGCCGGTCATGGTGTTGAACTATTGGTCGGACCTGCAGGCGTTCCGGACGGACACCTTCACGGGCCACGTGAAGTCCCCGAACAACGAACTGGGTCTGTACATCTTGGGCTGGACGAACGACACGTACTTCAACGTCGAGGTCGTCAGCGCAGACACCGGTGACGGTGACGGCGGCGGCGCGATCCCGACGTGGGTCTGGGTCGCGGTCGGCGGCGGTGTGCCGCTCGCGGCGATCGTCGTGTTCCTGTCACGGCGCAAGACCGAGGACGAAGAGGCCTGAAGGACGAAGAGAGGGTAAGGACGGAAGGACAACGACAGGGTGGGGACGTTCGGGTACCTTGGCCGCAAGGTCCTGCACGCGGTCCTCACCCTGTTGTTCGTCATCTCGTTCAACTTCGTCTTGTTCCGGTGGCTGCCCGGCGACCCGATCCTGCTGCTCGCCCGGAGCCAGCACCTGTCACGTGAGGACATCGCGGAGCAGATAGGCAACCTGGGACTGGACCTCCCGCTTCCCCAACAGTACCTCCACTACATGGGCGACACGCTCACCGGGAACTTCGGGCTCTCCGTGCGGTCCTCGCAGCCGGTCCTCGAGGTGATCGGCGACCGGATCGTCCCCACCCTTCGCCTGGTCGGGCTGGGGACGCTCTTCTCCACGATCCTGGGCGTGCTGATCGGGATCAAGGGCGCGTGGCGGCGAGGCAGCGTGTTCGACAAGACGTCGCTCTACGGCTCGTTGGCGCTCTACTCCATGCCCGAGGGCTGGCTGGGGATGCTGCTGCTGCTGCTGTTCGGTGGGTCCGTCTTCCATCTCTTCCCAGCGGGGGGGGTTCGGAGTCCCGGGCTCGAGGGTTTCGCGTACTTCGTGGATATCGCGAACCACCTCGTCCTCCCGGTGCTCACGCTCACCCTTGGCTACATCGGCGAGTACGCCATCATCATGCGCGCCTCCTTGATCGAGATGATGGGCGAGGACTTCGTGCAGACGGCGCGCGCCAAGGGCGTCCCGGATCGTCTGGTCCGGCGCCACCACGCGATCCCGAACGCCTTCCTGCCCACCTTCACGCTGATCTTCTTGTCGTTCGGGTTCCTGCTGGGCGGCGCGATCGTCGTTGAATTCGTGTTCTCCTATCCCGGCTTGGGCGCGCTCTCGATCGAAGCCGTGAACGAGAGTGACTTCCCGATGCTGCAGGCACTGTTCCTGATCTCGAGCGGCGCGGTGATCCTGTTCAACTTCCTAGCCGACATCACGTACGGCTACCTCGACCCGCGGATCAAGGCGGTCTGATGAGCGCGCCCAACGTTCAGATGCCGCGGCCTGCGGCGACGCCGCCGGCGAACCCACGGCGGATCGCCTGGGCCCGGCGCCGGCGCGCCGCCGGCGGCTACTGGGCCATCTACCGGCGGAACGCTCAGGGGATGGTGGGGCTCGTCGTCCTCACGGTGTTCATCGTCCTGGCGCTCGCGGCTCCGTTGCTCATCGATGAGCGGGAGATCCAGGTAGCCGATGCGACCGGCTCCGTGTACGAACGTCCCAACGGCGAGCACCTCTTGGGCACGGACAAGTTCGGGCGCGACGTCTTGTCGATGCTCGTCTACGGGACGCGGATCTCCTTGTTCGTCGGCCTCACCGCCACGATGGGAAGCATGTTCCTCGGCGGGCTGGTCGGGATCTCGTCGGGGTACTTCGGCAGATGGCCGGACACGTTGCTGAACGCGCTCACGAACTGGTTCCTGGTCATACCGTGGATCCCACTCGCACTCGTCCTGATCAGCTTGAAGATCTTCGGGCGAGGACTTTCGAGCATCATCATCGTGATCGCCATCACGTCGTGGGCGGGCACGGCCCGGCTGGTCCGCGCACAGGCGCTGAGCGTGAAGGAGCGCACCTACGTGGAGCGCGCGAAGGCGCTCGGCGCCGGCAACTGGCACATGATCACGCGGCACATCCTGCCCAACGTGTTCCCCGTGCTGTTCTCGAACCTGGTGCTCACCGTGTCGCTGTCCATCCTGTCGGAGACCACGCTCGCCATCCTGGGCCTCGGCGACCCCAACAGCATCTCGTGGGGCGTGATGATCGGCGAGTCCTTCGACGAGGGTGCTCTCACCGCCGGGATCTGGTGGTGGCTCATCCCGCCCGGGATCGCGCTCGTGTTCGTCACGCTTTCGTTCACCATGTGCGGCTACGCGCTGGACGAGATCTTGAACCCGAGGCTGCGCGAACGATGACGATCCTGTCCCTGCGTGACCTCAGCATCACGTACAAGAGCCAGAGCGGCGGCGTGCCCGCGGTCCGCGGCGTGAACATGGAGGTGGGTACGGGCGAAGTGGTCGGTCTGGCCGGCGAGTCCGGCTGCGGCAAGTCCACCATCGCGGCCGCCATCCTGCGGCTCCTGCCCGCGGGCACGAAGGTGGAGGGCTCGATCCTGCTCGACGGCCAGGACGTGCTGGCACTGTCTCCGGGCAAGCTCCGCGCGGCGCGCTGGACCGGCGCCTCGATCATCTTCCAGGGGGCACAGCACTCGCTGAACCCCGTCCAGCGTGTGGGAAATCAGATCGCAGAGGCGATAGTCGTGCACGCACAGGCGGGCGATCGGGAAGCCCGTGTCCGGGTCGGTGCGCTGATGGAACAGGTGGGCCTGCCGCCCCGGCGTCAGGACGACTACCCCCACGAGCTCTCGGGCGGACAGAAGCAGCGCGTGATGATCGCGATGGCGCTGGCGTGTAACCCCTCGCTCGTAATCGCCGACGAACCGACCACCGCGCTCGACGTCATGGTCCAGGCGCAGGTGCTGCGCCTGCTCAAGC
>JBKJXU010000110.1:0-11670 GCA_046716145.1 Actinomycetota bacterium
GGGCGGTTCCTCGGCGAGGTCCTGCAGGCGAAAGCTCTTGACTAGGGGGGGGGGGCGGGGGGATAGGGTTGAGTCCTGATGGGAAGGTCGATTTCGGCATTCGGCTTTCCCAAATGGACCCGTGCTCCCCCCGGCCACCGAGCGGGCCAGGCAGCTTCACTAGCAGGTCAGGAGGGAACCATGCCGAAAGGTAGACTAACGCGGTCGTTCGTGATGCTCAGCACGACGATCCTCGTGGTGGCGGCCTTGATGCCACTGGTGTCCGCGGCAGATCAGCAGTCGGCGAAGAAGGGCGGAGATTGCGACTTTTGGCTGGCCAGGTACAACGACGCGGCAACAGATCGATTCACCTCGGCTAGCGTTTGGGCCTGCAAGGACCAATCCACGCACAGCATGTATGCCCAAGTTTACGAGCTTGACGGCAGTCCTTCATGCTCGGAGACAAGGAATAACTTCGCCTCCTGCACGCTCGTCCACAACCAAAGCACTTCGGGGATGGCTCACTTCCATCGCGACAACACGAACAGCAATCAAAACTTCGCGGGGGACACCGACTGGCTCTCCGATGATTGATGACGCCCAAGGCGAACGGTGTTCTGCATCAGCCGCTCTCGGTGAGAGCGGCTGATGCGGTCGCCGTTGAACTAGGATTCAACACGATTGATTTCGCTGAGACCTCCTCAAGTCGAGGGCAATCACCCGCGCCGTAGGCGCTCGGAGCTCCTCAAGCTCACGTGCCGGCGGCGCGTGGTCCCGTGGCTGCTCGCGGGAGTCGTCGCGACACTGACCGCCTGTTATCAGGCCGAAACCAGCCAATTCGCCGCGGTACCCAGTCGTATTGAGAGGGCAATCGTCCGCTTGCGCGGCGGCGAACCCTTGGTGATTGAGATCCTGGTTGTTTGGCGTCGCCGGAACGACTGGGTGGTGGCTTGGAGTCAGGAAGATCAGACCCTGGGTGTGAGTCACTATCTAGCGGGCGAGGTAGTGGCCGAATCCGTCCACCCCGAGTCCGAACTGGAGGACAGCCTCGGGGTGCTCTCATTCCGCGAGGGGTTGGTCTTCGCGTGGGGCTCCTTTCCTGACTGCGGTGAACCGAACTCCTGTCGAATTGAGGTTGAGTCGGCTGGCTCGATTCTTGCGTCCTTGGAATGGGATGAAGGCCGTTTGGTCATGTTGCACCTCCCTCTTGATCACGAGCCCGATGGGTATTCCCTCGATGGCAAGGAGGTAACCCGGATATCGATTTCCAGGCAGGATCGAGTTCTGGCCAGCACCGACCTGTAACTCTAGAACGCGGCCGGGCGCGGCATGAGTACCCCATCGATTGCAGGGTGGGTTGGCCCATGCGTTGGTAACATCCGCGCCGACATGAGCAGGCGAACCGTCATCTCCGGTGTCGTGCTCGCCGTCACCGCGACCGCGTGCAGCGCAGCCGAGCTGGCGCAGGTCGACTTCGGCCAAGGTCGCCGCTTCGTCACCGCGGTCGCCGACGCCACCGACGACGTGGGCCTGGGCTCGGCGGTCGCGGTCGCAGAGGACGGCACTGTCTTCGTCTCCTACCTCGCGTTCCCGGAGGAGCTGCCCGAGGGTCAGATCGCTCCGGTCCGCCCCATCGGGTCGCCCTTCCTGCCGGCCGTCGCACTGACCGCGATCACGCCCGACGGGATCTTCAGCAGGGGCGCGGTCCAGCAGTTCTACGACCCTAACGTTTACCCGCGTGGCATCGAGCCGCCGTTCCGCCCCGACAAGGTCGAAGGTTTCGACCTCACGACGGACAACGCGAACGGCACCGACGTCGCGCTCGCCGAGAACGGGACCGTCGACGTCGTCTGGGCGGGGGCCGATGGGATCTATCACGCCGCGACGAAGGTCGGCGGCTCCTCCACGGTCGAGCAGGTCTACGACTACGGATCCGCCCTAACGTTCGCGGGTCCCGTGGGAAGGCCGTCGGTGACCCTCGACGGTGCCGGCGCCCCGTGGGTCGCCTTCGGCGTGAACGGCACCTCGGCGGTCGACATCATGGTCGCCAGGCCGGGGGCCGACGGCTGGGAGAGCCAGGTCGTGGCCACCGCGGAGCGGTGCAACGGGTGCCCGCCGCCGCTTCCCACCGGGATAGCTACGGCGGGGGAGACCCCCGTCGTCGTGTTCGCCGATCCCGCGGGGTCGGTGCGGTCGGTGCGGCTCTCGGGTGAGGAGTGGCTCGAGTCCTCCGTCGACACCGTGGCGGCTGCCGGGCTGTCGGTGACGAGTGACGGTGACACCGCGTACGCCTCCTACTACACGGCCGACGGGGGCGTCGCGCTGGCGTCGTTCTCGGGATCGTCGTGGACGGTGACGGACGTGGCCGAGGCCGCGTTCCCGCAGACCCTGATCGGGCTCGCCGCCCCGACCACCGGCGTCGCTGCAGCGGACGGACAGGTGGTCGTGACATGGGAGGACGCGACGGGCGTCCACCTGGCGACCGGGGACGGGAGCACGTTCACGACCGAGGAGACGCCCGGGACCGCTGGCGGCACGCGCCCCTCGATCGCGGCCGGCGTCGATGGAACCGTCGTCCTGGCGTGGGTGGATCCGGTGCGTACGAACCTGATGGTCGGCATCCTCGGCGAGCCCACCGGGCTGGTCGTCGCGAACCCGAGCCCCGTCCCCACGGTCTCGCTCGAACCGCCGCCACCGCCTGCAGACTGCGGCGAAGAGAAGGATGCGGTCCTGGCGATCGTCGGGACGAGCGCGAACGTCTTCGACCCGACCTGCCTCGTCGCCCCTGCCAACGAGGAGTTCGTCGTCGCCTTCAACAACCAAGGGGGGACGCATAACTTCCAGGTCTTGCCCGAAGCTGGCGCGTCTCTGGATCAGGTCATCACGTCCACGCCGGACTCCACAGGCCCCGCCGCAACGGAAACCGAGCCCACCACCTTGGATGCTGGCGACTACTACTTCCAGTGCGTTTACCACCCGGCGAGCATGTTCGGGACGCTCGCCGTCGTGAAGGGCGCGAAGTAGCCCAGCCCGGTCCCGTGCGGGTCGGCGCCCCGCGCTAGCATCAACCGTGTGAGCCTCGCGCGGCCGGCCTCCTCCACCATCCCCGATGATCCCGGCGCGTACCTGTTCCGCGACCCCGACGGCCGCGTCATCTACGCGGGCAAGGCAGGGTCGCTCCGCAAGCGCCTGGCGTCGTACTGGGGCAAGCCCCTGCATCCACGGACGCAAGCCATGGTGGACTCGGCCGCGTCGGTGGAGTGGATCGTGGCTTCCGGCGAGGTGGACGCGCTGATGCTCGAGTACAACCTGATCCAGCGCCACCGCCCGCGGTTCAACGTCCGCTACCGCGACGACAAGTCCTACCCCTACCTCGCGATCACGATGGGGGAGACGTGGCCCCGCGCGCAGGTGCTCCGTGGCGCCAAACGCAAGGGCGTGCGGTACTTCGGTCCGTACGGGCACGCGTGGGCCATCCGCGACACCCTCGACGCGCTCACGCGTGTGTTCCCCGTCCGCACGTGCTCGAACGCGTTCTTCCAGCAGCGCGCCCGTGCGAAGCGACCGTGCCTGTACTACGACATCGGCCGGTGTGCGGGACCCTGCGTGCCGGAGACCACCGGAGCCACCGAGGCGACCTACCGTGCGCACGTCGAGGCGATGGCCTCGTTCCTCGCCGGGGATGCTCGTCCCGTCCTGCAGGGCTTGGAGCGGGACATGCGCAGCCAAGCAGGCGCCGAGGCGTACGAACAGGCTGCGCGGCTCCGGGACCAGCTCTTCGCCGCGCGCAGAGCCCTGGAGTCCCAGGAGATGGTCCTCAGCCGCCCCGAGGATCTCGATGTCGTCGCCTTCGCGGAGGACGACCTGGAGGCCGCGTTCCAGGTGTTCTTCGTGCGGGGCGGCCGCGTGCTCGGGCGGAAGGGATGGGTCGTGGACCGTGTCGAACATCTGGATCGCTCCGGGCTGGTCGCCTCGTTCCTCGAGCAGCTCTACATGGAACGCGACGAGGTTCCACCGACCGTGCTCGTCCCCATCGCGCCCTCGGACGCCGGCGTGTTGACGGCCTGGCTCGAGGGCAGACGTGAGGGCCGCGTGCGGATCGGTGTGCCGGAGCGAGGAGCGAAGCGGAAGCTCCTCGAGGTCGTCGGCCGCAACGCCGAGGACGCGTTCCACCGGCACAAGCTGCGCCGCGCCTCGGACTTCGGAGCGCGATCGCGGGCGCTCACCGACCTGGCCGACCACCTCGGTTTGGACCAAGCCCCTCTCCGGATCGAGTGCTACGACATCTCGAACCTCGGCCCGACGGACACGGTCGGCTCGATGGTCGTGTTCGAGGATGGGTTGCCGAAGCGTTCGGACTACCGGCGGTTCCAGATCAAGGGCGTGCCCGGACAGGACGACTTCGCTTCCATGCAGGAGATGCTCCGCCGCCGCTTCACGCGTCTGCTCCAGGAGAAGGAAGCGGTGCCTGGTGAGCGGTCGCGGCGGTTCTCCTACCCACCCGCGCTGGTCGTGGTCGACGGCGGCCGCGGCCAGCTGGCCCAGGCATCCACCGTCTTGGCGGAGCTGGGGCTGTCGATCCCGCACGTGGGCCTTGCCAAACGCCTGGAGGAGATCTACTTCCCGGACCAGCCCGATCCGCTCACGATCGCGCGGGGATCGGAGGCGTTGTTCATCCTGCAGCACCTGCGCGACGAAGCGCACCGGTTCGCGGTGCGCTATCACCGCGCCAAGCGCGAGAAGCGCGCCCTCAGCTCACCCCTGGACGAGATCGCAGGCGTGGGCCCGGTCCGGAAGAAGGCGCTGATGCGGCGGTTCGGCTCGCTGACCCGGGTACGGGCCGCGTCCGCCGAGGAGCTGGCGGCCACGCCCGGGATCGGTCCGGAGATCGCGGCGGCGATCCACGACGCGCTGCACCGCGTCACGACCGGGCGGCGTTCCGCGTGACGGACCCCATCGCGCTCCCGGGGTTCACGATCATCACGGGGCTCTCCGGTGCCGGCCGGTCGGAGGCCGCGCACAGCCTGGAGGACCTGGGTTACTTCGTGGTGGACAACCTCCCGCCGGCGCTCCTGCCGAAGATGGCCGAGCTCACGGGGCGGCCCGGGGGGCCGGTGCGCTTCGCCATCGTGGTCGACGCGCGAGGCGGGGTGTTCTTCGGGGAGTTGTCGAAGGCGCTCGAGGAGCTCAAGCGGCTCCGGGTCGACTATCGGATCGTATTCCTGGAGGCATCCGACGAAGACCTCGTGAATCGGTACGAGGCCACCCGGCGACGTCATCCGCTGGCACCGGCGGGCCGGGTCCTGGACGGCATCCGCAAGGAGCGTCAGATGATGGCGCAGCTGCGTGGTGACGCGGACCTGGTGATCGACACGTCGGGGTTGGCCCCCCAAGCCCTCCGCGATCGCGTCCGCGAGGCCTTCTCCGACACCCCGCCGGAGGAAGGGCTCCAGGTGTCGGTCGTGTCGTTCGGGTTCAAGTACGGCCCGCCACGCGATGCCGACGTCCTGCTCGACGTCCGGTTCCTTCCGAACCCGCACTGGGTCGAGGGTCTTCGTCCCCTGCCGGGCACCGACGATCGCGTCCGCGACTACGTCCGGTCACAGACCGACTTCGGTCCGTACCTGGAACGAGCGCAGGGGCTCCTCGACGTCGCGATCCCGGGATGGGTCCGCGAAGGGAAGTCTTATCTGACGGTGGCCATCGGCTGCACGGGGGGCCACCACCGCTCGGTCGTGGTCGCCGAGGAGCTCGCCGCCTGGTTCCGCGCCAAAGGCCTCCCCGTGTTGGTGGCTCACCGCGACGTCGAGCGCGGCTGAGGTCGTCGCGCGCGCCCGTTCGCGGCGCGACCTCGGTCGGTAGCATGGGTCATCGGAACCACGTGAACCCTCGAGGGAGGACCCCATGACGGTGAAGATCGGCGTCAACGGTTTCGGGCGGATCGGCCGCAACTTCTTCCGCGCCGCCAAGCAGCGCGGTGTCGATATCGACTTCGTGGCTGTGAACGACATCACCGACGCGAAGACTCTCGCGCACCTGCTCATGTACGACTCGGTGTTGGGCCGCTATCCCGGGACCGTCTCCGCGACCGAGCGCGGCATCACCGTCGACGGCGACGAGCTGCGGGTCCTCGCGGAGCGCGACCCCGCGAACCTCCCGTGGAAAGAGCTTGGCGCGGAGATCGTCGTGGAGTCCACGGGGCTGTTCACCGACCGGGAGGAGGCGGCCGCGCATCTGGCCGCAGGTGCCGAGAAGGTCGTGATCAGCGCTCCCGCTTCGGGCGAGGATCTCACCGTGGTGCTCGGCGTGAACGACGACGCGTACGACCCGACCATCCATCACGTGATCTCGAACGCGTCGTGCACCACGAACTGCGTCGCGCCGATGGCGAAAATCCTCGACGACGCGTTCGGCATCGACCACGGCTTCATGACGACGGTGCACGCGTACACCAACGACCAGTCGATCCTGGACCTGCCGCACAAGGACCTTCGCCGGGCGAGGGCCGCCGGGGTGAACATCATCCCCACGTCGACCGGCGCCGCGAAGGCGACCGGACTCGTCCTGCCCCATCTCAAGGGCAAGCTCGACGGGATGGCGATGCGCGTGCCGGTGCCGGACGGATCCGTGACCGACCTCGTCGCGACGCTCAAGCGAACCGTCACGAAGGACGAGGTGAACGCCGCGTTCCGCGCCGCATCCGAGAGCGGCTCGCTCGCCGGCAAGGTCGTCTACACCGAGGATCCCATCGTGTCCTCCGACATCGTGGGAACGCCGGCCTCGTGCACGTTCGACGCGTCGGCCACCATGGTCATGGGCGACACGGTGAAGATCATCGGGTGGTACGACAACGAGTGGGGCTACTCGAACCGACTGGTCGACCTCGTCCTGCTCATCGCATCCAAGGGCTCGTGAGCCTCCGCCTCCTCGACGGGCTCGGCGACGTGGCCGGGCGACGTGTCTTCGTGCGCATCGACGTCAACGTGCCGCTGAGCGGGGGGACCGTCGCCGACGACAGCCGCATCCGAGCGAGCGTTCCGACGATCACGGAACTCCGCGATCGGGGAGCGGACCTGGTCCTCGCGTCGCATCTGGGCAGGCCCGGGGGCACGGTGCGCGAACACCTGCGGCTGGCGCCCGTCGGAGCGCGCCTGGCGGACATCCTGGGCCAGGATGTGACCTGCCTGAACGAGGTGACACCCGCGGCCCTGCCGGCGGATCCCGTGGTCCTGCTCGAGAACCTCCGGTTCGACCCCGGTGAGGAAGCCAACGATCCCGCGTTCGCCGGACGGTTGGCGGACATGGCGGACGCCTACGTGGACGACGCGTTCGGGGCGGCGCATCGTGCCCATGCGAGCGTCGTCGCGCTGCCGGAACTCATGCACGCGAGCGGCAGGCCGGCCGTCGCGGGCAGGCTGTTCCAGCGCGAGGTCGACGTACTCGGCCGCGTGCTGCACGACCCCGGCCGGCCTTTCGTGGCGATCCTGGGGGGAGCGAAGGTCTCGGACAAGCTGGCGGTGATCGGGAGCCTGCTCGACCGCGTCGACGCTCTGTTGGTCGGCGGCGCCATGGCGTTCACGTTGCTCGCGGCCGAGGGGGCGGAGGTGGGCGGTTCGCTGGTGGAAGCCGACCGTTTCGAGGAGGTCCGGCAGATCCTGGCGCGCGCTCGGCAGCGTGGCATCCCCATCGTGCTGCCAACCGACGTGGTCGCCGCCCCCGCGATGTCCGCGGATGCGGTCGTCACCGTGGTGCCCGCCGGCGCGATCGCGCCGAACCTCTCGGGTTACGACATCGGGCCGGCGACCGTCGCGGTGTTCGCCGAGCACCTCGCGGGGGCGAAGACGGTCCTGTGGAACGGCCCCATGGGCGTGTTCGAACTGGCGCCGTTCGCGGCGGGGACGCGCGGGGTCGCCGAGGCTCTGGCCGCGTCGCCCGCGTTCTCCGTCGTCGGCGGTGGCGATTCGCTCGCCGCGATCCACAGCGCCGGCCTCGGCGCATCGTTCGATCACCTGTCCACCGGTGGGGGAGCCTCGCTCGAGTTCTTGGAGGGGCGCTCCCTGCCCGGCATCGCGATCCTGGAGGACCCCGACCCAGCATGAGCACATCCGAGCGACGACCGATCATCGCGGCGAACTGGAAGATGCACCTCACGCACCTCGAGGCGATCCAGGCCGTCCAGAAGCTGTCCTACCTGCTCGATGACGCCGACGCCGAACGCGTCGACGTCGTGATCTGCCCAGCGTTCACGGCTCTCCGCGCGGTCCAGACCCTCCTGGAGGCGGACAAGCTGCGCTACGGCCTCGGTGCCCAGAACGTGCATGCGTCAGACAAGGGTGCGTTCACCGGTGAGGTGTCGCCACCGATGTTGCGAGCGCTGAAGGTCGACTACGTGATCGTGGGCCACTCGGAGCGCCGCCAGCTCTTCGCCGAGGACGACAAGGTGGTCAACGCGAAGGTGCGAGCCGTCTTCGCGCACGGCATGACGCCGATCGTCTGCGTCGGAGAGACCGCCGACGAGCGCGACGCGGGCGGGACCGAGACGAAGGTTGCCCAGCAGATCCGCCGCGCCTTCGGCGGGGTCGATGCGGCCCAAGCGAAGACCGCGGTCGTGGCGTACGAACCGATCTGGGCCATCGGGACCGGCCGCACGGCCGAGCCGTCAGATGCGGGCCGCGTCGTCGAGACGATCCGCGAGAGCTTAACGTCCTCCTTCGACGCGTCGGTCGCCCAGAGCGTGCGGGTCCAGTACGGAGGGAGCGTGAAGCCCGGGAACATCCGAGGCTTCATGGCACACCCGGAGATCGACGGCGCACTCGTGGGCGGCGCCAGCCTGGACCCGGAGGAGTTCGCCTTGATCGTGAAGTACCGCTGAGGTGGCTGTGACGAAACTCTTGTACGTGTGCCTCGATGGGGTCGGCGACGATCCGATCCCCGAACTGGATGGGCGCACCCCGCTGGAAGCAGCGCCGACCCCGTTCCTCGATGCACTTGCCAGCCGAGGGCGGACGGGCACAACGGTCACAGTCGGTCACGGCATCGCGCCGGAGTCCGACGCCGGGGTCTTCGGGATCTTGGGGTATGACCCGCACGAGGAACACCCGGGCCGCGGCATCCTCGAGGCGATGGGGATCGGCATGGATGTCCGCGACGGCGACCTCGCCTACCGCATCAACTTCGCCACGTGTGACTGGCCGGAGATCGTCGACCGGCGCGTCGGTCGGAGCCTCACGAGCGAGGAGTCACGCGCCCTCGCAGACGACGTGAACGCCGGTCTCACCCTCTCCGGAGCCACGTTCGACCTGCGGGCCACCATCGAGCACCGGGGGGCGCTCGTGATCCGTGCGGACGAACCGCTCTCGGCGAACGTGACGAACACGGATCCCGCGTATCGCCGCGAGGGACACATGGGCGTGGCGCTGGAGACCTTCGAAGCCCGCGTCGTCACGGCGGAGCCGCTCGATGACTCCGATGCCGCCGCGCACGCCGCCGGTCTGACGAACGCCTTCGTGCGAGGGGCGACGGACGTCCTCGACGCGTCGGACGTCAATGCTCGCCGCCGCGCTGCCGGGTTGTTGCCCGGCAACCTGATCCTGACCCGCGACGCAGGCGATCATCTGCCACGCCTGCAGCCCATCGAGGAGCGGTTCGGGATGCGCTGGGGGTGCTTCGTCGAGATGCCCGTGGAGCGCGGCATCTCGATGGCTTTGCGGATGTCACCGGTCGACGCGCCGAGGCTCGACCCGAAGGGCTCCGGACCTGCGGCCGAGGAGTCCTACGCGGTCTGGGCCCGGCTCGCGGCCGAGGCTCTGGACGAGTTCGACGCGCTCTATGTCCACCTGAAGGGCCCGGACGTGCCCGCCCATGACGGCAGGGCTGAGGACAAGCGCGACGTGATCGCGGCCATCGATCGGGCGTTCTTCGGCGAGGTCTTGGGGCTCCTCGACACCACCCGGACGCTCATCGCCGTCACGGGGGACCACTCGACCTCGTGCCTGCGGGCGGCCCACACGGCCGACCCGGTCCCACTCCTCGTCTCCGGGGGACCGGTGCAAGCCGATGGCAGCGACTCGTTCGGGGAGCGAGCGTGCGCGAAGGGTTCGCTCGGGGAGCTCCTGGGCCCGCGGATACTCCCCAGGCTCGCCGAACTGATCCGGCCGTGATGCAAGCGCACCCTATGGGGCCCATCGTATAGTTCTGCGGGAACGAGCCCGGAAGTGCCTGGCTGGGCGAAGGTCGCGTGCCGCTACACTCCGCGGGTCCAAGAGAGGGAGGCGGATGTCCAGGGTCGACGTCGAGCCCACCGAGCCGGCAAGGCCCGGCGAACAGGCCCCCGACGAGTCAGTACCCGCCGAGATCATCGGCCGGTCGCCGGGGGAGTTGTTCCGACGCCGCTTCCGCAAGGACAAGTGGGCGCTCGCCGGCATCGTGATCATCGCGATCATCGGCCTGCTGGCGCTCACCGCGCCTCTGTTCGCCAAGTGGGTCGGCCACCCCGTGGACGGTATCTACGTCCGCGAGCTCACGGAGGACTTCCCACCCGGTTGCTCGACGCAGGCGATCGTCGACCCGACGCACTGCTCGACGGGATTCCCTCTGGGGCCAACCCTCCACACCGAGATCGGCCCTATCCTCTTCGGCGCGGACGACCTCGCCCGTGACCTGTTCATCCAGGTGCTGTACGGCGCCAGGACCTCGCTCGAGGTGGCACTCACCGCCACCGTCATCGAGATGTTCCTCGGCGTGACGTCGGGCATCCTGGCCGGCTTCTACCGGGGCAAGATCGACACGTTCATCTCGCGTCTGTTCGACATCTTCTTCGCGCTGCCGACCCTGCTGCTCATGCTCGGCATCTCCGCCGCCTGTGGTGCGCAGCAAAGGGGGCAGGAATGCCTGGGTGGGCTCCTGAAGCCCGGCAAGGGTCTCATCATCGTCCTGCTGGGGTTCTTCTCATGGCCGTACATCGGACGGATCATCCGTGGCCAGGTGCTCTCCATCCGCGAGAAGGAGTTCGTGGAGGCCGCGCGCTCGCTCGGCGCATCGAACTTCCGCATCATGGTCCGCGACATCCTGCCCAACGTGATCGCGCCGATCATCGTCTACACGACCCTGATCATCCCGACCAACATCCTCGCCGAAGCGGCCCTGTCGTTCCTTGGTTTGGGGGTGCCGCCCGATGTCGCTTCCTGGGGCGCCCAGATCGACTCGGCCACCGCCAACTATCGGACGGCCTGGTGGACCATGGTCTTCCCAGGCCTGTTCCTCTTCATGACCACGCTCGCCTTCAACCTGGTCGGTGACGGGTTGCGGGACGCGTTCGATCCCAAGACGGCTTGAACGACGTAGACGACCTATGACGCACGGAACACGAAAGGAGCCTGGTGCAAGGGAGTGACGACACGACGACAAGGCACCATCCGACTCATCTGAAGGAGGGACATATGAAGCGCTACCTCAAGTTCGCGGCGCTGGCGGCGGTATTCACCGTCGTCGCGGCTGCCTGCGGCGGAGGCACCACCACCGGCCCGACCGGGACTGGGACGGGGAGCGGTACGAGTTCGGCCGGCGAAGACATGTCGGGCGGCACGCTCAAGATCGCCCACACGCAGGACTTCTTCAACGGGCTCGACCCGACCCAGGAGTACTACTCCGTGTCCTGGGAATTCCTGCGCTGTTGCATGGCGAGGACCCTGT
>JBKJXU010000111.1:0-3357 GCA_046716145.1 Actinomycetota bacterium
TCGCCGCTCTCTCCGCGGGCGCCGTCTACGAGGACAACTACCTGCTGGGGACCGCGCTCGCGCCGCCGCTGCTCGCCTATCGCCAGGTGCAGGTGGCGCTCCAGGAGGGCGCCGCCGCGCTCGCCCACGGCGCCCCCGGCAAGGGCAACGACCAGGTCCGCTTCGAGGTCACGTACGGCGCCTTTGCCCCGAACCTCGCGGTGATTGCGCCCTGGCGTGAGTGGAACATCCGTTCGCGTGAGGATGCGCTCGCCTATGCCTCCGCCCACGGGATCCCCGTGGACCAGTCGCCGCGCGACCTCTTCAGCCGCGACGGCAACCTCTGGCACCTCTCCCACGAGGGCGGCAACCTCGAGGACCCGTGGAGCGAGCCGCAGAAGGAGATGTTCAAGCTCACCGTCGACCCTCGCGACGCACCCGACACGCCCGACGTGGTCACGATCGCGTTCGAGCGGGGCCGGCCCATCTCCCTCGACGGCGAGCGGCTGGGTCCCATCGCGCTCGTCGAGCAGCTCAACAAGCGTGCGGGAGCGCACGGGGTGGGGCGCCTCGATCTGGTTGAGAACCGCCTGGTCGGCATCAAGAGCCGCGGCGTCTACGAGACGCCGGCGGGCACCGTGCTCTACGCCGCGCACCGGGAGATCGAGCGCCTGGTGCTCGACCGCGACACCCTGCACTTCAAGCAGTCGGTCTCCGTGCGTTATGCGCAGCTCATCTACGACGGGCTCTGGTTCTCGTCGCTGCGTCAGGCGCTCGCCGCGTTCGTCGCCTACACGGAGCGGGAGGTCACGGGCGAGGTGAGGGTGCGCCTCTTCAAGGGACGTGCGGAGGCGATCGGCCGCCGCTCGCCGCGCAGCCTGTACCGCCAGGACCTCGCCACCTTCGGCGAGGGCATGGCGTACGACCACGCGGACGCCGCGGGGTTCATCCGTCTCTTCGGTCTGCCCGAGCGCGTGCGGGCGCTGACCCGTGGGGATCACTTCACCGGCGTCGAGCAGAGCCGGGGTCACTCCGGCGAAGAGAGCGTAGGGTCCGCGGGGAGCGACGCCCCCTCCAGATCGAAATGAGCTCCGCAGGGGCCATCACCAGGCCGCGCGGTTTCCGCGCGGCGACGACCGAGTGCGGCATCCGCAAGAGCGGCGCCGACCTCGCGCTCCTCGTCGCCGACCAGGGCTGCTCCGCGGCCGGCGTCTTCACCCAGAACCGCGCCCAGGCCGCGCCCGTGCTCGTCTCGCGCGAGCACCTGGCGGATGGTCAGGCGCGGGCGGTGGTCGTCAACGCGGGCTGCGCAAACGCGGGCACCGGCGAGCGCGGGCTGGCCGATGCCCGGGCCACGGCGGATGCCGTGGCTCGCGCGGTGGGATGCCGGGCCACGGAGGTCGTGGTCGCTTCGACCGGCGTGATCGGCCTGCCCCTGCCCATGGACCGCCTGCTCCTCGGTGTGTCGCGGGCCGCGGCCTCCCTGTCCGTGGAGCACGGTGCGGCCTGCGCGCGCGCCATCCTGACCACCGACACGAAGCCCAAGGAGGTGCTCGTGGAGTTCGCGGTGAACGGGCACACCGCGAGCCTGGGCGGGATGGCCAAGGGCGCGGGCATGATTGCGCCCAACATGGCGACCATGCTCGCGTTCTTCACGACCGACGTGGCGATCGCGCCCGAGCTGTTGCATACGGCGCTCCGGGAGGCGGTGGGGGACAGCCTGAACCGGATCACGGTGGACGGTGACACCTCCACCAACGACATGGCCGTGGTCCTGGCCAGTGGGGCGTTGCCCCTGGCCGCGATCCTGTCGCCAGGAGCGCCTTACGATGCCTTCCGGAGTGCCCTGCGCCAGGCCGCGCGGGAGGTGGCGGGCCTCATCGTGCGCGACGGCGAGGGAGCGTCCCGCGTGGCCGAGATACGGGTGGAGGGCGCGCGCACCCCGGAGGACGCGGACCGCATCGCGCGCACGGTGGCCGAGTCCCCGCTCGTGAAGACGGCGCTCTATGGTGGCGATCCCAACTGGGGCCGCGTGCTGGCCGCCGCCGGACGGGCCGGCGTCGCCTTCGACGTGGGCCGGCTCGATCTCTGGCTGGGCGACGTGCAGGTGGCGAGCGGCGGGGCGGCGCGCGAGTACGACGAGGCCGAGGCGAAGTCCGCGCTGGTCGACGAGGATCCCGTGCGCATCCGCATCCGGCTGCAGGAGGGCGTGGCCGAGGGCTGGATGTGGACCTGCGACCTCACGCACGGCTATGTCGACGTGAACGCGCACTACCGTTCATGACGCGCCTCTGGGGCGGAAACTACGCGGGCGAGCCGGACCGCGCGTTCTGGGAGTTCAACCGGTCGTTCGGCTTCGACCGCCGGTTGCTGGCGGAGGAGATCGCGGCCTCCCAGGCCTGGGCGCGCGCGCTCGCCGGCTGCGGTGCGATCAGCGCCCTGGAGGCGGAGACGCTGGTGGGCGGGCTCACCCGTGTCCTCGCCAAGGCACGCCAGGACGCCGCGTACCTCGACACCGACGACGAGGACGTGCACAGCTTCGTGGAGTCACGCCTGGAGCAGGAGATCGGCGACCTGGCGGGGCAGGCCCACCTGGGCCGCAGCCGCAACGAGCAGGTGGTGACTGCGCTCCGGCTCTGGATGCGCTCGGCGATCGACCGCTTGCGGCTCGGGTGCGCGCTGGCCGTCGATGCCCTGGTGGAGCGGGGCACGAGCGGCGCCGACGCCCTCATGCCCGGCTTCACGCACACCCGCGCTGCGGAGCCCATCACCTTCGGGCACTTCGCGGCCGCGCACGCCTGGCCCCTCGTGCGCGACGCCCAACGATTGCGCGACGCCCGCGTGCGGGTGGACCAGCTTCCGCTCGGATCGGGCGCCCTGGCCGGCAGCACGCTGCCCATGGACCGCGCGGCCATGGCCCGCGAGCTCGGTTTCGCCGCCCTCACACCGAACGCGTTGGATGCGGTGGGCAGCCGCGACGTGGCCGCCGAGCTCGTTTTCGCCTGCGCTCAGCTCCAGACGCACCTCAGCCGGCTGGCCGAGGACCTCATCTGGTACTCGGCGCCGGAGATCGGGTTCGTGACGCTGCCCGAGGCCTTCACCACCGGCTCGTCGCTCATGCCGCAGAAGAAGAACCCGGACGCCCTCGAGCTGCTGCGCGGTAAGGCGGCCCGCGTGCAGGGCGACCTCACGCGACTCCTGGTGCTGCAAAAAGCGCTCGCCGTCAGCTATCAGAAGGACCTCCAGGAGGACAAGGAGGCCGTGTTCGACGCCGCGGACACCGCGGAGGCGTCGTTGGCCATCGCGGCCGGCGTGATCGGCGGGTTGGGCTTGAACCGGGAGCGCATGCGTGCGGCGGCCGGCCGTGAGGACATGCTG
>JBKJXU010000112.1:0-4550 GCA_046716145.1 Actinomycetota bacterium
GGCGAACGGGCAGGACTGGTACCCCGACGGCTACCAGACGTGCGAGGGCTCGGCGATCTTCTAGCGATCCGCGGTTCACCTTCCCTGGCTCCCCGCGCTCTGTCAGGGTGACGGAGTGGAAACAGCTCACGATTACGACGTGATCTGGCGTGAGTCGGGGGCGACCCTGTGGCGGTCCGTGTACGCGTACGCGGGCGGGCTGCGAGAGGTCGCCGATGACGCGGTCGCCGAGGCCTTCGCGCGCGCCATGTCGCGCGACGGTGAGGTGCGCGACCCGTTGCCCTACCTCTACCGGATCGCGTTCCGCATCGCGAGCGCGGAGCTCATGCGCCGCAAGCGCGAGGAGGCCCACATGCCCGAGCAGGCGATCGCCGATCCGAACCAGAACGGCGTGCCCGATCTGCTCGGCGCCCTGCGTCACCTCACGCCCGCACAGCGTGCCGCGGTGTACCTGCACTACCGCGCCGACCTGCCCGTGCACGAGGTCGCGCATCTCACGGGCATGTCGACCGCGGCGGTGAAGGTGCATCTGATGCGCGGCCGCCGGCGACTGCGTGAGCTCCTGGGCGAGGAGGACGACGCATGACCGAGCGCTGGCGCAAGCGGCTGAGCGATCTTGACGAGGTGACCCCGAGCGAGGACGTCTTCCACCGGGCGCACGACGGTCCGCAGATGCCCGACGAGATGATCCCGCGCCCCAGCACCGGCACGCGGGTGGTGACGGGCATCGCGGCGTTCGTGGTGTTCGCGCTGGCGATCAGCGTGTTCGCCATCCCGGCGCTCCGGATGAACCGAGACGCCGGTTCGCCGGCCGGCGTCGGTCTGCTGCCGCTGTGGCCCGCTCGGGCGCTCGATGACCTCGAGGCGTTGCAGGCTCGCGCCGACTCGGGCGAACCGGACGCCGTCTGGGCCACCGACCCCGCACAGGCGGCCCGGAGATTCGGCACCGACGTTATGGGCTGGTTCGCGACGAACGTTGATGAGTCCCCCCCCGCAGGCGGAGAGCAGGTGATCGTTGACGACTACGTGCCGCCGCCATGGCTGGAGAGCAACGCGGAGGAACCGTGCCCCGACGACGTTGCCTGCAAACTAGCGGGCGACTACATCACGATGCGAACGGACGTGCCTTCTGCGGTGTATCCCACCGGCTACCCGACCTCCGGGTATACGACGACGGTTCCGCCACTTCCGTATCGCACCTACTCGATCCAACGATGCGAGAAAGGGTGTTCCGGCAACCTCACGGTCGTCACCCTGTACCAGCCTCTACAGGCTGGTGACGGCTCCATCTGGGCGGTCTTGGAGGTCCGCAGTCTCGACGCGTGGTTCAACGTCGAGACCGCGCAAGCGATCGACGACGGGTTCGCCATCAAGGGCGGAGCGAGTGTCTCCACGAGCGGGAGCGCGACCCTCGGTTACCGGTCCGGGATCGGCTCGTGCGACGTGCGCGACACCACGAGCGGGAACGCTCCCGTATGGAATGAGACCCGCCGGATCGAAGTCGGCCTCACTCCCGGCGACGACATGGGCTGCGCCGATGCGGAAGCGGGCTACGTCTGGCTCGGCGTCGATGATGCGGACGACGGGACCGACGTGATGATCCCGCCGACCGATCCGTTCGACCAGGACGCCGATGAGGTCCTGGTCGCGCTCACCGCCGTTCCGGTGACGTTCCAACGAGGAACGGTCTCGTCACCGAACGCGACCGAAGCGACGGAGGGCGTTACCCCGCCGCCGTCGGTGTTCCCGAGCCCGACCCCGGTCGCGTGGTCAACACGTGAGGCGCTGGGGTTCTCGATCGATCTGCCCAGCGACTGGGACATCTGGTCGTTCCAAGGCCCTCTGAACGGGTTCCGAGCGGGCCCCGACCAGCAGGGCACGCCCTATATCGAGATCTTCGTCGACGAGACGGCGCCCGCGGAGGACGACTCCGCCTTCCCGCTCGTTGTGACCACCCTCGAGTCCGATGATGGGACCGAATCCCTCTTCCGGGGGGACGGCCGGTTGTTCAGGCTGCGATTCGATCTGACCAACCCGATCGATGGGTCCACTCGGCCGGACGAGTTCGAAACCGTCGCCAAGATCGTCGCGTCGATCCGATTCGAGCCCTGGACCGTGGGTGAGACCAGGAACGGGTGGACGGCGATCGATAGGCCGCGAGAGGACCAGAGCTACTGGGCCGGCGTCGGCGGCAACCAGGTGATCGCCGCGTGGACCGGCGACGGGTTCGTGATCGTCGACGCCGTCGACACGTGCGGTGAGGGGCAGAACATGACCGTCGTTGACGGATGGCCCGTCCTCGAATGCCCCGACGGAACGACCGTGTCTTATGACGTGGACGGTTCTGCCTTCCCCGACAACCCTCCTGAGTACCGGGCGTCGGTCGACGTCTACCCGGCGATATCGGCGTACGACGGCCACCTGCTGGCGGAGCTTCCGTGAGTTGGGCGGCTCAGTCCGCTGAGCCACCCAGGTCCACGTCGAGCAGGCCCGCTAGCTCCTGGGCGTCGCGCACCGCGAAGTCGCGGTAGCAGTTGTTCATGAGCACGTGGGTCTCGCGTGCCTCCTTCGCCAGACCGTCGATCCTGGGCACCCACTCCTGCAGTTCCTCGGTCGAGTAGTCGTAGCGGAACCGCACGCTCGCGGTCGCGGACTTCTGCTCCCACGCCTCGGTGTTGCGGCCGTGGAACCTGACCATCGCGAGGTCATCCGCCGTGGCGGTGGTCACCGGCGGCACGCTCGAGTCGAACCCCTGCGGCATGTCGACGCACACGTACGGCAGGTTGCGTTCGCTGAGGAACGACAGCGTCTCCTCCGTGTTGCGTTCCTCCATCCACGACTTGTGCCGGAACTCCACCGCCACCCGGAAGTCGGGCAGGCGCGCCGCGCACTCCTCGATGTAGGCCTTCGACTTCCGTGAGATGACGAACCACTTCGGGAACTGGAACAGGACGGCGCCGAGCTTGCCCGCGGAGTGCAGTGGCATCAGTGCGTCGCGGAAGCGCTGCCACACCTCTTCCACCGTCGCATCGGGTAGATCCTCCCGGTAGATGAGGCGCTTGCCGGCCGGCACGGCGTCGCGCAGGTCCTTGTAGATGGAGTCCGGTCGCGTCGGGTGGTTCGTCAGGAGTGAGTACGCCTTGATGTTGAACGTGAAGTCTGCCGGTGTGCGCTCCAGCCACCGCACCGAGTTCTCCTCGCTGGGTGGGAAGTAGTACGAGGAGTCGACCTCGACCAGCGGGAACTGTGACGCGTAGAAACGCAGGCGTTTCTCGGGCGTGGATGCCTCGGGCGGGTAGAAGTTGCCGTCCTTGACCAGCGTGGGGTCGGTCCACGACGACGTCCCGATCTTGACAGTGCCGGCCATCCGGGCAGCCTACGACCCCGCCGCGATGGATCGTTCGGCACGATGAGCAGAGCTGGTTTGAGTCATGAAGCAACGATGCCGATAGATGAGGATGAAGAACATCCGGCCATCTCGGACGCTGGGTGCCTCACTCGCGGCCGTCGCTGCCCTGGTCGTCAGTTCGTTCGCTGGCCAGGACCTGTGGCACTACTGGCAGGCCATCTCTGCCGGGTGGGTGGAATGGACGAGGTCTGGCCAGGGTCTGTGGATGCTCGCGTCCGGCGTCGGCGAGGTGATCGCCACCGTGGTGCTCATCGCAGCGGCCGTCCGGCTTCTCGGGTCGAAGCCACTTCGCCCATCCCGACCGTCCCAGCCACAGGTCGCCGTTTCGAACTAAGCCGCTCGCCTCGCCGCAGATGTCCGGCGACGTTGACGGTCTGCTGGGCAACCTGCGTCACATCCGTGTGCCCATCAGGATCGACCCGGCTATCTGTCGAAAATCGGACGTGGAGGCCATGTCGATAGTTGTCACGGTCTGTACGCGGGTCGCTGCAGGGACCTTCGAGGCGAGACAGCTCGAACAGGGGACGTGGAACGTACGATCATCTACCGTGACCACTCCCCACCCTGCTCGTGGATCGCAACCGACCCTGACCGACGGCGTCGTCTGGCTCACCCCGTGGCGCGACGATGACGATCGTGCGCTTGGCGATTTCAATCTCGACCTAGACCACGTGCGCTGGTTCGACCAGCCGCCGCCCGATGCGGACGGTGAGCGTCGTCGGCTGGATCACGCCGAGGTCATCCGTCGATATCGCGACGAGTGGGCGAGTGGAGCGAGTCTCAGCTTCGCGCTCAGGATCGCGGAGGACGGCATCGCGATCGGCGCAGCTGACCTCCAGCCACACCCACCGATCGCCGCGAACATCGCGTACGCCGTCACGCCGCGATACCGCCGGAACGGCCATGCGACCAGGGCGGTTCGTCTCCTCGCTGTGGCCGGTGTGACGCGGTTCGGGTTCCACAGGATCGAGCTGATCTGCGACGTGGACAATGCACCGTCGTGCCGCGTCGCTGAGAAGGCCGGCTTCATGTACGAGGGCGTCCAACGTGGGAGCGCCTGGTATGAAAACGTTCCCGAGTTCGCTGGTCTGCCACGCGACGAGGCCGTCTACGCCTTGCCGACCTCAGACGTCGAGCAGAA
>JBKJXU010000113.1:0-22258 GCA_046716145.1 Actinomycetota bacterium
CGGACACCTGGCAGGCCTGGTTGCCGACGGCCGCTTAGAACCGACGGAAGTGCACGCGAGGAGGGCGATCCTGCGGGGTCGCCCTTCTCGTCGTTGCGGACAGCGCGACGGAAGCGTTGTAGGCGCAACCACGTGGCCGCATCATGCAGGGGTCCGAGATGCGTGATCGTGCTCAAACCGTGATCGTCGGCGCCGGCATCGTCGGTGCTTCGGCCGCATACCACCTTGCCGAGATGGGCGTCACCGACGTCCTGGTGATCGACCAGGGGCCCCTGTTCGAGACCGGCGGCAGTACGAGTCACGCTCCCGGGATCGCCTTCCAGACCAACGGGTCGCGGAACATGTGCCGCATCGCCCAGGACTCGGTCCGGGTCTATGACTCCCTCGACCTCGACGGCGAACCTGTCTGGTTCGGGACCGGGAGCCTGGAGGTGGCCACCACTCCCGAACGGCTCGAGGATCTCAAGCGGCGCCAGGGGTTCGCTCGGTCCTACAAGATCGAGGGCACGGAACTGCTTTCGCCCGAAGAGACGGCTGAGCGCTCACCGCTGCTGGACCCCTCGACGATCCTGGGTTCGTACTGGGTGCCGTCCGACGGCGCGGGCAAGGGCGTCGGCATCGTGACGGCACTCGCGCGGCGCGCCGAGTCCGCGGGGGTCACCTTCGAGGGTGACGTGCACGTCACCGGGTTCGATACGCGCGATGGGCGCATCGCCGGGGTGCAGACCGACGAAGGTCGTATCGGATGCGAGCGGGTGCTCATCTGCGCCGGGATCTGGGGCCCCACGCTCGGTGCGATGGCGGGAGTCCCCATCCCGCTCGTCGCCGTGCAGCACCAACTCGTGTGGACCGACCCGGTACCAGGCCTGGAGGGCATGGACTGGATCGAGCAGCCCGTGGTCCGTCACCAGGACATGTCCCTGTACTTCCGCCAGCGCGAGGATCACTTCGGTGTGGGCAACTACCGCCACGAACCGATCGTGACCCCACAGGGATCCATCCGCCGCCACGGCGATGGCGCCATGCCGTCGCTGATGCCCTGGACGCCGTCGGACTTCGACCTGTGCGAGGCCGAGACGGCCCGGCTGTTCCCCGCGCTCGAGGGCCGGATGCGTCCGGCGGACCGCTCGCGTTCGATCAACGGCATGTTCTCGTTCACCCCCGACGCCGGATCGATCGTGGGTGAGAGCGCGGGCGTGCGTGGTGTGTGGGTCTGCGAGGCGGTCTGGCTGATGCACGCCGCGGGTATGGCGCGTCAGGTGGTGGAGTGGATGGTGAACGGCGAGCCTTCCTACGACCTGAGCGAGGCCGACGCGAACCGCTTCTACCCCTTCCAGACGACCCCATCCTTCGTGGTGCAGCGTGGGCAGCAGCAGTACCGCGAGATCTACGACATCGTGCATCCCCTCCAGCAGCCGTCCTCGCCGCGGGACCTTCGGCTGACGCCGGTCCACGCGCGCCATGACGCGCTCGGTGCAGCATCCTTCATCGGTGCCGGTTGGGAACGGCCCCAGTGGTTCGAGGCCAACCGCTCGCTGGTGAACGGCGTGACCCGCGAGTGGGCCCGGCGGAGTGGATGGGCGGCCCGGCAGTGGTCCCCGATCGTGGGGGCCGAGCACCTGGCCACGCGCGATCGGGCCGCGCTGTTCGATCTGACGCCGTACGTGAAGATCCGCGTGCAGGGACCGGCGGCGCTCGCGTTCCTGGAACGGATCTGCGCGAACAAGATCGACCGACCGGTCGGCACGGTGGTGTACACCGCCATGCTGACGCAGCGCGGCGGCATCCGCTGCGACCTCACCGTCACCCGTCATGAGGAGGACGTGTTCTTCGTCGTGACCGGCGGCGGATCGGGGATGCACGACATGGCGTGGATCCGCTCGCAGGTCCGCGAGGGCGAGGACGTCCGGATCTTCGATACGACGACCCGCTCGTGCTGCCTGGGGCTGTGGGGCCCGCGTGCTCGTGACATCTTGCAGCCGCTCACCGACGACGACGTGTCCGATGCCGCGATCCCGTACATGACCGGCGCGACGATCGACGTGGCCGAGGTGCCCGCGTTCGCGCAGCGGATCTCCTACGTTGGCGAGCTGGGCTGGGAGCTGTACGCGCCGCTCGAGCAAGGGGCGCGCCTGTGGGACCTGCTGTGGGAAGGCGGGAAGCGTGAGGGGTTGATCGCGGCGGGCATGGGCGCGTTCGACTCGCTGCGGCTGGAGAAGGGCTACCGGCTCTGGGGTCAGGACATCAACCTGGAGCACGACCCCTTCTCGGCGGGACTCGGATCCGCCGTCCGGATGAACAAGGCGTTCCAGGGCCGTGAGGCGCTGAAGGCCATCCGTGCCCAGGGCCCGGCCGAGCGTCTCGTGGCCATGACGTTCGATGATCCGCGGACGGTCGTGATGGGCAAGGAGCCGATCTGGCACGACGATCGCGTCGTGTCCTTCGTCACGAGCGCGAATTACGGCTACTCGATCGGCCGTGGGATCGTCTACGGGTACCTGCCCGCCCAGCTCGCGGTGGAGGGCACGGCCGTACAGGTCGAGTACTTCGGGGTGCGCCACCCGGCCACCGTGACCAACGACCCTGTGTTCGACCCGAAGGGCGAGCGCCTCCGAGGATGAGAGGAACGAGATGAGCGACGAAGAGATCGTGCTGTCGGCCCTCTCGGACGAGGACCTCGTGAAGCAGATGCACGACGACCTCTACGACGGGCTCGCCGAAGAGATCCACGAGGGGACCGTGATCTTGCTCGACCGGGGATGGGGTCCGGACAGGGTCCTGAACGAGGCCCTCGTGGAAGGGATGCGGATCGTCGGGATCGACTTCCGCGACGGGATCTTGTTCGTCCCGGAGGTCCTGCTGGCCGCGAACGCGATGAAGTCTGGGATGGAAGTGCTCCGGCCGCTGTTGGCCGAGACCGGGGCCGAGCGGATGGGCACCGTGGTGATCGGCACCGTCAAGGGTGATATCCACGACATCGGCAAGAACCTGGTGGCGATGATGCTGGAGGGTGCCGGGTTCGAGGTGGTCGACCTTGGGATCAACAACCCCGCCGAGAACTACATCGCGGCCATCGAGGAGCACGAGCCGGACATCCTGGGGATGAGCGCGCTGCTCACCACGACGATGCCGTACATGAAGGTCGTGATCGAGGAATTGGAAGCCAAGGGCCTGCGCGACAAGGTGATCGTGCTCGTCGGGGGCGCGCCGCTCAACGAGGAGTTCGGGCACGCGGTGGGCGCCGACGCGTACTGCCGCGATGCGGCGGTCGCGGTGGAGACGGCACAGGCGCTCGTGATGGCCAAGCGTGCGTCGGCCGGGGTGGCCTGAGTGGACCCCGTTCTGACGGTGATCCGTTGGCGCGACATCCCGATGCAGATCGTGGCGCGCGGCGACGACGGGTCTTCCGCCCGCCGCCTGTTGCCCGACCGGTTCCAGGAAGCCGTGGACGCATCCGCGATGGTGGACGGCCTGATCGGCGCGGACGATTACACCGCGCAGATGGTGATGGACCGGCGTCCGTGCGGCGAGGATCACGAGGCGGAAGTGCAGGCCGAGGCGGATCGCCTCGAAGCCGAGTGGACGGACGAGGTCCTGCGCCTCGCGATCAGGGCCGGCGGCATCAAGGGCGGCGCGGACGTCGCGGGCGCAACCGCGGCGGCCCGGCCCTCGGACCGGGACGAGTGAGCGCATGACCGACACCGTCGTCTCGTCCGCCTCGAAGGAGGTCGTCATCGGGTCCGGCCGGCCCTTCGTGATCATCGGCGAGCGGATCAACCCGACGGGGCGCAAGCGACTCGCGCTGGAGATGAAGGCCGGGGACTACACCACCGTGATCGCCGACACGGCGGCGCAGGTGGCGGCCGGCGCCCACATGCTCGACGTGAACGCCGGCATCCCGCTCGCCGACGAGCCCGCGATCTTGGCCGACACCGTACGGCTGGTCCAGACGCTCACCGACGTGCCGCTGTCGATCGACTCGTCGATCGTGGCGGCGCTCGAGGCCGGGCTGGCCGTCTACCAGGGCAAGCCGCTCGTGAACTCGGTGACCGGTGAGGACGAGCGACTGGAGTCGGTGTTGCCGCTGGTGGCGAGATACGGCGCCGCGGTCGTGGCCATCAGCAACGACGAGACCGGGATCAGCGAAGACCCCGACGTGCGCTTCGAGGTGGCGAAGAAGATCGTGGAGCGCGCGGCCGACCACGGGATCGCGGCCGCCGACGTGGTGGTCGATCCACTCGTCATGCCCATCGGTGCGATGCGCACGGCCGGGCAGCAGGTCTTCCGCCTGGTGCGGCGCCTGCACGACGAACTCGGGGTGAACACCACCTGCGGGGCCTCCAACGTGTCGTTCGGGCTGCCCAACCGCAACGGGATCAACGGGGCATTCCTGTCGATGGCGATCGCGAGCGGGATGACGAGCGCGATCACCTCGCCCCTGCACGAGGAGGTGAGGCAGGCCGTGATGGCCGCCGACGTCTTGATGGGCACCGATGCCCACGCGGAGGCGTGGATCCGACGGTACGCCGACCGAGCGGGATCGGGCGAGGCGACCCAGGGACGCCGTCGTGGCGGGCGCGCGGCACGGGTCGGCGGCGGCGCGACCGAGTCGCCGTGACCGACCGGGAGGGAGCGCTCGTCGTCTTCACCCCGTCGGGACGCCGCGGACGCTTCGCCGAGGGGACGTCGCTGCTGGACGCGGCCCGCACGCTCGGCGTGGACCTCGACTCGGTGTGCGGAGGGCGCGGCATCTGCGGCCGGTGCCAGGTCGTGCCGATGGCCGGTGCGTTCGCGAAACACCAGATCACGTCCTCGCCCGAGCACCTGATCGCGTTCACGGAACCGGAGGCCCGGTATCGGGCGCGGGACGGCCTGGCGGCGGACCGGCGGCTCGGTTGTCACGCCCGCCTCAACGGTGACCTGGTGATCGACGTGCCGCCGGAGTCGCAACTGCATCGCCAGGTGATCCGCAAGGAGGCCGACGCCCACCCCATCGAGGTCGATCCCGTGGTGCGGTTGTACTACGTGGAGGTCCGCGAACCCGATCTGGCGGATCCGAGCGGTGATCTGCAACGGCTGAAGGCGGCGCTGCGGGAGCAGTGGTCACTCGACGGGCTGCAGGTCGACCCGGTGGTGCTGCCCGGCCTCCAGGCGGCGCTGCGGCTGGGGGGCTTCACCGCGACCGTGGCCGTCCATGACGGCGCGACGATCACCTGGGTGTGGGCCGGGTTCCACGACGCGGCCCTCGGTGTGGCGTTCGACGTGGGCTCGACGACGGTGGCCGGGCACCTGTGCGACCTGTGGACCGGCGAAGTGTTGGCGAGCGCCGGGGCGATGAACCCGCAGATCCGTTTCGGCGAGGACCTGATGAGCCGCGTGTCCTACGTGATGATGCACCCGGGCTCCGAGGCCGATCTCACCGAGGCGATCCGCGGATGCCTGCGGGACCTCGTGGGAGAGCTCTGCGAGGCGGCCGGCGCCGCGCGCACCGATGTCCTGGAGCTCACGCTCGTGGGCAACCCGATCATGCACCACCTCGTGTTCGGCTTGGATCCCACGCCGCTGGGCGGAGCGCCGTTCCCACTCGTCACCGACGAGGCGATGCGTGTTTCGGCTCGCGACCTGGGTTTAGACGTGAACGAAGGCGCACGTCTCTACGCGCTGCCGTTGATCGCGGGCCACGTCGGTGCGGACACGGCCGGGGTGATCCTCTCGGAGGCGCCGCACGCGCAGGACGTGGTGAACCTCATCGTCGACGTGGGGACGAACGCGGAGATCGTGCTCGGCAACCGTGACCGGCTGCTGGCGGCGTCCAGCCCCACAGGCCCCGCGTTCGAGGGCGCGCAGATCAGCGGCGGCCAGCGCGCGGCACCCGGCGCCATCGAGCGGGTGCGGATCGACCCGGCGACCCTGGAGCCGCGTTTCTCGGTGATCGGCGACGACCGCTGGTCCGACGAGCCCGGGGTCGACCTGACGCCCACCGGGATCTGCGGTTCCGGGATCATCGAGGTGATCGCCGAGCTGTTCCTGGCCGGTGTCATCACCGCCGAGGGGGTGATCGACGGTTCGCTCGCGGAGCGTTCGCCGCGCGTGATCCCTCACGATCGAACGTTCTCCTACGTCCTGCACGAGGGTGAGCCTCGCCTCGTCATCACGCAGAACGACGTGCGTCAGATCCAATTGGCGAAGGGTGCGCTCTACGCGGGGTGCCGCCTGTTGATGGACGCGCTCGGCGTGCAGACCGTCGACCGGATCCGGCTGGCCGGTGCGTTCGGCGCCCACATCGACCCGGTGCACGCGATGGTGCTCGGGCTCGTCCCGGATTGCGACCCTGAGCACGTGACCGCGGCGGGCAACGCCGCCGGGACCGGCGCGCGCATCGCGCTGCTCAACCGCGCGGCGCGCGCGGAGATCGAGGAGGTCGTCCGCCGAGTGGAGAAGCTCGAGACCGCGGTGGAGCCTCGGTTCCAAGAGCATTTCGTGGGGGCGATGGGGATCCCCCACGCCACCGACCCGTTCCCACGCCTGGCCCAGGCGGTCACGCTGCCCGGACCGAAGGCGGCGACCACCGGTGGCAGGCGCCGCCGAGCAAGGAGCCCTGCATGAGCGATACCGACGCCACACCCACCCACGGCCGCCGCACCGGAGGCCGCGCCGGCCGCGCTGCCGCCCGCCTCGCGAACGTGGCCGAGAAGGTCCCGTTCATCACCCGCGCGCTGACCCCGGTCGAGCTGCTCTCCGAGGAGGGACTCGCCACCGTGGAACACAACGCCGACACGATCTTGGAGACCGTCGGCATCGAGTTCCGTGACGCGGCGGACGCACTCGTGCTCATGAAGGGCGCGGGTTGCGACGTGGAGGGCGAGCGCGTGCGGTTCCCGCGCGGCCTGGCCCGCCAGCTGATCCAAGCAACGGCGCCCCGCGAGTTCGACCAGATCGCGCGCAACCCCGCGAACACCGTGCACCTGGGCGGTATGACGACCGTGCTCGCGCCGGCCTACGGCTCGCCGTTCGTCCGCGACCTCGACGGCGGACGCCGCTATGGGACCATCGAGGACTTCTGCAACTTCGTGAAGCTCACGTATGCGACGCCGTACCTGCATCACAGCGGCGGCACCGTCTGCGAGCCCGTCGACCTGCCGGTCAATAAGCGGCACTACGACATGGTCTACGCGCACATGCGGTACTCGGACAAGCCCTTCATGGGGTCGGTCACGCATCCGCAGCGCGCGCAGGACACCGTGGACATGGCGCGGATCTTCTTCGGCGAGGACGCGCTCGAACAGCAGCCGCACATCCTCAGCCTGATCAACGCGAACAGCCCGCTGGTGTGGGACACGATCATGCTCGGCGCCGCGAAGGCCTACGCAGAGGCGAACCAGGCTGTGATCATGACGCCGTTCATCCTGGCCGGGGCGATGTCGCCCGCCACTTCCGCGGGGGCGGCGACGCAGACGCTCGCCGAGGCGATGGCCGGGATGGCGTACGTGCAACTCGTGCGTCCCGGTGCGCCCGTCGTGTTCGGGTCGTTCGCATCTTCGATGTCGATGCAGTCGGGTGCGCCTACCTTCGGCACGCCCGAGCCCGCGCTCGTGCTCTACGCGCTGGCGGCGTGCGCGCGACGGCTCGGCGTCCCGTTCCGCAGCGGGGGGTCGCTGACGGCGTCGAAGGTGGCAGACGCGCAGGCCGCCTACGAGAGCGCGAACACCCTGCAGCCCACGATCTTGGCCGGCGTGAACTTCGTGTTGCATGCCGCCGGGTGGCTGGAGGGCGGGCTGGCGATGGGCTACGAGAAGTTCATCCTGGACCTGGACCAATGCGGGCAGATGCACGAACTCGCGAAGGGGATGGATCTCTCCGAGAACGGCCAGGCCCTCGACGCGATCATCGAGAACGGCCCCGGTCAGCACTTCCTGGGCACCGCCCACACGCTCGCGAACTTCGAAACCGCCTTCTACCGGTCCAACGTGGCGGACAACAACTCGTTCGAGCAGTGGGAGCTGGAGGGGTCCAACGACGCCGCGCAACGCGCCAACACGATCTGGAAGCAGATGCTCGCGGAGTACGAAGCGCCCCCGATCGACGAGGCCAAGGACGAGGAGCTCCGCGGGTGGATCGAGCAGAAGAAGGCGTCCTTCCCCGACTCGAACGTCTGACCCAGGGTCGGGTGCGGTTCACGCCCGGACCTGCCGATAGGCCAAGATGATCGCCGCATCGAGCGCGGAGCCCATCGGATGAAATGGAAGTTCTGGACGTCGAAGAAGGTCGCCCTCCCGGAGGAGCAGCGCGCTGCGCTCAAGCGCGTCGTCGCCGACGCGATGTTCGAGCTGATCCCGCTGAAGGCCGTGCTCGAGAAGGCTGAGGCGCTCCCACCGGGCTCCACCGCAACCGTCACCGCGTCGCCGAGCCACGGCATCGAGGCAACCGTGGAGGTCTGCGAAGCCCTGGCTGCTCGCGGGCACGAAGCCGTGCCACATCTGTCGGCACACATGATCCGCGACGAGGGGCACCTGCGTGAGCTGATGGACCGGTCGCGAGCTGCGGGTCTGACCAGGGTGTTCGTCGTGGGCGGGGACGCGAAGGATCGCGGGATCTTCCACGACGGCGTGCATCTGCTGCGAGCCATGGACGAGATGGGTCACCCGTTCACGGACATCGGCGTCCCGTGCTACCCGGAGGGCCATCCGTCGATCGCCGACGACGTGCTGCTCCAGGCGCTCAAGGACAAGCAAGGCTTCGCGACGTCCATGACGACACAGATGGGGTTCAACCCGGGCGCCGTGTCGTCATGGCTCGCGCGGACGAGGACCGAAGGCATCACGATGCCGCTGGTGCTCGGTGTTCCCGGTGTGGCCGAGCTCACGAAGCTGATGGCGGTGAGCGCCAGGATCGGGATAGCGGACTCGGCTCGGTACCTGCAGAAGAACAAGAAGATGGTGGGTCATCTGATGCGCAAGGGTTCGTTCGGTCCGGACGCGTTCCTCGAAGCGCTGGCGCCGACGATCGCCGACCCCGTCATGGACGTGCGGGGCCTGCACTTGTTCACCTTCAACCAGGTGGCGCAGACCGCGTCTTGGCAGCGCGCGATGCTGGATGGAGAGCTCGAGCGCTGAGATGCGCTCCGGTCGCGCGGCTGGGCGGAGCGCGTACACTGGAACCCTCGGGCGTTCGTCCGAGGATCTGCATCGAGACCGACCAGGCGGCCTTTCGGGCGTCGCCGTTCGTTCGATCGGTGGATCGAGAGCTCCCGAGGAGGCGAGCCGATGGCGGTCACGAACAGCAGCCGGGTGATGTTCGGAACCCCCGAACACGGCAAGGGCGCTCCGCGCCAAGCCGAGCGTGGCCGCATGTGCGCGGATGTGACATGCGCCACGGTTCTGTCGACGTACAATCGCTCCACGACGTGTTACCTCCACACGGTGCCGAGCTCGAAGCATCCGTTGCACCGCGACTGACCATCCAGGAGGACGAAGATGCCTGACAGTTTCGGCAAGCGACAGCGTCGCGACGTGAACGCCAAGAAGCTCGTCGCCCGAGAGGAACGTCGCGCAGCGCGCGCCCAGCGCCGCACCGACCGCGACGCCGGCCTCATCGAGAAGGGCGTGCCCATCGGCCCGGCCGAGCAAGCCGAGTTCCTCCCCGACGCGGAGGAGCTGGCCGCCATGACCAAGGAAGCCGACGAAACGGTCTAGCCGCCACGGCTCAGAGCTGCCCGCGCCGCCGCTCCGCGATGGCGCGCAGTTGATCCACGATCTCCGGCATCGCCTCGTTCATCGCTTCGAGGTCATCGACGTGCAACGCCACCGCGCGGACGTCCGTGAGTGCCCGCACCGTCGCCATCCGGCGCTCCTGCTTCATCAGGCCCATCTCGCCGACCACGTCGCCGGCGCCGAGCGTGGCGATGCGTTGCTCGTCGCGCAGCACTTCGACGGTGCCTTGTTCGAGAACGAAGATCTCGTAGGGGAGCGCGCCTTGTTCGATGAGGACGGCTCCCGGTTCCAGGTTGACGTCACGCAACCACCGCGCGACGCGCGAGAGGTCGTGCTGGTCGAGTTCGCCGAACAGCGGCAACGGGATGAGGCGGCCAGCCTCTACAGGCGTCATCGATGGTCAGCCTAGCGGGGGTGGCTCGGGATCAGCATCACACGTGGTCGCGCGGGATCGACCGTTCCCAGGTCCGCTCGAAGACGCGCGTCGTGCCTTCGAATGCCTCGAGCCGGTCTTCCAGGTGAAAGTGCGTGGTGTCGGAGGTCATCACGCTCCTCGTGCGGATCTCCACCTCGACACCTGCATCCTCCCACCCGAGGCCGTACACGCGGTCGCACACGGCGCGAGCCGAGAGCGGATCGCCCTCGCGGATGAACATCACGTCGCGGGCTTCGTCGCGGATGAGCACTCCCTCGCGGCGGATCGCGTTGTCGCCGTCCTGGTTGAGGCGCATCACGTAGGTGTCCTCGACGACGTCGTGTTCGATGCGGTGGAACGCGGGGTCCGCACGCAGGACCTCGGTTGCCGACAAGGCTGCGGACTCGGGCGGGCCGAACGCGGGGGTCTCGCCGTCGGGGACGTCGAGTGGCCGCACGGGGAGATCGAGCCACGAGGTCTCGCCGGCCGAGACGGTGATCGTCGTGACCTCGGGCGAGGGCCAGAGCCACGGCCAGTACGTGGTGGAGAGCGCCAGCCGGAGCCGGTGCCCGGCCGGCACCGCCTGGCCGAGCACGTCGAGTTCGATGTCGACGTCGTAGGGGGTGCCGGGCTGCGCGGGAGCGAGATCCTCGTGTGAGTCGCGGTGCGTGAGATTCAGGGCGCCGCGGCTGAGCAACGTGGAGGTCCCGTCCGGAGCCACGTCGCAGAGGCGTGCCGCGACGAAAGCGTCGGGGTGGTCAGCAGCCACGCGGATGTGCAGCCGTGGGTGCCCGAGCAGTTCGAGCCGATCGGGCAGCGGCGCCGTGTCGAACGAGAGACACAGCGCATCCTCTTCCCGCTGATCGGGTGGGAAGTCCGCCTCCGGCCCGTACGGGCACCAGGTACCGGCGTGCAGGCCGTGGTGCTGCAGCCCCGTGTGGGAGAGGTCGGCGCTGCCTCCTGCGTCCTCGTGAAGCGCACCGCCGGCGCCGAGGTGGAGGCGTCGCGGCTCGACGCTCGGGGGCGGCCAGGCTTCCTCGCGCACCCACCGCCCGGGCCGGTCCAGGTGCAGTTCACGCGGTCCGGCGGGCTCCTGGACCCACGCCGCGAGCATGGGCTCGCGGTCGATGCCGTTGTCGATGTCCTTGAGCCAGCGGTCCCACCAGCGGAGCGCCTCATGCAGGAAGTCGATGCGCGGACCCTGGTCTGCCAGGTGTGGCCACGAGTGCGGCCACGGTCCGATCAGCCCCTTCTTCGGGCCGTCCAGACCTGCGAGGGTGCGTCCGATCGCGTTCGTGTAGCCGTCGGCCCAGCCGCCCACCATGTAGACCGCGGCCTCGATCGCGCCGTAGTCCTCGCAGACCGATCCGTGCTTCCAGAACGCGTCGCGACGCTGATGCGTGAGCCACTCGGTGATGAAGGGCGGCGTCTCCTCCAGGCGCGCCATCCAGGTTTCGCGCCAGTCCTCGCGCGCGCGAGGGTCCGGCGGCAACCCGTCCATCACGAGCATGTTCGAGGCCCACGGGAGCGCGTCCCAGTTCAGGACGCACCCGCCGTCGTAGTGCACGTCGTCGGCGTAGCGGTCATCGGTGGAGCACATCGAGATGATCGCCTTGAGTGCCGGCGGGCGCCGCGCGGCGATCTGCAGGCCGTTGAACCCGCCCCAGGAGATCCCGATCATGCCCACCGCGCCGGTGCACCATGGCTGCGCAGCGATCCATGCGATCGTCTCGAGCCCGTCGTCGTGCTCCTGCGGCGTGTACTCGTCGGTGATGATCCCGTCGGAGTCTCCGGTGCCGCGGATGTCCACCCGAACCCACGCATAGCCGTGCCCGGCGAACCAGGTGCCGAGCGGCTCGTCGCGCCCCGCCATCAGGTCGCCCTTGCGATACGGGAGGTACTCGAAGACAGCCGGGACGGGTTCGTCGGTCACGGGGCGCCAGATGCGCGCGGCCAGTCGGGTGCCGTCGCCGAGCGCGATCCACGTGTTGGACGTGCGCTCCACCTCGAATGAGAAGTCCGTGGTGATCGCGACGTCGGGGTGCATGCAGCGCATCATGGCGATGAACGCGAACAACGGCAAACAGGCGAGTCAGGCGGCGAGCGGATGGCGCCACCGGAGGCCGGGGAAGCGGGCGAAATCTCGATCAGTGGTGATCAGGAGGCTCCCCGACTCGATCGCGAGCGCCGCGATGAACGCATCGGCGACGAGGTTCCCTCGCGCGGACCCCTCCGTGCACAGGCGGACGAAGGTCGGCCAATGGCGTTCCCCAGCGCTCACGGGGACGGCGTTCGGGGCCGAGCGCAGCGCGTGCGCGAACGCGAGCGCGTCTCCCAACGGCGTCGGGGTCCGAAAGATCCGTGGATGCGTGGTGATCCGGACGAACCCCGAGAGGATGATGTCGCCGAGGCCGAACGGCTCCTCCGCCGACACGACCTTCGTGAGCCACCCGCGGTACCGCTCGTGATCGGCTGCGTCCGATCGGAACGCGTACACGAGGACGTTGACGTCAGGCAGGATCATCCGACTCCATGATGTCGAGGAGGTCGGACATCGAGTCCAGGTCCACCCCCGGGCGAAGGCCGTCGCCGTGGAAGACAGGGAGTTCCGGCATGTCGCGGGTCGGTCCCGGGCGAGAACTCAGGGCCGAACGCAGTGAGTCCTCGATCACCTGGGTGAGCGTTCGGCCGGTCCGCGCCGCGAGTGCCTTCGCCTCGGCCAGCACGTCGTCATCGAGTCGAACCGTTGTCCGCATGCATCGAAGCATATCGACTAGGCATCGATATGTCTAGACTGGCGGCTGGGAGCCGAAGGTCTGCCGTTCGCGCTGCTCTGGCGGTTGCGCCGGGACTAGCCGAACGCAGCAGCGACGAGCAGGCGGTCCACGACATAGTTCGCGAACGAGGGGCGCACGAAGACGCGCGTTGCGCCCTCCATCTCCTGGAGCAGCACCTGAGCTCGCCCGAACAACGTCTGCGCGCAGCGGCCGGGCGCCCAGCCGCCCGCGGGCTCCAGGTCCAGGCCGCAGCCGCTCGCCAGCAGGGCGTGACGGTTCGCCCCACGGAGCTCGATGACCGCGCGGTTCGCGCTTACGTCGACCACCGCGTGCCGCGTGCCTGCGAGGGCGGCCTCGAACTCACCGACGATCGCCGGGGCTGAGCCCGGCAACCCCACGACGAGCCACTCGTCGGGACCCAGCCACAGCGCACCGCGATCCACCCCGCCCGCGACGGTGTTCGGCTCGGTCGGGAGCCCGACCCGCGTCGCATCAGGCGATGCGCATCGCACGCTGGTCTGTGCGAGGTGCGCCACCTCGACCGCGTCGAGCCGTGCCAGGTCGCCGGCGCGATGACCGAGCGGCGAGCGCAGGTACAGCTCAACCATCGCGGCGCGCTCCTTCCCGATCCACGAACACAGGCTCGACGACACGGCACGGGGTCGTCTCGCGGCCGACAACCGCATGGACCGTGCTCCTCTGCAGCGCACGCCCGTCCGCGAGCATCGCCAGCGCGAACGTCCGCCCGAGCGCTTGGCTGCGGTAGGACGACGTCACGTGCCCGAGCATCGGGACCGGGGGAGCGGGCAGGTCGGCCGTGGCGACGACCTGGGTTCCCTCGCGCAGATGCAGCGACGGGTCGTCGGGGAGCAGTCCGACCAACTGCTTGCGGCCCGGTCGCAGCGCGTCGGAGCGCACGAGCGAGCGCTTGCCGATGAAGTCACCCTTGCCGGTGTTCACGATCCATCCCATCCCGAGGTCCTCAGGCGTCACGGTCCCGTCGGTGTCCTGTCCGACGATCGCGTAGCCCTTCTCGGCGCGCAGGACGTGCATCGCCTCGGTGCCGTACGGGGCGATGCCGAACCCTTGGCCCGCGCTCATCAACGCCTCCCACACGTGCAGCCCCAGGCGCGCGTCCACGTGGACCTCGTAAGACAGCTCGCCGGTGAACGAGACGCGGCACACGCGTGCCGGAACGCCCGCGACCGTGCCGTCGCGGAGCGTCATGAACCCGAACGCGTCGTTGGCGAGATCGATGTCCGTCCCGGCTGCGGCGAGCACATCGCGCGCTCGTGGCCCGCCGAGCGCCGCCACCGCCCACTGTTCGGTCACGCTCGTGCAGTACACGCGCAGGTCGGTCCACTCGGTCTGGAGCCACTCCTCGAACCGGTCGAGCACCGCGGCGGCGCCACCGGTGGTGGTCGTGACGAGGTAGCGGTCCTCACCCAGCCGCATCGCGACCCCGTCGTCGAAGACCATGCCGTTTAGGCCGAGCATCAGGCCGTAGCGGATGGAGTCGGGAACCAGGTTCGACATCCTGTTCGTGTACATCCGGTCCAGGAACTCGCCGGCGTCGGGTCCGCAGACGTCGATCTTCCCGAGGGTGCTGGCGTCGAGCAGCCCGCACGACTGGCGGAGGGTGGCGCACTCTCGCGCGACCGCGTCGTCCTTCGGCTCATCACCACGCGGGTAGTACCACGCCCGTAGCCACTGTCCGACCGGCTCGAAGACCGCACCGGCGGCCGCGTGCCAGGCGTGCATCGCGGTCGTGCGGATCGGGTCGGTGAGGAGGGGACCGGTCTCCAGACCGGCGAGTGCGCTGAACGGGACCGGCGTGTACGGGGGCCTCGCGGTGGTCGGCCCCTGGGCGCCGGGGGACCAACCTAAGAGCGCGTTCACGATCTCGGCGGTGATCACCCCGCTCGTGCGTCCCTGGTCGATGGTGGTGCCGATGTAGGTGGCGCGCTTCACGTGCTCCGCCGAGGACAGACCCATACCCACCGCGGCGGTGACGTCGGCCACGGTCTGGTCGCGCTGGGGCTCGACGAACTTCTCCGCGTCGTCGCCCTCGGCCACGACCCACATCGGGTGTGACGTGGGGACCTCGCCCGCTGCGGCGCCGACCACGCGGAGCCAAGCCGGGCCGGTGCCGTCCGGGACGAAACATGCGCGGTCCTCGTCGTAGAGCAGGCCGGCGCCGATCGAACGGGCGAGCTGCACCGTGGGGTTGAACCCGCCGCTCACGGCGATCAGGTCGGCCTCCAGCGTGCGGGTGTCGCCGTCGGCGGTGCGGATGGTCACGGCTTCGATACGCCCGTCGCCCTGGGCGCGCGTGACGACGGCGCCGAGGTGCACATCGAGGCCCGCCTCAAGCGCACGCTCGGCTGCGGGACCGCCATCGCCCGCATCCACGATCGTGACGTGCGCGCCCACGTCCGCGAGCGCGATCCCTACGTCCGTCCCCGCGTGGTTCGTCGTGAACACGACGACCCGATCGCCGGCGAGCACGCCGTAGCGATCGAGGTACTCGCGCGCCGCGCCCGCGAGCATCACGCCGGGCAGGTCGTTCCCGACGAACGCGATCGGGCGCTCGTGGGCCCCGGCCGCGAGCACGACCTCGTGCGCGCGGACGTGCCAGATCCGGTCGAGGTCGGGCTCGCGCTGGTACAGCACCACGTAGCCGTCGTCGTAGATCCCCGTCGCCGTGGTGCCGGGGAGCGTCGGCGCGCCCTCCGGCGGGTTGTCCACCACGTGGTGCTCGTCCACCAGGAGCACCCGGCCGGACGCCTCCGCGGCGGCCGCACGTCCCGCCGCACCCGCCCCGATCACCAGCACGTCCACGTGACGGTGGGCGGTGGCCGCCGGGCGGGCGCCGACCGCCTCGCGTGGCAAGACGCCGACGCCCGCCCGGCTCACCGTCCGCATCCCGTGCACCACCGGCACCGTCGTCGCGGGCAGGATCGGCTCGAACCACGGCTCCGCGATCTCGACGAACGCGTTCGGTTCCTCCACGCCGGCCGTCATCACGCCGCGCGGCCGGGCGGCGAGCGGCGAGCGGAACCCGCCGATCACACCAGCCGCCAGCAGGGCGCTCGCGACCGTGTCCCCGGCGAACCCGCCCACCTCGCGCCCGTCGAACGTGAACGTGACCGGCCGCGACCGATCGAGCCAGGTGCCACCGGCGGCGAGCCTCCGGCTCATCGCGGCCGCTCCTCGCCCATCCGATAGGTCGCCAGCACGCCGTGGGTCGCGGTGTCGCGCAGCACGTTGAACCACCGCCGACAGCCGGCGGCGTGCGCCCAGCGTTCGGCCCACTCGCCCATCGGGTTGTCGCGCATGAACAGGAACGCCGCCCACTCGGGGTCGGAGAGGGCCTCGGGGTCGGCCGGGTAGGCCAGGTGCGCCTGCCCGCCGTAGCGGAACTCGATCTCGTCACGATCACCACACCACGGGCACCGCAGGAGCAGCACGGCTAGCCCGCTTCCTCGTCGAAGACCGCCAGCAGCCGTTTGGGCGCCGTCATGCGCCAGGCCTCGGTGACCAGCTCGCGAAGTTCGTCCCCGTCGGCCTTCGACACGACGGCGCCGACCCATCCGCTGGGCCCGACGTATGGCGGCACGAAGAACGCGTCGGCGTCCATCGCCACGAGCGCCTGCTGCTCGTCGGCGCTCGACTTGATCCACGCATGGCGCTCGTGCTCGCTGAACATGAAGAAGATCTTGCCGCGGACCCGGAACGTCGCCGTCTCCCACGTCTCGCGCTCCTCGGCCTCGGGCAGACCGAGGGCGAACGCCCGCAGGGTGCCCGCCCGGATCCCCATCAGTGCGCGACCCCCGCGGCGCCGTGCTCGTCGATCAGTGCGCCGGTGGTGAACCGCTCCAGCGTGAACGGCTCCGCCAAAGCGTGCGGCCGCTCGTGCGCGATCGTGTCGGCGAACACCCAGCCGCTGCCCGGCGTCGCCTTGAACCCGCCGGTGCCCCAGCCGCAGTTCAGGTACAGCCCAGGGATGGGGGTGAGCCCGAGGATCGGCGAGGCATCCGGGCACACGTCCACGATCCCTCCCCAGGTCCGCAGCAGCGCGGCGTGGCGGAAGATCGGGAACAGCTCGACGGCGGCGGCCATCTGGTGCTCGATCACGTGGAACGAGCCGCGCTGGCCGTAGCCGTTGTACGCGTCGATGCCCGCGCCCATCACGAACTCGCCCTTGTCGGCTTGCGATACGTAGACGTGGACGGCGTTCGACATCACGATGCAGCCGAGCACGGGCTCGTACAGCGCCGAGACGAGCGCCTGCAACGGGTGTGACTGCAACGGCAACGGCAACCCCGCCATCGAGGCGAGGACGCTCGTGTGTCCGGCCGCCACCAACGCCACCTTGTTCGCACGGATGGGACCCTGCGCGGTCTGCACGCCGGTGACCGCTCCGCCGTCATCGCGCAGGAACCCCGTGACCTCGCGGTGCTCCACGATGTCGACGCCGAGCTCGCTGGCGCGCGTGGCGAGCGCCCACGCCACGCGGTCGTGCCGCGCCACGCCGGCGCGGCGTTGCAGCGTCCCGCCGATCACGGGGTAGCGCACGTCGGGGGAGACGTTGACGATCGGGACGAGCTCCTTCACCGCATCGACGTCGAGCCACTCGGCATCGACGCCGTTCAAGAGGTTCGCCTCCACCCGGCGGACGCCCTCGCGTTCTTCACCCTGGGAATGCGCCAGGTCGAGCACGCCTCGCTGGGAGAACTGCAGATCCCAGTCCAGGTCCTCCTCGAGGCCCTCCCACAGTTGCAGCGAGTGCTCGTAGATGGCCGCGGATTCGTCCCACAGGTAGTTGGAGCGGATCACGGTGGTGTTGCGGGCCACGTTGCCGCCGGCCAGCCAGCCCTTCTCCACCACACACACGTCCGTGATCCCGTGGACCTTCGCCAGGTAGTAGGCCGTGGCCAGGCCGTGACCGCCGCCGCCCACGATGACGACCTCGTAGGCATCCTTGGGGTCGGTGGAACGCCAGAGGCGATCGGGCTGGCCGGGCATCGAGGCGAAGCCTAGCGGCGAGGCTGCGAGCGGGGCCCCGCCACGGGCGCGTTCTCCGCAACCCGGATGCGCACCGCGCGGCCACCCGTGCTAGCGTCCGCGCCGAGGCGTTGCGGTATGCGAGACGACACGGGCAACCTCCACTCGGTGCGACGGGCGATCAGCGCCCTCGAAGAGATCAGCGATGCGGGCGAACTCGGCGTGTCCGAGCTGGGGCGGCGCCTCGGTGTGCACAAGGCCACCGCCTCCCGTCTGGTGGCGACCCTCGCCGAGCGGGGCATGCTCGAACGAGATCCCGTCACCGAGCGGTTCCGCCTGGGTTTCGGTCTGATTCGTCTGGCCGGCGCGGCGATGGCCGGCTTGGACATCGTCCGGGTTTCGCATCCCATCCTCGAGGACCTCGCAGAGCGCACGCGCGAGACCGTGAACCTCGGCGTGCTCGCCGGTGATTCGGTGGTCTATATCGACCAGGTCACCGGGACACGCTCGATCGTGGCGGTGTCGTGGGTCGGGCGGCGCACTCCCCTGCACTGCACGTCCAACGGCAAGGTGCTGCTCGCGCACATGGACCCAGCGGAGCGCGACGCCCAGTTGGCCGAGCCGCTCACCGAGATGACGCCGCGCACCGTCACCGATCCCGCCGTTCTCGGGCGCCAACTCGATGAGATCGCGCGACGTGGCTACGCGCAGACCGTGGAGGAACTCGAGGAAGGTCTGAACGCCGTCGCCGCGCCCGTGTGGCAGGCCGACGGCCAGGTCACCGCCGCTTTGTCGGTGAGCGGCCCGGCGTTCCGGATGCGGCCTATGGATCTGCCGCGCACGGCCAGGCTCGTGATGGATGCGGCCGACGCCATCAGCCGCCGGCTCGGCTACGTGGAACGGAGGCCGTGATGACAGTTCTCCCGCCCACGTGCCCGGGCGTAGGCTGCGCCCGCGCATGAGCGATCCCGAGGTGAAGATGCCGATCGACTGGTCCGCCCACCGGAGACCCGTGGGGTCGGTCCTGGACGCCGTGGGCGCCACGCCGCTCGTCCGGCTCTCCCGCGTCGCGCCGGGCCTAGAGCTGTTCGCCAAGGTGGAGTACTACGGCCCGACGGGCTCCACCAAGGACCGGATCTACACGCACATGCTGGCGAAGGCCGAGGCCGAGGGACGGCTGCGGTCCGGGATGACGATCATCGAATGCAGCACCGGTAACGCCGGGATCGCATGCAGCGCCGTGGCGGCGATCAAGGGGTATGACTGCGTGATCGTGATGCCCGAAGGCATGAGTCCCGAACGGATGCACATGATCGAGGCCTACGGCGCACGCCTGGAACTCTCCCCGGGCGCCGGCACCGACATCGACCTCGCGCTCGCGCGCATGCGAGAGATCGTGGCCGAGGACCCCGAGCGCTACTTCTTCCCCGGCGAGTTCGAGAACCCCGACAACCCCGAGGCGCAAGAGACGAGCGGCGAAGAGATCGCGGAGCAGATGGACGGCCGCGTGGACGCTGTGGTCGCCTCGCAGGGCACCGGCGGATGGATCACCGGCGTCGCGGGCGCGCTGAAGCGTCACCGCCCGGGGGTGTTGGCCTTCGCGGTGGAGCCCACCGAGAGCCCGCTGATCAGCGAACAACGGTGGGGAACGCACGGCGTGCCCGGCATCGGCGACGGGATCATCCCTCGGAACCTCGACCTAGCGCTCATGGACGGCATCGTCACTGTGAGCACCGAGGACGCGCTCGCGATGGCGCGGCGCATGGCTCGCGAAGAAGCCATCCTCTGCGGCCCCTCCAGCGGCATGAACGTCGTCGCGGCCCTCAAGGTGGCCGCGAAGCACCCCGAGCTTCGGCGGATCGTGACGGCGATCCCCGACACCGGCCAGCGCTACCTCTCGGGTGAGCTGTTCGGCGAGCGGATCGACGTGGAGGAACCCGAGCGCGACCACACTCCCGACGCCGACATCCTTGCCCGGCTCGCCGAACACCGCGACCGCCTAGAGTTCATCTCGTGACCCAGCCCTGGGAACTCACCGCCGTCGACGCGCTCGCGCGCATGCGCGCGAAGGAACTCTCACCTGTCGAGCTCCTCGCCTCGGTCTCCGCGCGCGCCGACGCCGTGGAGCCGGTCGTGAACGCGCTCACCGAACGCCGCACCGAGGACGCGGAGATCGCGGCCAAGGAGTCCGAGCGCCGGTACGCGACCGGCGAGGACATCCGCTCCCTCGAAGGGCTCCCCGTCGCGATCAAGGAGGAGATGCCCGTCGAGGGCTGGCGCATGCGCTACGGCTCGCTCGCGGTGGACGAGGTCGCCGAGCACACCGCGCCCGTCCCGGAGAGGATCTTCGCGGCAGGCGCCGTGGTCCACGCGCGGACGACCACGCCGGAGTTCTCCTGCACGGGGTACACGCACTCGAAGCTCTGGGGCGTCACCCGCAACCCGTGGAACCCCGAGTTCGCCGTGGGTGGCTCGAGCGGCGGATCGGGGGCCTCGCTCGCGAGCGGAACGTCGCTCCTCGCGAGCGGCTCCGACATCGGTGGCTCGATCCGGATCCCCGCGTCGATCAACGGCGTGGTGGGGTTCAAACCACCGCATGGCCGGGTCCCGACCTATCCGCCCTTCAACCTGGACCGGTACTGCCACGACGGGCCGATGGCGCGAACCGTCGCCGACTGCGCGCTGTTCGAGAACGTCCTGGCCGGCCCGCACTCCGACGACGTCACCTCGCTTCGTCCGAAGCTCGAACTGCCCGAGCGGTTCGAGGGGATCGAGGGGCTCCGGATCGGGCTCTCGGTCGATCTCGGGTCGTGGACCGTGGACGAGGAGGTCGCCGCGAACACGCGATCAGCGGGCGCGGCGTTGGAGGAGGCCGGTGCGATCGTCGAGGAGGTCGACATCCCGTGGAGCCTCGAGGCGATCATGTCCACCGCTCGCCGGCACTTCTCCGCGATCTTCGGAGCGTACATCGCCGAGATGGCCCAGCAGGCGCCCGACCAGCTCAACGATTACTCCCTGGCGTGGGCCGAGGAAGCGGCGGCGGCGCTGGATGAGCCGGGGTCGTTCCTGAACGGGCTGGTGGCCGAGGGGGAGCTGTGGGCGCCGATCGGCCGGCTGTTCGAAACCTACGACGCGCTGATCTGCCCAACGTGGGCGGTGACCGGGATCCCTGCCGGGGACTCGCTCCTGGGGAAGGTCTTCGACGGTGGCGGCCCCAACGACCGCCAGTTCCTCTGCTACATGACAACGCCGTTCAACATCATGACCCCGTGCCCCGTGCTCGCGGTGCCGAGTGGTATCGCGCCTTCCAACGGCGTTCCGACCGGGATCCAGATCGTGGGCCGGACGTTCGACGATGTGACCCCGTTCTGGATCGGCGCCGCGTTGGAGCAGGTCCGCCCCTGGAGCGGCGTGGCTCCGTTCAGCGGCTAACTATCGGCGGGCTGCAGGTACGCGGCGCTCGCATCGTCTCGAACGGCGTTCGGGAGTACGATCGATCCGATGGCCGAGTCGATCGCGCAGACAGCGCGTCCTCATCGGGTCCGTCTCGTCGTGGTCGTGGGCGCCGTGGTGGTTGCGGTGGCCGGCTTCGCCGTCGCCTCGGCGATGTCCGGGAAGGACCAGTTCACCTGCGAGAACCGCATGACCCTTCTCGGAGGCGGCGATGGGACGGGCGACCCCACCCGAGGCGAGGCGCTCGACCGGGCGGCGCTCACGCTCGTGAACCTCGTGCCGAGATTCGCCGAGGATGCCGACGGAACGAAGCTCGCGGTGCACTCCGCGACCGGGCCCGATCGGTACGACCCCGGGTCGGGCGCGCTCTTCATCGATGACGACATCGCGGCACGCTTCACGGTGTCGGAACTGCCGGACGGCACCTTCGCCGTGGGCACCATCGAAACGTGCGGTCCCGATCCGCAGTGAGGTGGAGGCCGGACCGATCACCAGCCGTCACCGGTTGAGGGCGGTGGCGATCGCGGCGATGTCCTCCGGGGTCGTGCCGCAGCAGCCGCCGACGATCGTGGCGCCGGCTTCGCGCCACCGCACGGACTCGGCGCCAAGATCCGGCCGCGGCCCAACCGCACGCCACGTCTTCGTCTCGGCCTCCCAGGTGGAGCCCAGGTTCGGATAAGCGACGAGCGGTTTCCCGGTGCCGCCAGCTGAGGAGAGCAGCGCCGGGACGAAGCCGGGCGGCGTGCAGTTCACGCCGGCGGCGAGGACCCCCGGGCTCGAAACTGCCACCGCGATCGCCTCTGCGAACGGCGTGCCGTCGCTGATGTCCTCAGCGTCGCGGCACGAGAAGCTGATCCATGCGCGTGCCTCGGGGTAGTCGGCGAGCAGCGTGACGA
>JBKJXU010000114.1:0-10067 GCA_046716145.1 Actinomycetota bacterium
ACGTCGATGGCGAACCGCATCCCGAACGTGTGCACGGAGCGACAGTCCCGCAGGAAGAAGGCCTCGCTCGAGGGTAGGCCGTCGCGGCCCAGCAGACCTCGGGCCCGTTCACGCCGGGTCGACGGCAACCAGACGACGAACCCACCGGCCTCGAACCGCTTCACACGGCGACCGTACGTTGGCTGTCTGACATCGGTGGGCCCGGCAGGATTCGAACCTGCGACACGAGGGTTAAAAGCCCCCTGCTCTAACCGAGCTGAGCTACGGGCCCGCAGCAGCGCCCACCATCGTAGGGAACCGTGCGGGGGCTTGGCGCCGTCCGACCACCACGTTTCCCCGATACGAGGAGGTCGCTCATGAAGCGCTTCGCACTCGTGGTCGCGGGGTTCCTGGCCGGCGCGGTCATCGCGCTGCAGGTCCCCTCCGTGGCCCAAGACACCGGTGGTGATGGTGCCACCGAACGCACGATCACCGTCATCGGCACCGCCACCATCACCGCCGATCCCGATGAGGCAGTTGTCTCGCTCGGGGTCCGCACCCAGGCCGTCCGCGCCCAGGAGGCGATGGACCTGAACTCGGCCAGGATGAAGGCCGTCATCGATGCCCTGCGTGCTCTCGGCTTCGGCGACGATGATCTCGCGACCTCCATGATCGAGCTGTATCCGCGCTACGACGACCGCGGCGAGACCGTCACCGGGTACGACGCCTCCAACCAGATCGAGGTCACGATCCATGATCTGTCGCAGGTCGGGCGCGTGCTCGACACCGGGGTTGACAACGGCGCGAACATCGCCGGCGGCATCCGGTTCCGTGTCTCCGACGCGAACGCCGGGCTGGACGAGGCCCTCGCACGAGCCGTCGAGGACGCGAAGGCGAAGGCCGAGACGATGGCCGGTGCTGCGGACGCGAACATCGGGCAGGTCGTCACGATCGTCGAGAACGGCCGTGGCGGTGGGCCCGAGCCGTACTACGCCGAGCGCGTGATGTACGCGGCCGCGGACATGGCGGTCCCGGTCGAGGCGCCGACGATCGAGACCGAGGTGAGCGTGAGCGTCACCTGGTCGCTCGTCTAACCCTCGTAGCGGTTCGTGATCGGCAGGCGGCGATCCCGCCCGAAGGCCTTGGGGGTGATCTTCACCCCCGGGGCCGCCTGGCGTCGCTTGTACTCGGCACGGTCGATCATGCTCGCCACGCGAGCGGCGGTTCCGCGCTCGCCGATCCCACGCTCCACGATCGCATCGACGTCCAGATCCTCCTCGACGTAGGCCTCGATGATCGGGTCGAGCACGTCGTAGGGCGGGAGCGAGTCGGTGTCCTTCTGATCGGGGCGGAGTTCAGCGGAGGGAGGCTTCGTCATCACGCGCTCGGGGATGGGGGGAGCGATGCCTGCCTCGATCGCGGCGGCGTTGCGCCACGCGCAGAGTTCGTAGACGAGGGTCTTGGGGACGTCCTTGATCGGCGCGAAACCGCCGGCCATGTCCCCGTACAGCGTCGAGTAGCCCACCGCGTACTCGGACTTGTTGCCGGTGGCGAGCACCATCGGGCCGAACCGGTTCGACACGGCCATCAGGTCGTTGCCTCGGATGCGGGCCTGCAGGTTCTCCGCGGCGAGCCCTTCGACGACGCCGAGCGGCCCGAGCGCCGCCGCGTAGGCCTCGAAGACGCCCGTGATGGGGACAACGTCGAGGCGCATCCCCAAGCGGGTGGCCACGTCGGAGGCATCCTCCAGGCTCTCGGGGCTCGAATACATCGAGGGCATCGCCAGAGCTCGGACGGCCTCCGGCCCGAGCGCGTCGGCCGCGATCGCTGCCGCGAGCGCGGAGTCCACGCCGCCCGAGAGCCCCAGGACCACCTCGGCGAACCCGTTCTTCCGGACGTAGTCGCGGGTGCCGAGCACCACGGCGCGGTAGACCTCGGCGGGACCTTCCGGCCACGGGGGACGGGGCTCCGCCTGGACCGTCCCCGCATCCAGGTCGAGGTCCACGACCAGCAGGTCCTCTTCGAACCGCGTGGCCCGGGCGGCCACGGCGCCGTCGGGGGCCATCACGAGCGACCCGCCGTCGAACACCAACTCGTCCTGGCCGCCGACGGCGTTCACGTACACGATCCAGGCTCCAGTCTCCAGGGCGCGGGCGGCCAGCACGTCCTCGCGTTCGTGGACCTTGCCCCGGTGGAACGGGGAGCCGTTGATGTTCACGATCAGCGGCAGATCCGTGTAGTCCGTCCAGGGAGGCCCCGGGAACCAGGCGTCCTCACAGACCGAGAGGCCGATCCTGGTCTCGGCGATATCGACGGTGATGCCTTCGTCGGCGGCCTCGAAGTACCGCTCTTCGTCGAAGACGCCGTAGTTCGGCAACCGGCACTTGTGATAACGAGCGGCCACGGCTCCCTGACGCAGCAGGGCCGCGGCGTTGTGCAGGCCGCGCCCGCTGCGGTCTACTAAGCCTGTGATGACCGCGCATCCCTGGGCGGTCGCGGCGGCCAGCGCATCCAGGGCCGCCAGCTGATCGCTCACGAAGCCGGGCCGCAGCACGAGGTCTTCGGGCGGGTAGCCGGGGATCGCGAGTTCGGGGAAGACCGCGAGGTCCGCTCCCGCTTCGGTCGCACGTGCCGCCCACGCGGTCATGAGCGCGACGTTGCCGTCGAGGTCACCGACGGTGGGATCGATCTGGCAGAGCGCGACGCGGATCACGCCGCCAAGACTAGCGGCCGTTCCGAGGCTTACCCGAGACCGCCGATGTCCACGTTGTAGGCCTCCCAGACCAGGTCGGCCCCGCGCTGTCGGTGCCGGATCACCTGACCGATGAAACGCGAGAGGTCATCCCGTGCGGCCTCCAGCGGCCACTCGTCGCCGCCGACCTCGATGTGCTCGAGGCGGCCGATGATGGCGGCGAGCGCCTCGTTGATGCCCGGGTGCTCCCCGCGCAGGCGCTCCACGTTGTTCGTCAGGCGCGGCGCCCGCTCCAAGATCTCTTCGTAGAGACCGTCGGGGCTCTCGGTGACCACCACGTGCTGGCCGAACGCTTCGCGGACCTCGATCAGTTCCTTCAGCACGCCCGCGGTCCATCCGTCGATGCGGCCGGCGGCCGGCGAGGAGATGGCTTCCTCTAGATGCACCAGCGTGTCGTGCAGGGTCTTGCGGCGCGAGCGGGCGGCGTCGAGGGCCGGGGTGATCTGTTCGCCGTGTGTGTCCATCACACAACGTTAGCGGCTCATCCTCGGCGAAGGCAAACCCGCGCTCCGCCGCAAGGGACCTCGGCGGCCGGGGTTCCCTGAGGGGCGCTCGGGCTGTTAGGTTGGACGTCCAGTCGCTAGAACATGTGAAAGGCTCGCGTGGTCACTTCCTCCCAGGTCCGCGTTCGTCTCCAGCCGTATCTTCCCCGGCTGAGTCTCGAATGGCTCGCCACCGAGCCTGAGCGGCTGCACCGCCGGGTGGACGGTTCGATGGTGTTCGTGGACATCTCCGGGTTCACGGCGTTGTCGGAGAAGCTCGCGAAGCTCGGCCGGGTCGGTGCCGAGGAGATGGCCGACGCGATCAACACCTGCTTCAGCGAATTGCTGGTGCTCGCGTATGCGGAAGACGGCGGCCTGCTGAAGTTCGGCGGCGACGCCCTGCTCCTGTTGTTCAGCGCTGGCTCGGCCGATGAGGACGCGACCCGGGCCGCACGCGCCGCGATCGGTATGCGCAAGCGCCTCCGTGAGGTCGGTCTGATCCAGACCCCCGGCGGACGCGTGAAGCTGCGGATGTCCGTTGGCGTGCACACCGGAGCGTTCGACTTCTTCTTGGTGGGGGACTCGCACCGGGAGTTGATCGTGACCGGCCCCGCGGCGACCGAGGTCGTGACCATGGAGGGGACGGCAGGGGCCGGGGAGATCGTCATGAGCCCGGCGACGGCGTCGCACCTGCCGAGGGCCTCGGTCGGGGATGCGAAGGGACCGGGCATCTTCCTCCGGTCCGCGCCCGCGGGGGGCTCGCCGAGCCTGGTGTCCGTCATACCCGATGTGCCCGACGACCTGCTGATGCGCAGCGTGCCGGTCGCGACGCGCGACTCGCTCCTGTCGGGGGTGCTCGAGCCCGAGCACCGCCAGGTCGCCGTGGGGTTCATCCATTTCGACGGGATGGATGAGTTGATCGAGCGCGAAGGCCCGGCATCGGCGGCCCAGGGATTGGACCGGCTGGTGCGCGACACCCAGGCAGCTGTCGACGAGCTCGAGGTTTGCTTCCTCGCATCGGATGTGGACGCGGACGGGGGCAAGCTGATCCTCACGGCAGGCGCGCCGCGCGCGGTGGGCGACGACGAGGAGCGGATCTTGCTGGCGCTTCGTCGGATCGTCGAGCAGGAGCGCACGATCCCGATCCGGATCGGCGTGAACCACGGTCCCGTGTTCGCCGGCGACATCGGTCCGCACTACCGGCGCACGTACACCGTGATGGGCGACACGGTGAACCTCGCAGCCCGTCTGATGGCGAAAGCAGGACCGGGCGAGATCTACGCGAGTGGGTCGGTGCTCGAGCGCTCCGCGACGCGCTTCCAGACGTCCGAGCTCGAGCCGTTCATGGTCAAAGGCAAGGCGAAGCCCGTGCAGGCATGGTCGGTGGGCACGACGATCGGGCGGCCCAAGTACTCGGCGGCTGAGGACTTCCCGTTGCTCGGTCGTCGGGAGGAGATGGCGCTTATCCGCGCTGCGCAGTCACGGGCGCGCGACGGCGAACGCGTGACCCTCGCGCTCGTGGGGGAGGCCGGCGTCGGCAAGACGAGGCTCCTGGACGAAATGCTGAAGGGGTGTGGGGACTTCCGCTTCACGAGCGCGACCGGTGAGACGTTCACGGCGGCGACGCCCTACGTGGCGTGGCGCGACGTGCTCCGCGAGCTCATCGGCGTGCGATGGGAGGACCCCTCCGAGGTCGTGGCCGCCCGCCTCCTGGAGTTGGCGCAGATCCACGATCCGTCACTCGTGCCATGGCTCCCCCTGATCGGTGTCGCTGCCGACGCAGAGATGCCCTCGACACCCGAGGTCGATGCGCTCGGATCGGAGTTCCGGCGTACCCGTCTGCACGAGGTAGTCATCGGATTCCTCCGTGCGCTTCTAGTGCGCCCGACGCTGTTCGCGTTCGAAGACGCGCACCTGATGGATGAGGCCTCGGCCGATCTGCTCACGGCGATCGTGACCGATGAACGTATCGATCGGCCCTGGCTGATCCTGGCTCTGCGCCGCGGTACCGACGGTGGCTTCGCGCCGCCTACGAACGCGAGCGTCTCGGTCCTGGAACTGGCGCCGATCGCCGAAGACGCATCCACGGCGCTCGCCGAGGTCGTGACGGACGATGCCCCGTTGCCGGGCCACGTGCTGGCGACGGCGGTGGAACGGGCGGCCGGCAACCCGCAGTTGCTGCTGGACCTGATCCACGCGGTCCGTACCGGGGACGGCTCACTCCCGGACTCCGTCGAGTCGGCGGCGACGGTGCGGATCGACAGCCTCACGCCGCACGATAAGCAGCTGGTCCGGAGGGCTTCGGTGTTCGGGCTCGCGTTCCACCCGCGCTTCCTGGGTGACGTCTTGGATGAGGGGACCCAGCAGCCTGACGACGCGACATGGGAGCGACTCGCCGAGTTCTTCGAACAGGAGGCCGGCGGCTACCTGCGGTTCCGTCGCGCGGTGATCCGCGATGCCGCCTACGCGGGTCTGCCGTTCCGCACCAGGCAGCGCCTGCACATGGCGGTGGGGCTGCATTTCGAGCGCGAGGTGTCGGACCCCGAGGAGAACGCCGGGCTTCTGTCTCTGCATTTTTCGCTCGGGGCTGAGTACGAGCGTGCGTGGCGGTATTCGCGGATCGCGGCTTCCCGGGCCGCCGTGATCTACGCGAACGTCGAGGCTGCGCTCCTCTTCGAGCGTGCACTCGACGCGGGCCGCAGGATCGGCGTGTCGGGCCAGGAGCGGCTCGAGATCGTCGAGGCTCACGGCGAGGCGTTGTGGCGCGCCCGGCTTTATGCGGAGGCACTCCGCGCGAACGCCGAGGCGCGCGCACTCGCGAAAGACGATGCCCTCCGGTCTGCCCGTCTCGTGATCAGGCGCTCCGAGGTCGAGGAGAAGTTCGGCCGTTTCCCGCAGGTGCTGCGTTGGCTCTCGAACGGGCGCCGTCTGGTAGAGGGACGCACCGACAGGGAGGCGCTCGCGATCGCCGCCGAGATCGACGCACGCTACTCCTCGGCTCTGCAGGCGCAGGGCCGCAACCGGGAAGCCTTGGCGGTGGCGCTTCGCGCGATCGAGGCGGGCCGGCTGGCCGGGTCCACGTCCGCCCTCGGGGACGCCGAGAACATGCTGGCGGCGGCGCTCGCCATCCTCGGCAAGCCGGGTGCGATCGAGCATTGGGGGAACGCGCTGCGACACTTCGAAGAGTCCGGCGATCTCCCCGGACAAGCGATGGTTCTCAGCAACCTCGGTGCCGGTGAGTATTGGGAGGGACGATGGAGCGAGGCGCTCGAGCTGTATCGGCGAGCGCAGGAGGCGAGCGAGCGCCTGGGCGATCCGGTGGTGAGCGCTCAGAGCAAGATGAACATCGCTGAGGTGTTGGTCGACCAGGGTTCGCTGCAAGAGGCTGAATCGCTGCTCCGCGAGACCTCCCGCGTGTGGCGAGCGACCGGCGACGACTACTTGCTCGGCTTCTGCCTCACGCAGCTCGGCCGGATCGCGGCGATGACTGGGCGCACGGGCGATGCGGTCGAGCAGTTCGAGCAGGCGCGCGAGACGTACCGGTCAACGGGTGCGCCGGGACAGATCCTCGAGGTGGATGCGCGCGAGGTGGAGTCGCGCCTGCTGGCTGGTGAGGGTGCCTGGGCTCTTGGCCGGTGCCGGGAGATCATCGCCAGCCTCGAGGTGGAGGGGGGGGTGAACGTCCTCGCGCCCCTGCTCGATCGGCTGCTCGGGTACGCGCTGCTGCAGACCGGCGACATCGATGGGGCGGCAGATGCGTTCGAGCGCGGGATCGCGAGCGCACGAGAGCGAGGGGCGGAGCATGACGCTGCGCTCTCCATGCAGGGCCTCGCGCGCATCGCCCGGATGCGCGGGGAACCGGCACCGGAGCTCGAGGTCGAGGCGGGGGCGTCCCTGGAACGTCTCGGGATCCGTGGCGTGCCAGCCTTCCCCGTCACCGGAGGGTGAGGACCCACGACTTGGAACGGGGTGGCCCGAAGAACCACCCTGTCGCATCCGTTCAATCGGCGACTACCTGCTTCGCACGATGCTCGGGTCGTCGAGCCCGAAGACCTGCCAGATCGTGCTCACCTTGCCACCGTTCGTGGCCGTCGTGGCCGTGGCCGCGATGCACCATGTCTCGATGCCCGGCAGGGTCGCGTCGGTGACGTCCCCGCTCACGAACGTCGGATCGTCGCACCACTGCATAGGGCGGTAGTCGGTGCCGCCGAGGGGGTCGTAGTCGAGGCGACCGACGAAGCTGTTCCCCGTCGTGGTGACGGTCGGGGCCGGGTCCGGACCGAAGTCCAGGTAGGCGCGGTAGCTCACCTCGGTGTTGGAGTCGCTCGACGGATCGAAGATGATCGTGCCGTCGTCCGTCGCCTCCAGCGTGTAGCGCTTGCAGACCACCTCACCGTCGATCTTCGTGATCACCCCATGCACGCTTTTGTCGGGGCTGAAGACCTCGACGGTTTCATCCGTGCAGATCGTCTCGAACACGGTAACGGTGACGGTCGCCGTGTTCGAGTAGGCGGTCTCGTCGAACGCCTGGTAGGTGAACGTGTCGGTACCGACGTACTCGAGGTCGGGGGTGTACGTCACGGTCCCGTCCGCGTTGGCGCCCGCGGTGCCGTTCGCGGGGTCGGACAGGTTGGTGACGGTCAACGTCTGCACCACGTTGGGGTCGCCGTCCTCGTCGTTGCCGAGGACCGCGATGGTGACGGCCGCGTCCATATCGGTGTCGGTCGTGTCGTTACCCGCGGTCGGGGTGTCGTTGACCGACGTGACGCCGACGCTGACCGTGGTTGTGACTTCGATGGTGACGTCCTGATCGGTGACGGTGCAGGTGAGCGTGTCTGTGCCGAAGAAGTTCGCTGGCGGGGTGTACGTACCAGAGCCGTTCGGAGGGTTCGTCTCCGTCCAGGTTCCGCCAGCGGTCGAGGTGCAGTCCGCATTGATCACGGTGCTGTCGATGTCCGTCGCTACCTGTATGACAGCCGACGTGTCCTCGTTGATAGACGGACTAACGCCGGTCGGTGCCGGAGGATCGTTTATGGCGTTGACCGTGATCGTCACGGTCGCGTCAGCGGTGCCCCCGTTCCCGTCGCTCGCACGGTACGTGAACGAATCCGGGCCGTTGTAGTCGGAGGTCGGCGCGTAGGTGAACGATCCGTTGGTGCCCAGGGTGAGTGTTCCGTGCGAAACGCCGGTGAGCAACGCGGCGCTCAACGAATCGCCGTTGAGGTCGGAATCGTTGCCGAGGACTCCGGGCGCGGCACTGGAGAGCGTGATGTCCTCGTCGGTGCTGTAGGCGTCATCGGTGGCGCTCGGAGCGCTGTTGGCCAGGTAGAAGAGGGAGTCGTGGTTCGGGTCGTTGCCGAAGTCGGCGCCCGCCTCCAGGGACGCCGTGCCCTTGGACGTGGTCAGTTCGATCCGGTCGAAAGAAGACTGCGGATCGATGGTCCACAGGCAGTTGTCGTTCCCCGCGTTGTTCGGGCCTGAGCTGTTGGGCGCGGCGCACGCGTCGAAGGTGTCTGCCCCGACGCTGGACACCTCGTATGGCGCGGTCCGGTCGTAGTCGGTCTCTGCGGCCTGGTCGGCGGTGATGCTCGTGCCGGTCTGGAGCGAGTACGTCATCACGCTGGCGCCGGCGTAGAGCTTCAACACCACGACCGCGTTGCCGGTCATCTCCATATCGAAGCGCAGCTTCTTGAACGATCGCCCGGCGAGGCTCGTGCCGGCGGTCATCTTGAGCGTCTCGGCGCTGTCGGTCTGCGAGCAAGGGGTCCCGTTCGCGCTCGAACCGGAGGACCTGACCCCCAGCGCGTATTGGCTCAGGCCCGGAACCGTGCCGGTTGGGACGGATGACAGATCGATCAACGGCTCCGCCGAGTTGATGATGCAGGTGTTCCTCTGGAGGGTGAGGTTCTGCGTGGAAGAGCCGTACGTGAAGTTCTGGCCGTTCGAGCCCAGGTGAAGGCGAACCACATCGTCCGCCGTGTTGCCCAGGGCCGGCGCCAACACGACCAGTGATGCGGCCAACGCGAACGCGACCAAAGATACGGTACGACGAGACATGCCTCTCCCTCCCATATGGGTCTTCACCCCGGGGTCTGCGGCGGAATCTGCCATCGAGAAGAACGTAGGCCTATCGTCGCAACTCGTCAACGCTGCCCATGCGCCGAAGGTCGTACGTCGGAAGGCGGTTCCTGCCCCCGGTTGGTGATGCTCTCCTAGAGGACCGGCAGGTAGCGCTCCAGCTCGTACGGCGTCACGTAGGCCTTGAACCCGTCCCACTCGGCGCGCTTGTTGCGGATCAGGAACTCGTGGACGTGCTCGCCGAGGGCCTCGCGGAGCACCTCCGAGCCTTCCGCCAGGCCGATCGCGTCGTGGAGATCCTCCGGAAGCGACGCGATCCCGGCGGCGGCGCGTTCGGCCTCGCTCATCTCGTAGATGTTGTTCGACGCCTCGGGCGGGAGCTCGTAGGAGCCCTCCACACCAGCCAGCCCGGCGCCGAGCATCGCGGCGAACGCGAGGTAGGGGTTGCACGCCGGGTCCGGCGAGCGGAACTCGATGCGCGTGGCCTCCTCCTTGCCCGGCTTGTACTGGGGCACACGCACCAACGCGCTGCGGTTGCGGCGCGCCCAACACACGTAGACCGGCGCCTCGAACCCAGGGATTAACCTCTTATAGGAGTTCACCCACTGGTTGGTGACCAACGTGATCTCGGGCGCGTGGCGCAAGAGCCCCGCGATGTAGGCCTTCGCGGTGTCGCTCAGGTGGTACTCGTCGGCGGCCTCGAAGAACGCGTTGCGATCCCCGGCGAACAGAGACTGGTGCGTGTGCATCCCGCTGCCGTTCACGCCCGCGACCGG
>JBKJXU010000115.1:0-7190 GCA_046716145.1 Actinomycetota bacterium
ATCGAGAACTGCAGGGTCGCGCCGCCCTGGCAGAACACGATGCGGTGCGTCGCGGGGACCTGAAGGAGCGCGCGGAGATCGGCCTCCGCAGCTTGGATCACCTCGGTGAACCAGGCGCCACGGTGCGAGACCTCGAGCGGCGACGCGCCCACGCCGGGGATCTGGACCAGTTCGCGCTGCGCTTGTTCCAGCACCGGACGCGGCAGCACGCCGGGTCCTGCGGAGAAGGTGAAACGGTGCTCAAGCATCGAACCCCAGGCTACCGAGCAGCGGCCCGACGCAGCCGGAGTGCGGCGGCCGAGGGGGTCGGCCGCCGCCTCTCCGGATCCGGGGCCGGCTTACGCCGGGCGCCGGTGCCGACGGTGAGGGGCGGCATGCGCATGTCGGATCCCACGGCGCAGGTGAACGCGGTCCGGGAGACCGCGTCGGCGAACCCGCTTGACCCCGAGGGGCCGTCCACGCGTTCTGATGGGGCGCATCGCCGAACCTCCTTCCGTCGAGGCCAGGCTAGGGTGGCGCCGGAGCGTCGGGGTGGGCCGAAGGTCCTGCGCTGGGCGGGACGCGCCGATCCCTAGCCTCGTTCGAGCGGACGGGTCAAGCAGGTGGGACCGCCGTCACCCTTGCGGCTGATCTCGTCGCCGCGGTAGGTGCGCACCGAGACCCCGGCGGCGCGCATCCGCTCGGCGGTCACCGGGTTGCCATCCAGCGCGAGTGCTTCTCGCGGCCCCAACGCGAGCACGTTCGGCCCCATCGTGGGGAACTCCTCGTCGGGGACCTCGACGATGCCGATGCCACGATCCCGGAGCAACTGCACGAGCCGAGTGGGCATCATCGGCAGGTAGCCCACGACCAGGTCGGCATCCAGCGGCGAGATGAACGACATCAGGTGCAAGCACTCGGCGGGTCCGTGGAAGTGCGGCAGGTCGAACGCGATGACCTCGGTCCCGAGCGGTTCCAGGATCGCACGGAGGCGCTCGACCGCTGCTGCGTTGGTCCGGTAGCCCACGCCGACAAGCAGCGTGCGCTCGTCGAGGAAGAACATGTCGCCGCCCTCGGCTGTGGTGGGCTCGTCGAGCGACCCGAGGATCTGGAGTCCGGCCGCCTTCAGATCGATGCCGAGCGCGGCCGGTTCGTCCCGTCGGCCCTCCTTGCCGGGGCGCAGGAGGATCACGCCGTGGTCGGTCGGGAGCGTGGGGTCATACGCATAGATCGCGTCGGGATCGCCTTCGACGCGCGTGCCGCCGATGATGACCTCGGCGCCGGTGGCGGCCAGCGCCGCACGCAGGTCCGCGTGCTCGGCCTCGGCCGCGTCACGCACCGGGGGAGCGTGCCAGCCGTAGGTCTGCCACGCGTCGGCGTCGTCTCCCTGCGGCGGGCGCACGTAGACGAGGCGGAGACTGCCGAATCCGTTCTGGATCGTCATCGTGCTCGAGTATCGCAGGGGAGCCCCGACCTATGATCCGTGACGTGACCACCGATCCCGCGACGCTGCGGCGTTCGCTCCTGGCGTGGGGCCGGGAGCACCGGCGCTCCTTCCCGTGGCGTGAGACCGAGGACCCATTCCGCATCCTGGTCGCCGAGGTGCTCCTTCAACGCTCGCGGGGCGTGACCGTGGCCACGGTTCACACCGAGCTCTTCCGCCGCTGGCCCGACGCAGAGGCCTTGGCGCGGGCACGCGTGACCTCGATCGGTTCCGTCATCCGCCCGCTGGGGCTGAACAAGCGAGCGACAACGCTCCGCGCCATGGCGGCGCAGGTGGCTGCTGCGGGCCGGGTGCCCACCACCCCGGAGGGCCTGCTCGCGCTTCCGGGCGTCGGCCGCTATGCGGCGAACGCCACGCTCGCGATCGCGTTCGGCACGAGGGCGCCGGTGGTGGACGGTGTCACGGCCCGTGTCTACCGGCGCGCGTTCGGCTTGCCCGATGACATCCCCGCATCCGAGGACCAGGCGCTCTGGACGCTGGTGGACGAGGTGACGCCGCGCACGGACGTGCGTGCGTGGAACTGGGCGGTGCTCGACCTGGCCGCGATGGTGTGCGTGCCGAAGGTCCCCCGCTGTGACGCATGTCCACTCGAACGGATCTGCGCGTTCGCCGCTTCGCGTGGTTGATCCGCTGTGGCCGCGTGCTAGCGTCCGTCGCGTGTCGGGTCCCGGTGATGTCGTCGAACTGTTCGCGGGGGTCGGCGGGTTCCGCCTGGGGCTGCAACGCTCGGGATGGCGGACGATCTGGGCGAACCAGTGGGAGCCCTCGACCCGTGTCCAGCACGCGTTCGACTGCTACGTGACGCGGTTCGGGCCCGCGGGCGCCGTCAACGCCGACGTCGAGCAGGTGGCCGACGACGTGCCCGCGCATGATCTGCTGGTCGGCGGCCTGCCCTGCCAGGACTACTCGGTCGCCCGCACCCTCAAGACCGCCGACGGGATCGAAGGCAAGAAGGGTGTGTTGTGGTGGCAATTCCATCGGATCTTGGCGGGCCGCCGCCCGCGGCTGGTCTTCATGGAGAACGTCGACAGGCTCCTGAAATCACCGGCGCAGCAGCGGGGACGAGACTTCGCGATCATGCTGGCGTGCCTGGCCGACCTCGGGTACGTGGCGGAGTGGCGCGTGGTGAACGCGGCCGATCACGGGTTCCCGCAGCGCCGCCGCCGCGTCTTCTTGGTGGCCCAGCGGATGACGGCGCGCGATCGCCGCGCGATCGACCCGCACGCTTGGACGGCGACCGACGGCGTGCTGGCGCGCGCGCTCCCCGTTCGCGTGGGTCCCGGGAGCGATGTCGCGCTCGAAGGAGACCTGGTGGAGATCTCCGGCGGCTTCGGAGCCGGGCGCACGACATCGCGGTTCGCCGCGGCGGGGGTCATAGCCGACCGGCGCGTGTGGACCGCCGCGGTGACGCCGCGGCACCGTGGCCGTCACCGGACGCTCGGCGACGCATTGGTGCCGGATGACGAGGTGCCGGAGCGGTACTTCATCCCGGAAGGACAGCTGGCGCGCTGGCGGTACCTGAAAGGTTCCAAGCGCGAAGAGCGCATCGCGGCGAACGGGCATCGCTACCGATACAGCGAGGGCGCGGTGACGTTCCCCGACCGCACCGACCAGCCCTCGCGCACGATCTTGACGGGCGAAGGCGGCGCCGGACCCTCGCGTTTCAAGCACGTCGTCACCGCTACCGACGGGCGCTTCCGACGGCTCATGCCCGTGGAACTCGAGCGGCTCCAAGGCTTCCCCGACGACTGGACCGACACGGGCATGCCTGAGCGATGGAGAGCCTTCGCGATGGGCAACGCTGTGGTGGTCGGTTTGGTCGGGCGCGTCGGCAAGGTGCTCGCCGGCACCTAGTTCTTGTGCACGTGCCTCGAGGCTGCCTTCACCTTCTCCTGCCCGGGTGCACCGCTGTGCGGGTTGTTCCCGCTGTTGCCGGGGACGCCGTCCCCGTCGCCGTTCGGTCCATGCCCGGGCAGGTCGGGGTCCTCGGTCGGATGATCGCCTGTGTGCCCCGGCGGTCCGCCCAGCGGATTGTTCTCGCCCGACTTCCCGGGGAGCGAGTCCTCCACGGGCGGCTCGGTGGGCGGCTCGGTGGGCGGCTCGGTCGGAGGCTCGGTCGGAGGCTCGGTCGGAGGCTCGGTCGGAGGCTCGGTCGGCGGATCCGTCGGCGGCTCCGTCGGCGGCTCCGTCGGCGGTTCCGTCGGCGGGACGGTCGGCGGCTCATCGGATCCGGGGCCGTTCGAGTGGCCGCCGATGTGGCCGATGGGGTCCGTGGGGCCGCCGTCGGTGTTCGGCCCCTCTCCCGGGTCTTCGCTCGGCGTCGTCGGTCCGGCGGGCGGCCCTCCGTCGGAGCCGATAGCGGGACCGGGGGTGATCGGGTCGGGGAACAGGGGACGGGCGGTCAAGAGCGTGGGCTCGATCCGCGAGGCGCCCACCGACATGGCGAGCACGACCGCCGCCGCCGCCGCCGCTCCTCCGAGAGCGAGCCGGCCGATGGATCCGTCGCGCATCGCCTTCGCGTGCGGCTCGCTCGGGCTCGCCGCGGCAACGGCCGCGAGCGAGGGCAGGATCACGACCGCTGCTGTCCGCTCTTCGTCTTCGCCCGTCGATGCGGCGACCGGGGTGGGAGCGGGCCTTCCGCCGGCGTAGGGGTGCAGGCGGCGCCCCCGCTTCTGCAGGTCCGTGACGCTCGGGCGCCGGTCGGGCGGGCCGCCGTGCTGCGCGAGCTTCTCGCGGAGCGAACCGGGGTCCTTGCGCACGCGCTCGATCCACTCGGGCGCGGCGATCGTGGGTGCTCCGGGTGTTCGGCCGACCACCTTGGCGACCGCCGCCCCGAGGCCCGCGAGGAGTTGGTCCGGATCGACCCGTGTGTCGCCACCGACCGGGACGACGGCCTCGGGCCACACCAGAACCACCTTCGTCAGCGGGGCAACTTCGCGTGCCATCTGGATGGCGGTGACGCCGATGCCGTCGTCGATCACCACGGCGTCGGGCTGATGCAGCGCCAGGAGTCGGGCCAATTCCGGGGACGTGGATGCCTCGCCGACCACTTCGTAGCCGTCGCCCTGCAGGACGAACCGCAGCAGGCCTCTGCCGTTCGTTCGCCCCTCGCCGACGACGACGCGAACCGTGTCGCCGCTCATCCCTACGTGGATCCCCTCCTCCGACCGGCGTTCCGCCACAAGCCTACCGTGTGTTGTCGGTCTCGCCGCTACGTCCGGAAGACCGATCGGGTGAGGGACCAGCGGCCTCGGTCCGATGGCGAGTGGCCTCCAGGCGGGCGCCGCCTCGTCGATACACTCGCTCGGTGGACGAGGTCGTGCTGCGATGGACCGGCCGTGACCTGCAGTTCCTCGGCGAGACGGCGTACGGCGACCCGGTGAGGGTGGGCGGTGAGACCGACGGCCAAGGCGCCAAGCCCTCCGATCTGCTGCCGATCTCCCTCGCGTCATGTACCGCCTACGACGTGGTGGTGATCCTCAAGAAGCAGCGGCAGGATCTCCGTGGGCTGGAGGTCGTGGTCTCCTCGACCCAAGATCCCGACCCCCCGTGGATGTTCCGAGCCATCCACATGGCGTTCCATCTGACCGGTGACATCGACGAACGCAAGGCCGAGAAGGCCATCGCCCTGGCCGAGTCGACGTACTGCTCGGTCGCCGCCACCCTCCGGCCGGTGGTGGACCTCACGCACTCCGTGCAGATCCACCCGGCCGACGCCCCGGCCTGAGGCGATCACCGGGGGCGGGATACTGGGTCGGTGGACACCGAGGCCTGGCGCGCGCTGCTCGAGGAAGGCTCCCTCCTGAGCGACGGCGGCACGGGCACCGCTCTGTTGGCAGCCGGCGCGCCCGCGGACGCCGCCCTGGAAACCCTCAACCTCGATGCGCCCGATCTGGTCGAGGGGGTCCACCGCGCGTTCGTCCAGGCGGGCGCACGCATGGTGCTCGCGAACACGTTCGGTGCCGACCGGTTCCGCCTGGACCGGCATGGGCTGGCCGATCGGACCGCGGACCTCTGCGCGGCGGGGGTGGCGAGGGCGAAGGCGTCGGGCGCCCGGATCGTCGCGGGCTCGCTCGGGCCGCTCGGCGTGCGGTTGCAGCCCTACGGCCGCGTCCCTGAAGCCGAGGCGGCCGAGGCCTACGCCGAGCAGGCGGCGGCGCTCGCCGCCGCGGGTGCGGATCTGCTCGTGATCGAGACCCAGACCGACCTGCGGGAGATGGACGTGGCCGTGGCTGCCGTCCGCGATGCCGCCCCCGGGTTGCCGCTGATGGTGAGCGCCACCTTCTCCCGCGATGACCGCACGCTGCTGGGTTCCACGCCGGGTGATGTGGCGGGTCGCCTCGCCGCGCTCGGGGTCGACGCGATAGGCGTGAACTGCGGGGAAGGGCCTGCGCAGGCGCTCAGGATCGTGCGGGCGATGGTTGCTGCCGCCGGCGGGGTGCCGGTGGCGGCGCGGCCCAACGCCGGTGGGCCGGCCCGCAGCGGCGGCCGATTCGTGTACCCGGCGACACCGGACTACGTGGCCCGGGTTGCTCGCTCGCTGGTGGACGCGGGCGCGGCGATCGTCGGGGGATGTTGCGGCGTGGGACCCGCGCACATCGCCGCCATCAGCATGGCTCTGCACGCTCCACCCGGCTCCACTGTCGAGGTCGCCGAACCGCAGGCCTTGGCCGACCCCGCACCGGCCGATGCAGACCTCCGCGCCGACCGCACCGCGTTCGCGCGTGCCCTGGAAGCGGCGGACTTCCCGATCACGGTCGAGATGGAGCCGCCCCGCTCGTTCAACGCCGCTCCTATGGTCGCCGCGGCGATCACGCTGCGCGAAGCGGGCGCCACCGCGATCGACGTGGCCGACTCGCCGATGGCGAAGATGCGGATGAGCGCCTGGGCCGCGTGCCGGCTCATCGAGGAACACGCCGGCATCGAGACGGTCCTGCACTTCCCCACGCGCGGCCGCAACCTGGTGCGGCTGCAGGGTGACCTGTTGGGGGCCCACGCGCTGGGCATCGGCAACCTGTTCGTGTGCGTGGGTGACCCTGTCACGGTCGGTGATTTCCCGCAGGCGCTCAACGACGTGGACGTCACGGCGACCGGGATGCTCAGGCTCGTGACCTCGTCGTTCAACGAAGGCGTCGACCGTGCCGGGTCCTCGATCGGGGAACCGACGTCGTTCCTGGTGGGCGCCGCGCTGGCGCCGGCGGCGCCCGACCTGGAGCGCGAGGCGCGCCTGGCGGTACGCAAGGTCCAGGCGGGCGCCCGGTTCTTCCTCACCCAACCGCTCTACGAACCGGGACCCCTCCGAACGTTCCGGGCCGCGTACGAGGCCGCCGCCGGTTCGCCGCTCGGCGTCCCGGTGCTCGCCGGCGTCCTCCCACCCGTGTCCGCGCGCAACGCCGACTTCCTGCACAACGAGGTCCCGGGTATCCAGATCCCGGACGCGCTCCGCGCCGCCCTGGCCTCGGCCACGTCGCCGGAAGCGGCCTGGCGCGCTTCGCTCGGGGTCGTCGGTGATCTGGCCGCCGAACTCCGGGAGGCGGGTGCCTCGGGCATCTACGTCGTGCCGCAGTTCGGCCGCTACGACCGGGCCGCGGAGATCGTCGAATCTGTGCGGTCTGCCATCGCTTGAGCCCGAGGCGCCAGAGGACCTGGCACAATGGGACGCGTCCCAGAAATCGAGCCGGGAACCCGACCGTGTCCGAATTCGACG
>JBKJXU010000116.1:0-4600 GCA_046716145.1 Actinomycetota bacterium
GCTCAAGGACCTAGCCGAACGAGGCAGCGCCGTGCGAGACCTGGGGCCGGACGAGTGGGCGACGTTCGGTGTGCCCGATGGCCGCGCCCTGTTGGATCCGGACCGCTCGATCGCGGCCCGCAGCGGACCCGGTGGACCCTCTCGTGCATCTGTCGAGCATCAGGCGGAGATGCTCGAGGCGTTCCTGGACGCCCGCCCGATCCAGCCCTAGGTTCGGTACTCAGACGATCCGGACGTTCGCTGCCTGCGGGCCCTTCTCGCCGTCGGTCACGTCGAACTCGACGGCTTGGCCCTCATCGAGGTTGCGGTAGCCCTCCCCCTGGATGGCGGAGTAGTGCACGAACACGTCGGGGCCACCCTCTTGCAGGATGAACCCGAAGCCCTTCTCGGTGCTGAACCACTTCACGGTCCCGGTCGCCATGCGATGTTCCTCCTTCTCGAGCCCGATCACGATAGACCACGACCCCGACATGCCGCCAACGCGTGGCATCATCCGGCCCGTGCGCTTGGACTTCCGACCGCTCACGCGTGAGGACGTCGATGCACTCCTGACATGGCGGTACGAGCCGCCGTACCACGAGTACGACCCCGCGCACGATCCGAGCGATGTGCGGGAGATGCAGGCGGCGGTCGGGTCCGCGACGTGGTTCGTCATCGACGACGCCGACGGTGCGCTCGCAGGGTTCTTGGACTGCCGGCTCGGGCAGGACGAGGTCGAGGTGGGGCTCGGTCTGCGACCCGACCTCACCGGCCGTGGGATCGGCCCGCCGTTCGTGGAAGCCGTCGTGGATCTGATCCGGACGCGATGGGATCCGGCGCGCGTCACCCTCGACGTCCTTCCGTGGAACGAGCGTGCGATCCGCGCGTACGAGCGGGTGGGGTTCGCGCGCGGAGAGATCTACGAGAAGCGCTTCGACGACGGCAACGTCAACACGTTCCTGCGGATGGCTCGTACGCTCCGCTGATCCTCAGTTCTGGCGCAGGCGCAGGTACTCCGCGCGCTGGGCGAACGTGCGCCGCAGCTCCTCGGTGAGCTTGCTGACGAGCTCGTCGCGGTACGAGGGGTCAACGACCAGCGCCACCGAGTAGTACAGGCCCGAGATCGCAGCCATGCCGAACGCGACCCGGATCAGCTCCTCGGTGAGGAACACCTCCAGACCGCCGATCCAGATGGGCTCCACCACGGTGCCCGTCCACGCGGCCTGGACCGCCGTGTCCATCAACACGGCCCCGATCACGATGAAGAACGCCCCGACCGCGAGCGAGACGAACAGGACCTGCAGCCCGTAGGACAAGAAGACGACGAGACCCACGTTGATCCGCTGGCGCCGCGAGAGTGGATGATCGGCCGTCCCGGCCTCCGCCTCCAGTTCGCGGACGGCGGCGGGCGCGCGCGAGCCGAGGAACAGTGTGCCCATCGCGACGAACACCGCGAGGCCCGTCACGAACCGCCATAGCGAGAGCGTGGCGAAGACCTGCCAGACCTCTGCGGCGAAGAACACGATCAGCGCGAAGAAGACGAGGATCGGCACGGCCCTCACCAGGATCTGTAGCGACGCGCGCATCTGTCCGGCGAACCGGGCGCCCACCCACAGCAGGATCGGGACCACGCCGAACCCCACCACCAGATAGACGATGCCGATGATCGCGATGTTGGCCGCAGCCGTGACGAGCGCGCTGCGCCATTGCAGACCGAAGGCCAGCGGCGAGAGCATGGGCAGCAGGACGAACGCCGCGAGTTCGGGCGTCCCCATCCGGGTGGGCACGGACCGGAAAGGCAGGCCCCGGAGCACGCTGAACACCCCGAACGAAGCCAGTGCGAGGGCCACACCGCCTGCGAGCGCCGCGACGTTCCACCACCCGAACGCGGCGTTCGGGGCGTTGAGCACCTCCGCCAGGTAGATGAGGGCGAAGAGGGGAAGCGCCCGTGTGAACACGTCCTCGGCGGCGGAGTAGTCCTCGATCAACGTCGGCAGGCCGGCGCGCCGGAACGCGCGCTCGTAGTCGTGGAGGCGTTCTTCGCGGTCGCTCACGGCAGCATCGAACCACGCCGAGCCTGTCCTCTCGCGCAGGTCAGGCTAGGCTCCCGGGGTGATGCAACGCCGGTTCGCGAGCGCCTTGGTGCTGTTCGCGCACCCCGACGACGCCGAGTTCGCGTGTGGCGGCACCGTGGCGACGTGGGCGGAGCAGGGGTGCGAGGTCCATTACGCCGTGTTGACCGACGGCTCGGCGGGATCCAACGAGCCCGGCGCGGTCCGCGAGGACGTCGCCCGCGTGCGCGAGTCCGAGCAGCGGGAGGCAGCCCGCATCCTGGGTGTGCAGAGCATCACGTTCCTGGGGGAGGTCGATGGGCATCTGGAGGTCACCCTCGACACCAGGCGGATGGTGTGCCGTCTCGTGCGCCGGTTCCGCCCGGAGGTGCTCGTGTTCCCCGATCCCTCGCGTCTGTGGTCGGGCGAGGGCTCCATCAACCACTGGGACCACAAGCAAGCGGGCATCCTCGGACTCACGGTGGTCATGCCGGATGCGCCCTCACGCCCGATGTTCCCCGATCTGCTCGCCGAGGGCTACGAGCCCTACGAGGTGCCGAACGTGTACATGATGGGCACCGAGGAACCCGACACCTTCGTGGACATCTCCGATACGTTCGATCGCAAGGTGCAGGCGCTCGCCGCCCACGCCTCCCAGGGCACGGAGCGGCTCGTTCCCTGGATCCGGGAACGCGCGGAAAAGGCTGCGGCGCAGGCAGGAGGCGGGATCCGGTACGCCGAGGCGTTCAAGACGTTCCGGCTGGTGGACGACGAGTCCTAGGGAGACCATGGAAGAGTTCATCGAGCCCGACGAGCCGATCGAGCTGACGGCGAAGGAACGCGAGGACATCGAGGCCGACCTCGAGGACCTCGCGGGGATGCATGCTGTCTTCTCGCTGCAGAACGTCAAGGGCGTCGTGATCGCGTGCCAGGACTGCGGTCAGAACCACTTCTACGAATGGGAGCTCCTCCGCGACAACCTCGACCACATGCTGAGCACGGGCGAGCCCCGCATGCATGAGCCCGCGTGGGGCATCACCGAGGACGAGTACATCCAGTGGGATTACGGCAAGGGCTACGTCGACGCCCTCGCCGACACGGGGTTACAGCCGGGGCGCGAGCTCGAGCTCACGCAGTGCCCGTGGTGCGAGACGCCGTTCGATGCCGGCTTCCTCTACTGCCCGCGGTGCGGCCGCCAACTCGGTGCGATCCGCCTGTACAAGGAGTTGCTCGGCCGCGGTATCGACGAACGCGAGGCCCGCGCCATGCTCGTGCGCGCCGGCTACGAGCCGTTCTAAGGGTATCCTCCCGGGCCGTGTACTTCTCCTGGGTCAAGTACGCCCACATCGCCTCGGCGTTCCTGCTGCTCGCCTCGCACGGGGTCTCGATGGTGGTCATGTACCGGATCCGGCGCGAGCGCGACCGGTCCAAGATCTTGACGCTCGTCACCCTGTCGGGCGAGACCATCATGCCGATGTACATCGCCATCGGGCTGCTCGTGGCGACGGGGGTGCTCGCGGCGCTCAAGCTCCAGAGCTTCTCGCATTGGTGGATCTGGCTCGCGATCGGTCTGCTCGTCGCGACGATCGGGCTGATGACCGCGATCGCGAAGCCCTACTTCACCAAGGTGAAGGCGGCGTGTGAGGTTCGTCCCTCCGGCGTTCCCCGGACCTCCGACGAGGAGCTCGGCGAGATCCTGGGCTCTTCGACGGCCCACGTGATCACCGCGGTCGGCGTGGTCGGCCTGCTCGCGATCTTGTATCTGATGGTGTTCCAGCCCGGCGTGCTCTGAGAGCCCTAGCCCGGCGGGAGCGGGCGCGCCGCCGGCCCGTTCACGACCTCGCCCATCGGTGAGAACCGCGAGCCGTGGCACGGGCAGTCGAACGTCGACTCGCCCGGGTTCCAGGCCACCGTGCACCCCATGTGCGTGCACCGGGCCGACGAGACGTGCAGCGCCCCCTTCGCGTCCATGAACGCGGCGAACTTCTCGCCGCCTCGTTCGATGATCCCGCCCTCGCCGCGACCGAGCTCGGCCACGAGTTGCACGACGGTCCGGCACATCAGCACGTCCGCCGCGGCGCCCTCGATGACCTTCTCCGGGATCGAGCCCAGGAGGAAGCCCTTCGCGCCCGCGATGCCTTTGTTGCCCACCACGAGCAGGTCCGCTCCGGCGTCGGCTGCTCCGCCGAGGATCTGCTCGACGACATCGCCGTTGACCAGGCGGACCTCGGTGGGCACGCCCTCGCCGTAGACCTGGATGGTGTCCTGCATCACGAGGTCACCGGTGGCCGGATGCCCCACGAAGAGCAGCGTCACCGAGGCGCCGAGCTCCCGCGCCAGGTCGAAGCCCTTGCGCGCGGCCCGGTCGGCGGTGGCCGATCCGTCGGTGGCGATCACGATGTGCCCGTACGGGGCATGGGGGTCCTCACGGGCCGACCCGACGATCAGGAGGTCGCACACGGTGTGGTGCACCATCCATCGCGTGAGGTCCGAGAGCGCCGCCGCCTCCCCGCGTGCCACGAGCGTGAGCCCCGCGTCCTTCTCTTCGGCGATCGCGATGAGCGCGTCAC
>JBKJXU010000117.1:0-4005 GCA_046716145.1 Actinomycetota bacterium
GAGGACGCCCTCGCCGTCGCATGCGACCTGGTGGACATCGAGTACGAGGACCTGCCGGTGGTCTCCGATCCCATCGCCGCGCTCGCGGACGACTCGCCCGAGGTCCACGACGGGGGCAACCTCCTGGCCGAGTGGCGGATCGACCGCGGCGACGTCGACGCCGCTTTCGCGCAGGCCGCGGTCACCGTGGAGGAGACCTACCGGACCCAGTTCGTGGATCACGCGTACCTGGAGCCCGAGGCCGGCGTCGGCTGGCTCGACGACGACGGTGTGCTCACGCTCCGCGTCGCCACCCAGGTCGTGGAGCACTACCGCGATGTCGCGAAGATCCTCGGCGGCCCCGACTCGAAGGTGCGGGTGATCGCGCCGTACGTGGGCGGCGGGTTCGGCGGCAAGGAAGACATGACCGTCGAGCCGTACATCGCGATCGCGGTGCACCACACGCGTAAGCCCGTCCGCATGCTGTGGACGCGCAACGAGTCGCTGCTGGCCCGCGCGAAACGGCACCGCAACGTGATGCGATACCGCACCGCCGCCGCGGCCGACGGCACGTTGCTGGCCCACGACATCGAGATCGTCTCGGACGCCGGCGCGTACGCGTACCTCTCTGCGCTCGTGCTGCTGTACTCCACCGTCCACGCGTGCGGCCCGTACCGCGTGCCGAACGTGCGGGTCTGGTCGCGCACCGCCTACACGAACAACCCGCCCACCAGCGCCTTCCGTGGGTTCGGCGGGATGCAGATGGTGCTCGGCTACGAGTCGCAGATCGACGAGGTGGCGCGCAGGCTCGGGATCGACCAGGGCGAGATCCGCAAACGCAACGCGCTCGTCAAGGGCGACCGCTTGCCGGTCGGCCAGGAGATCATCACCGAGGTCTGGCTGCCGCAGACGATCGACGCGGTCTACGAGCGCGCCGGCGAGAAGCCGCAGCCGTCAGGACCGCGCAAGGCGGTCGGGCGCGCGATCGCCTCGAACATGCAGTCCTACGGCCGGCTCGTGTGGCTGAACGACAGCGCCGCGGCCTGGATCGGTTTCCAGATGGACGGCTCGCTCACGGTGCGTTGCGGCGTGCCCGACATCGGCGGCGGTCAGGCGTCCTCGCTCGGCCAGATCGCGAGCGAGGTCCTGGCCGTCGACATCGACCGGATCAGCGTCCACTTCGGCGACAGCGCGCTCAACCCGCTTGCCGGAACGACGACGGCCACACGGCAGCTGTTGATGAGTGGTAACGCCACGTACGAGGCGGCGGTGATGCTCCGCGACCAGATCCTGCGCGGTGTTTCCGAGGAGACCGGCCAATCGATCGAGTCACTGAGGATGGCGCCCGGCGAGATCGTGGGCCCCGAGCAAACCGTGCCGCTCACCCAGGCCCTGCAGGTCTGCCGGCGCCGCAACGTCCCGGTCGAGGCGCTCGGGACGTTCTTCGGTCCGAAGGGCAAGGAGGTCACGCGCGACCTCGAGGGCGACCGGATCTTCGCGGACTTCACGTTCGGGACGCATCTGGCCGACGTCGAGGTGGATCTCGACACGGGCCAGGTGCAGATCCTGCGCTACATAGCCGCGCACGACGTGGGTCGCGCGATCAACCCGCTCAGCGTTGAAGGACAGATCTGCGGCGCGGCTGTGCAAGGCTTGGGGCAGGCGCTGCTCGAGGACGTCGTCGTGACCGATGGCGTGAACATGACCCCCGGCCTGTTCCAGTACATGATCCCGACGGCCACCGACGTGCCCGACATCGAGGCGATCATCCTCGAGTCCGGCGAGGGCCTCGGCCCGTTCGGCGCGCGTGGGATCGGCGAGCCCCCGATCGGTCCACCCATCGGCGTGATCCCCGCCGCGATCGCCGATGCTGTGGGCGCGAGACCGACCACGCTCCCGGTCACCCCCGAGCGCGTGCTCGAGGCGGCCGCCCAAGAGCCGTGATCCGCGCCTGGCCGCGTGTCGCATCCAGCTGATGTCCGGTCGGACGCAACCGGTCCAGGCCTAGAAGCCGAGCCGACGTGCGATCTGGACCAGTTCGTCCAGCGTTATCTCGCCGGTCGGTCCCATGAGTGTCATCTCTATGAGCGGATTGTTCGGAGCCACGATCTCCCTCAGCTCATCGGCTGTCCCCAGGGCGGGAACGAGCCACGTGATACTCACGACCTGCGGACCCTCGACTGTGTATCCGCTCGGGCAGCTGCGCAACATCTCGATCCAGCGCGGGTAATCAGGCTCGCTCGGCCGTCGTCCTTCGCGAGTCATGCCTGGCCGGTCGCCGCCTATCCATGAACGTTGCCAGAGCGAGAGCTGCCAAGCCCGCGAGCACGATCAGCGCGCGCTCAAGGACCCTGGTATCCATGGGCGGCGTCCCCACCACGCACGAGCCCTCGATCGGACCGTTCGTTCCAGGGGTTGTGCACGGCACCGATGGTGCTGATCCGGTCACGACGGAAGGAAGCATGACGGCGGCAACCAACGCGACGATCGACGCGCCTATCCCGATGGCGGTGGTGAGCCTCATACGCGGCCAGAGCCCGGCCGCGAGCATCGCCGCCGAGATCAAGAGGCCCGATGCGATCACCGCTGTCTGTTCGGACGTGAACAGCTGGCGACCGAAGATGTCGAGCCCGCCCGGGTAGTTCTCGCCACACCAGATGGACTTGCAGATGCGCACCCCTGGGAGAACCGCCACGAGGAACGCCATCCCGACGAGAACGATGAGCGCGCCAACGAGGAGGAACATGCGCCGTCTGGAGCGATCCATCCCCGTGGCCCTTGATCCTACGCCGCCCAACGAAGCGCTCGCAGGATCTGCTCCCGTTCCGTCTCGCCGATGATCCCACCGATAGTCGCGTCGAAGTCCTCACCGAGTCTGTCTCGCAGGAAGTTCTCCCCTTCCCGCATGCATCTGCCGCCGGCGAGGCGATAACTCCCCTCATCATCGCGAACGACGACGTAGAGCACGGATCCGCGCTCGAGGTTCTTGGATGCGACCGCGAGGTACACCTCGCCTTCATCGAGAAGCCGCTCGATCTCGGGAGCGAAAGCGTCATAGACGGCTACGGTCTCTATCCGGCCCGGGCCCTCTCCCGCCTTTCCGACGATGGCGACGTTCATCGAGACCTCGAGGCTCCCGTCGCCATCCGGCACGTCGAACGGTTCGAGCAGATGGAGCCAGCGTGCGGCACTGGCGACGAACTCGTAGATGCCGGGGCCTTCGCTGCAAGGATCCGTACACGCGGGGAGGAGCAGGCTGGCTTGGACCACGACCAGGAGGATCCCCGAACGCCGAACGATCGGCAGACGCACCCGGCCATCATCGCCGGATCCCCGCTCGACGAGTGGCAGGGCACGCCGAGGCGTTCTCGCCTCTCGGGAACAGGTTGAGCCAGGTGAGAAGCGAGCCCTAGACTCCAACCTCTCTCAAACCGACGGAGGATCGGCTATGACCTACGGCGTCGAGGAGTACGAGCGCAGGACCCCGAAGGGCAAGGCGGCCTGGGAGCGGGCCGCGAAGGTAATCCCCGGCGGCGTCGGGAGCGCGATCCAGTTCAAGCCGCCCTACCCCTTGTACCTCGGTGACTCGAAGGGCTCGCGGGTCTGGGACCTGGATGGCAACGAGTACATCGACTACTCGCTCTGTTACGCGGCGATGGTCGCCGGCCACGCGAACCCGATCATCGTGGAGGCGATCACGAAGCAGGCCGCGCACGGCACGCTCTACGGTCTGCCGACCACGCTGGCCGGCGACCTCGCCGAGGAGATCATCCGCCGCTACGCCGGCGTGATCGACATGGTGCGGTTCACGCAGTCCGGCGTCGAGGCGACGCAGACCGCGATCCGGCTCGCCCGCGCCGCCACGGGGCGTAAGACGATCGTGAAGATCGAGGGGCAGTACCACGGCGGCACGGACCACCTGCTCGTGTCGATCGGCGGAGCTTCCGCCGACGCCGCCGGCCCCGACGACCACCCGAACGCCACGGCCGACTCGGCGGGGCTGCTCCCGGCTTCCACGCAGTACAC
>JBKJXU010000118.1:0-3288 GCA_046716145.1 Actinomycetota bacterium
CGCCGGGGAGCGCATCGAAGCCGTCGTGTGCGACACCGCCGGGGTGATGGGGCTCAACTCCCGCGAGGGCCTCGCTGCCGTCGAGCGGCTGTACCGGGGTCGCATCAACGCCGGGCACATGGCCAACGGGGTCACCCTGGTCGATCCCGCGGCGACCTATATCGACGTCGGGGTGCGGATCGGGCCGGACTCGGTCATCTACCCGAACTCCTTCATCCAAGGCGCCAGCGTCATCGGTCGCGGCTGCACGATCGGACCGTCGACCGTGGTGCAGGACTCCACCGTAGGCGACCGCTCCGAGGTCTGGTTCTCCGTCGTGCTCGGCTCCAGGATCGGGCGCGACGTCCAGGTCGGGCCGTTCGTCCGGCTCCGTCCCGGTGTGGACATGGCCGACCGCTCGCGCGCCGGGGCGTTCGTGGACATGAAGGAGGCCACGATCGGCCACGGGTCGAAGATCCCGCACCTGTCCTACGTCGGCGACGCTTCCATCGGCGAGAACGTGAACATCGGCGCGGGTTCGATCACCGTGAACTACGACGGGTACACGAAACACGAGACCGTGATCGGAGACGGAGCCCGGATCGGGTCGGATACGATGCTGGTGGCGCCGGTGCGGATCGGGAAGGGTGCCGTGACGGGAGCGGGGTCCGTGATCACGAGCGACGTGCCGGCGGGCGCGCTCGCCGTCGAGCGATCGGATCAGCGGACGGTGCCGGGGTACCGCAAGCGTAAGGACGCCAAGCGCGCGCGGAAGATGAAGGGGGCCTAGGCGATGGAGATCATCACCAAGAAGCGGATGATGCTCTACTCCGGCACCATCCACCCGACGCTCGCGCACGAGATCGCCGACAACCTCGGCATCCCCGTGAGCCAGGGTGAGCTCCGCCGTTTCGCGAGCGGCGAGATCTACTTCCGCGCCGACGAATCCGTTCGCGGCGCCGACGTCTTCGTCGTCCAGACGCACTACGAACCGGTGAACGAGGCGATCATGGAGCAGCTGATCATGATCGACGCGATGAAGCGCGCGAGCGCCAAGCGGATCAGCGCCGTCGTCCCGTACTACGGCTACTCGCGACAGGACAAGAAGGCGGTCTCGCGCGAGCCGATCAGCGCGAAGCTGGTGGCGGACCTGCTCTCCACCGCCGGCGCCGACCGCGTCGTGTCCGTCGACCTGCACTCGGGGCAGATCCAGGGGTACTTCGATGCGCCCTTCGATCACCTGACGGCGCTGCCGCTCCTGGCGAACTACCTGAAGGATCAGCTCGGGCTGCAGGGGGAGGACCTGGTGGTCGTCGCTCCGGATGCGGGTCGCATCAAGACCGCCGAGAAACTCCGCGAGTACCTGCACGCAGACCTGGCGTTCCTCTACAAGCGCCGCTCCCGCAAGGAGGCGCACAAGATCGAAGAGAGCGCGGTCGTCGGTGAGGTCGACGGGCGCCCCTGCGTGGTGGTCGACGACATGATCGACACCGCGGGGACGCTCACGATGGGAGCTCGCGCGCTCGCTGCCATGGGAGCCGGTCCGATCTACGCCGGCGCGACCCACGCGATCTTCAGCGGCAAGGCCCGGCAGAACCTCGAAGAAGCACCGATCGAGCAGGTGATCGTGACGAACACCGTCCCGATCCCGGAGGAGAAGCAGTTCTCGAAGCTCCGCGTGCTCTCGATCGCGCCGCTGATCGCATCCGCGCTCCGCGCCGTCTTCGAGGACTCGAGCGTCTCGGAGATCTTCGGCGGCGCGAACCAGGTCTAGTGGACCTAGGCACAACCGGGGCGACCGGGCACAGCGCTCGCCACTCGGACCCGACCAGCACCGTCCAACAGCCTGGGTCGCCGGCCCACAGCGTGGCGGCCCCCAATCCGAACGCCAAGAAGTCGAAGGGATCCATGCCGAGGGAGCCGACCCCCTCGGGCGTGTCGGGGATCACGGGCAGGACGACGGAGCCTCGGGTCAGATGGAGGCTGACGTCGAGACCCCGCCAGCGTCGGACCCGGTCTCGACAGCTTGGCTGCTGGTCGCCGGGTTCGTCGAGATCGGATCGGGCACAGGCGCCGGGGTCGTGGGGACCCCAACCACACCTTCGACCAGCACCCGGCCGACGGTCGCGGGCACCGCTCCGAACACGACGTTGCCATCGAACCGGTGGCTCACGAACTCCTCGAGGGAACCGGGGAAGGGGGCTTGCATGAGCGCTACGGTCGCACCGTCCGCCGTCCGCCAGGTGGCTCCGCCTCCCGGGCTGGGGACGAGGCCGATCGCAACGGCGGTGTCGCCCACCTCGAGCGCTGATGCGACCACGGCGTTCCCGCCGTTCCACGGCTGGGCCAGGGTCCCGGTGACGGAGCCATCCGCTCGGAAGCTCGTCATCCACACGGTGGAGAGATAGCCCTCGCCGAAGTCGACCCCGGCGGAGACCTGCCACCGTTCGTCGCCCGTGACGCCGGAGCCGATCACGTAGGCGGGCCCTGACAGCGGACTCAGCGCCAACTCACGCGTGTCGTGCCCGCCCAGGTCGGTGACGTTCGCGGCGGCCCCCAGCAGTGCCGGCTCCACGTCCGATCCCGCCAACGTCGCGGTCACGTACGTCACCGATGGTCCCTGCACGATCGAGGCGATGTCCGGTGCCACGGGGCACGCTTCCCCGAGCGCCCGCTGCACCTGCTCAGGTGACATCGTCCTGGGGAAGGCCGTTACGAACACCGCGACACCATCGCTCGGCAACGGTCCGGCGCCGCCCTGGTCGAACACGTCGCACACCGGCGTCATGAGTCCCGGGTCAAACGTGGAGAGCTGCAGGACGGGGATGCCGGCCGGCAACGACGCGGGTTCGGTCGTGCACTCCTCGCCACCGAGCGCCGTGGACTGCGCGACCGTAGGCTCGCTGGCTCCACCAACCGGGTCACCAACTGCGCTGAACGATCCCGTGCACGACGTCGACCCCACCGAGATGATGGAGGCCAGCGGCCACTTGTCGATCAAGGTCCAGCCTGCGGGGGCCTGCACCTCGAAGCCCCCGATGATGGCGGTGCGGTCGCCGTAGGGACCGTTGGGCGTCTGGTTCGATGGCACCCCGTCGTTGCCGTCACCGAGTAGCGCGAGCGCGAGGGAACCGGCGACGACGAGCGCGGCGACGCCCCCGAGCGCCACACCGGCAACGATGCCCACCTGGCGGCGACGGCCACGGCGCAGCACGGCTTCCGGGGCCGCGAGGCCCGCGTCGACGCTCCGTGCCTTGGTTTCGAACAGATCCTTGAGTTCGTGGTCGAGGTCGTTCATCGGATGCCTCC
>JBKJXU010000119.1:0-3268 GCA_046716145.1 Actinomycetota bacterium
CGGCAGATCCGGGGTCAAGAGCCTGGACGAGACGCTGACCCACCGCGCCTTCGTTTATCTGCCGCCGGGCGCCCCGAGGGGACCAGCCGATCAGCTCCAGGCGCCGGAACTTGTGGAGGCCGCCGCCCGTAGATCGTGATGTGCTCACACTGCTGATGCTGCCGTTCGTGGTGGCGTTCTCGCTGGCCGCCGGCCTCTTCGGCCTGCTCGCGCTGCCATTCCTGTTCCTCTGGCTGCCGTTCGCGATCTTGCAGCTCGCTTTCCGCCTGATCACCGCCGTCCTCGTGCTGCCATTCGTGCTGCTCGCCCTCGTCTTCGGCGCGGCGATCGCCTTCGTCGGGCTGATCGTGGCGGTGCTCGCGCCACTCCTGCCGCTGGCACTGGTCGCCCTGCTCGTGTGGGGCATCGTCCAGTTCGCGCGCGCCTCCTCGCCACCCGCGGCCATCTAGTGGCGTCGCCGGCCCTTGCTGGCCGGTCAGGCAAAGCTCTCGGGCTGCCACCGCAGCCCGAGGTTCACGATCCGCTGCAGGAGCGCGTCGTAGGCGATCCCGGTCTTCTCGGCCGACGCGGCGAAGTCTTCCCCCTTGGCGATCTGCGGGTTGGGATTCGCTTCGAGCACCCACGCCTGACCCGCCGCGTCCAGCCGCAGGTCGATGCGGGCGTAGGCGCTCAGCTCCAGCGCCCGGAACGCCCGTTTGCACACGTGCTGCAGCTTGTCGCCGTCGGCCTCCGACAGCTCCGTCGCCGGACCGCTGTCGATGCCGTACTTCTTCTGGTATTTCACGCTCCACTTCACGCGGTCGGTCGCGATGCGGTGGGCATCGGGCGGCATGTTGGTGAAGAACAGTTCCCACACCGGCATCGCCTGCAGCGTCTGGTTGCCGAGAATCCCGACGTAGAGCTCGCGGCCTTCGATGTACTGCTAGACGAGCGCCGCGGTGCCGATGCTTTCGTGGATGAAGACCACCCGCTCTTTGAGCTTCTCGTCGCTCTCGACCACCGATGCCTGCGAGATGCCGATCGACGCCTCCTGGGTGAGCGATTTCACCATCAGCGGAAACGCCAGCCGCTTGGCGCGCCGCACCGGACGGCCGATGCGGAAGACCTCGAACTCCGGCACCCGCACCCGGTGGTAGGCGAGCAGTTTCTTGGAGAGGGACTTGTCGCGCGCCAGCAGCAACCCGCGCGGATTGCAGCCGGTGTAGGGCAGCTTCAGCAGTTCGAGATGGCTGACCACGTTCTGGTCGAAGATCGTCACATCGTCGAAGCCTTCGAGCAGGTTGAAGGCGATGTGCGGCTTCCACTCGGTGGCGGCGCGGCGAATGTCCCCCAGGTCGTCGTGCACGCCGAGCGCCTGCACTTCATGGCCCATCGCGCGCAGCGTGGAGATCACGTCGTATTCGGTCCGCCAGGGCGCCGCGACCAGGTCGGTGCCTTCGGGAACGACATCCGGCGGGATGAGGTGGCGGTGCACGAGGGCCAGGATCCGCAGTTTGGTCACGCTCATAGGGCGACGCTCATAGGGCCACGCGGTGCCGCCCGCTGTGCAGGTAGTTCATGGTCTGCACGGTCAGGAACACCATGAAGTCGATCTTGGTGGTTTCTTCGGCGTCGGTCAGCCGGAGGTTCAGCTCGCGGCAGCGTTCGATGATCTTTTCGATCAGCTGATCGATGGTGTACTGGTAGCTGTCGGTGAACGCGGCCACGGTGGTGCGGACCTCCTTCCTGATCTTTCTGATGAACCGGGCCGCCGACGGATGCTTGGCGTAGGCCGGACTGCTCGAGAACAGGTTGCGCAGGTCGCTCTCGTAGAAGTCGGGGTGGTCGAGGCCGTAGTGCTCGCGCTTGCGCGCATAGTGCTCGCGCAGCGTCTTGCGCAGCCGGTGGAGGGGGTCGACCTCGCGGCGCGACTTCACCCGCGGCCGCGTGTGGGCGAGCTCGCGCATGACTTGATCCATGTATTCCAGCTTCCGCTGCGCCGGCCAGCCCGCGTAGCGGTTGGACCACAGCGAGTGGGGGTCGAGCCAGACGGCGAACGTCTCGGCGAAGTCCTCGTCCGGATGGCTCTGCGCGTACCAGTGATCCAGATGCTGGACGAAGCTTTTGCTGTACGGTTTGGGGGTGTAGTACTCCGGGTAGGGGGTGTCCGGGGTGCCGAACAGGCGCCGTCGCCGCGGCCGCCGCCGGAGCTGATACGCGTTGTCGATCGCGTGGCCGGCTTCATGTCGGAGGATGCGAAGACAGGTGTCGGCGTCGCCGCCCTCGACCTCCAGCATCTGGGCCAGCTCCAGCTTGGCCAGCCGCGGGTGTGCCAGGTAGAAGGGAATCGCCACGCCGGGAATGCCGTCCGGGGTGAACCACTCGTCGGAAAGCCAGTAGTGGGGGCGCACGAGGCCGCGCGCTTCCAGCTCGGTGTCCACCTGCGCGATGCGGTGCTCGAGTTCGGTGCCGGCCACCGCGACCGGCAGGTCGCACATGCGGAGGTCGAGCAGCTTCTCGTCGGGCAGTGCCGCCCAATCGAGTGCCGGCGCGACTACTGGATCGAGGGGTGCCGCGTCCACCATTCCGTCTCGCGCTCGTAGGCATCGGCGATTCGCAGGATTGTCGGCTCGTCGAACCGGCGCCCGGTCAGCTGAAGCCCGATCGGCAGGCCGTCGGCGGTGAACCCGCAGGGGACGCTGACCGCCGGCAGGCCGGCCAGGTTGGCGCTCACGGTGAACACATCGGCCAGATACATCTGCAGCGGATCGTCGGTGCGCTCCCCGATCTTGAACGGTGGGGTCGGACTGGTCGGCATGACGATCGCGTCGGCGTGTTCGAAGGCGCGGTCGTAGTCGCGTCGGATCAGCGTGCGGACCTGCTGCGCCTTCAGATAGTAGGCGTCGTAGTAGCCCGTGCTGAGCACGTAGGTGCCGAGCATGATGCGGCGCTTCACCTCGGGTCCGAACCCCTGCGCGCGCGTCGCGGTGTACATCGACGGCAGATCGTGAACGCCGGCCGTGGCGCGGAAGCCGTAGCGCACGCCGTCGTAGCGCGCCAGGTTCGAGCTCGCTTCGGCCGTGGCGATCAGGTAGTAGACCGGGATCGCCGCAGCGGCATGTGGCAGCTCGACGTCCACGATCTGTGCGCCACGCGCGGCGAGCAGTTCGAGAGCCTGCTCCATCGCCGCGCTCACCTCCGGATCAACACCCTGTTCGAGCAGCTGACGCGGGACCCCCAGCCGGACGTCGCGGATCTCCCCGGTGAGCGCGGCGCCATAGTCCGGCAC
>JBKJXU010000120.1:0-4131 GCA_046716145.1 Actinomycetota bacterium
GTTCAACTCCGGCGAGGTCGAGCAGGCCCGACGCTTCATGCCCTACGTGCTGGTCGAATCGCCCAACGGCGACGTCCACATCAAGATCGAGGACAAGGTCTATTCGCCTCCGGAGATCTCTTCTTTCGTGCTGCAGAAGCTCAAGGCCGCTGCTGATGACTACCTCGGCGAGCCCGTGGAAGAGGCGATCATCACCGTCCCCGCCTACTTCAACGACCCGCAGCGGCAGGCCACGAAAGACGCGGGGACCATCGCGGGGCTCAAGGTGTCCCGCATCCTGAACGAGCCCACGGCCGCGGCGCTCGCCTACGGGATGAGCAAGAACCCGAAAGGCCAGTTGGTGGCCGTCTACGACCTGGGTGGCGGCACGTTCGACATCACCATCCTGGAGATGTCGGAGGGGCTGTTTCAGGTGCGCGCGACCGGCGGCGACAGCTTCCTGGGCGGCGAGGACTTCGACCAGCGGATCATCGACTGGCTGATCGAGGAGTTCCAGCGCGAGAGCGGCATCGACCTGCGGCAGGACCGTATGGCGCTGCAGCGGCCCAAGGAAGCGGCCGAGAAGGCGAAGTGCGAGCTCTCCACCTCGCAGCAGACGGAGGTCGTGCTGCCCTTCATATCCGCCGACGCCACGGGCCCCAAGCACCTCAACACCGTGCTGCAGCGCCAGAAGTACGAGACGCTCACCGACGAGCTGCTCCAGCGCACCATCGACCCCTGCGAGCGCGCCCTGGCCGACGCCGGGATGAAGGCCGACCAGATCGACGAGGTACTCCTGGTCGGCGGGCAGACGCGCGCCCCGAAGGTGGCGGAGATCGTGCGCAAGGTCTTCGGGCGCGAGCCGAACCGCGCGGTGAACCCGGACGAGGGGGTTGCCATTGGCGCGGCCATCCAGACGGGCATCCTGGCCGGGGAGGTCAAGGAGCTGGTGCTTCTCGACGTCACCCCGCACACGCTCGGCATCGAGACTCGCGACCGGACGTTCACGCCCATCATCGAGCGCAACAGCACGATCCCCACCCGCAAGAGCCGGATCTTCACGACCGTCGCCGACTACCAGTCGAAGGTCGAGGTCCACGTGCTGCAGGGCGAGAGCGACATGGCCGCCTACAACAAGTCGCTGGCCAAGTTCGAGCTGACGAACATCCCATCCGCGCCCAAGGGCGTCCCCCAGGTCGAGGTCACGTTCGAGATCGACGCCAACGGCATCGTCTCCGTGTCCGCGCGCGACCAGGCCACGGGGCGCAGCCAGTCCTTCGTGATCCACCCCTCAGGTGGCCTCTCCGAAGCCGAGATTGGCCGCCTTTCCACCGAGGCGCGCTCGCGGGAGTCCTCCGACCGCAACAAGCGCGAGAAGGAGGCGGTGTCGCGCCAGCTCGAAGGGCTGGTCTCGAACACCATGCGATCCGTCCAGGCCCTGGAAGGCAAGCTCACCGCCGATGAGCAGGAGCGCATCCTCACCGCCATGGAGCGGGCCAAGAAGGCCCGCACCGAGGCCGACGTCGAGGAGCTCAAGGTGCGGCTCGCCGAGATGGAGAAGGCCGCCAGCCTCATCGGGCAGGCGATGCTCCGGCCCTAGCGGCCATAGCCCTCCCGCCGATCGGAACTTCATGCCGCCGACCACACGCAGTGACTATTACGAGATCCTTGGCGTCGCGCGTACCGCGTCCGACCAGGAGCTCAAATCCGCTTACCGCAAGCTCGCCTTGCAATTCCACCCGGACCGCAACCCGAACAACAAGGAAGCGGAGGAGAAGTTCAAGGAGGCCGCGGAGGCCTACTCCGTCCTTTCCGACGGGGACAAGCGCCAGCGCTACGACGCCTACGGTCACGCGGGGCTGGGAGGCGCGGGCTTCGACCCGGGCGCCGTCGACCTCGGCGACATCCTGGGCGACCTGTTCGGCTTCGGTGACCTCTTCGGCCGCCGTCGCGGTGGTCCCCGGCGCGGCTCCGATCTGCGCTATCAGTTGGAGCTCAAGTTCGAGGAAGCGATCTTCGGCACCGAGACCCACGTCCAGATTCCGCGCGCCGAGAACTGCACCACGTGCCAGGGCTCGGGGGCGGCACCCGGCTCCGGGCCCGTCACCTGCGCGAGCTGCCGCGGCACTGGCCAGGTGACGTTCACCCAGGGCTTCTTCAGCGTGGCGCGCACCTGCGGGCGCTGCCGAGGCATGGGCCGCATGATCGAGAAGCCCTGCGCAGGCTGTCGCGGCGAGGGGCAGGTGCAGTCCGAACGCAAGCTGCAGATCAAGATTCCGCCCGGCGTCGACACGGGCACGCAGTTGCGCATCACCGGCGAGGGTGAGCCGGGCCTCGGGGGCGGGCCCGCCGGCGACCTCTACGTCGTCATCCGCGTCGGCGAGCACGCCTTCTTCCACCGCGAGGGCAGCGACCTCCACTGCGAGGTGCCGGTGAGCGTCGCCCAGGCCGCGCTCGGTGCCACGGTGCAGGTGCCCACCCTGAACGACGACCCGGCGCCCGTAAAGGTGCCCGAAGGGACGCAATCGGGGGCAACCTTCCGCGTCCGGGGCAAGGGCGTGCCCCACATCGGCTCCAAGCATCGCGGAGACCTGCACGTCACCGTGCGCGTCGTCATCCCCACGCGCCTCAGCTCGGACCAGCGCAAGCTGTTCGAGCAGCTCGGCAAGTCCCTGCCCACCGTGGAGACGGGTGCCAAGGACAAGTCGCTGCTCGACCGCATCAAGGACGCGCTCGGCTGAAACCCCGGGCCCCCACGCGCCCCGTGGCCTTCCGTGTCGTCGTCCACGCGGGCTCCGAGGATCTGGCCGTGGCTTCCCTGTGGGAGCTCGGCACGCTGGGTATCGAGACGCGGGAGGGGCCGGACTCCGTCGAGCTGCTGGCCTACTTCCCCACCGGCCCCGGACTGGCCGAACGCCTCGATGAAACGTTAGGCGCCTGGGCGGCCGTGGAATCGCACACCGTGCCCGAGGTCGACTGGGTGGCGCGCTTCCGCGAGCAGTTCCGCGCCTTCGATGTCGGCTCCTTCCACGTGGTGCCGAGCTGGGACGTTCCCGCCACGCGCCATCCCCGTACCCTGGTCGTGGATCCCGGTCAGGCCTTCGGTACCGGTACCCACGAGACGACGCGCCTGTGCCTCGGCTGGCTGGAGACCCTGTGCGCCGAGCGTCCGCTCGGCCGCGTGGTCGACTATGGCTGCGGGACCGCACTCCTCGCCATCGGCGCCTGCCGGCTGGGGGCGACCACGGCGGTCGGCGTCGACATCGATCCGGATGCGCTTCAGAACGCGGCCGACCATGTCCGGCTGAACGGCGATCCCGTCGCCCTGCTGCAGGGCGACGGGGGGCGCGCCCTGCGACCGGGGAGCTTCGACACCGTCGTGGCGAACGTGACGGGACCCATGTTGCGCGAACGGCGGGACGAAATCGGTGCCTTGCGCACGGCGACGGGACGCATCGTGCTGTCCGGGCTGCTGGTCAGCGAGGCTCCCGATCTCGCCGATCACTTCGCGGCTCTGGGGGCGGTGCGCCGGCGCGACGACGGCGAGTGGACGGCGCTGGCCGTCGATCCGCGGTGAGCGTCCCCCGCTTCCATGTCCCCGCCGCCGCACCCGGGGCCCGGGTCACGTTCCCGGAGCACGCGTCCCATCACGCGCGATCCGTGTTGCGCCTGCGCAGCGGAGACACGGTCCGCGTGTTCGACGGCCGCGGCGCGGAGTACGAGGCCACGCTCGACGCGGTCAGCCGGGAAGGCGTGCGCGCCCGCCTGGGTCATCAGGTGGATCCACGCCCGGAGTCACCGCTGCGCGTGACGCTCGCCGTGGCCGCGCTCAAGGGCGACCGCATGGAGCTCGTGATCCAGAAGGCCACGGAGCTCGGAGTGGCCGCGGTGTGGCCCGTGGTCACGTTCCGCACCGACGCCGCAGCACGCCCCGCCCTGCAGGGCTCGCGGCAGGAGCGGTGGGAGAAGGTCGCGAGCGGAGCCGCCGAGCAGAGCGGGCGCGCGGTGGTGCCCGAGATCGCGCCCACCGTGAAGCTCAGCGAGATGATCGAGCGTCCGTTCGAAGGCCAACGCCTCGTCTTCTGGGAGGCAGCCGGCCAGCCACATCTGCGCGACCTGCCCCCGGCCACGGACATCCTTGCGCTGGTGGGG
>JBKJXU010000121.1:0-4788 GCA_046716145.1 Actinomycetota bacterium
GCGAGCACGCCCATCCCACCCGCGACGGCCATCGAACGCAGGAACGTGCGCCGGGTGGCCGGGTTACTCAAGACCGCATCGAACTGGCCCATCGGTTCCCTCCCCTTCGCTGAGGGGGGCATCTTGGCCCCATCCGCGATGGTGCGCAACCCAACCTCGCAGGGCGAGGAGGCCCTTAGACGTCCCAGCCCGCGTCTACCGGGATGTCGTGCCCGGTGATGTTCTTGGCGCCCTCGGAGACCAGGAAATCGATGGCGGCGGCGATGTCCTCCTCTTCGACGAATCGGCCGAGCGCCGTCTGTGATGCGAAGTCGGCGTACACCTCCTCGGAGGTCCTGCCCGTGCGCTCGGCCTTCGTGGCGACGATCTTGTCCATCCGGGCTCCGTGGGTGACGTTCGGACACACGTCGTTGACGGTGATGTCGTGGGGGCCGGCCTCAAGGGCGAGGGTCCTGGTGAGGCCGCGCACCGCCCATTTCGACGACGAGTAGCCGCTGCGGTTGCGGTACCCGCGGAGCCCGGAGGTACCGGCGATGTTCACGATCCTCCCGCCCCGGCCTTGCGCGATCATCTGCTTGAGCACGTGCTTGGAGGGCAGGAACGTGCCGATCACGTTGAGTTCCAAGATGGCGCGGAACTCCTCGACGGCGTACTCGTGGGCCGGTGTCTCGATGGGACCCGTCCCACCGGCGGTGTTGATCAGGATGTCCACACCGCCGAGCTGTGTGACCACGTCGGTCACCATGGCGGCCACCTCATCCTCGGCCGTCACATCGCAGACGCGGACCAGGCTCCGGCGACCCGGGTACTTCTCGTCCACCAGGGCGGCGTGCTCGGTGAGCGCCTGCTCGTCGCGCCCGATCAGCGCCACGTGCGCGCCGTCGCGAGCGAGGTGCTCGGTGACGACCCCGCCGATCCCCTTCGCGGCCCCTGTGACGATCGCGACCTTCCCGGTCAGCGGCCCTTGCTCGGTCATCCCTGCTTCCTTCCCTTCGTCGAGGTGGTCGTCTTCGTGATCGACGCCCGGGTGTTCGTGATCGCTCCGACCGTGAGTCCCAGCGCCGAGGCGATCTGGCTGGCCGCCACGTGGACGCGGACGACGTCGTGGCGGACGCGTTCGGGCGTGAGACGCGGGCTCGGTCCCGCGATCCCCACCGCGCACACGACCTCGGCCCGATCGTTCTGCACCGGCACCGCGACACCCCACACACCGAGGTTGGTCTCCTCGTACGAGGACGCCCAGCCGCGGCGGCGCACCGTGGCGAGCTCTTCGCGGAGCATGCGCGGGTCGGTGATCGTGGCGTGGCAGAGATGTTCCAGGCCCGCCGCGATGATCCGTTCCACCTCGTCGTCGCGCATCCACGCCAGCAGCGCCTTCTGCGACGCGCCCGCGTGCAGCGGCAGTTGACGTCCCGGCGTGACCGACAGGCGGAGCGGTTGCGGGGTCTCGACGCGCTCGAGGCAGACGGCTCGGTCATGACCCGGGTTCAGGACCGTGAGCAGCGCCGTCTCCCCGGTCTCGGCCGAGAGGGTCCGCAGCGCGGGCAGCGCCACCGAGCGCAGGTCTACGACGGAGCGCGCGCGATCGCCGAGCGAGAGCGCGGCGATCCCCAGGCGGAACCGTTTCGTCGCCTCATGTTGGCTGACGTAGCCGTGGCGCTTGAGCGCGGTGAGGATCCGGTGGACGGTGGGGATGGGCAGGTCGAGGGCGCGGGCGACCTCGGTGGTGCTCCACTCCGGCCGGTCCTCGTCGAAAAGGTCGAGGATCGAGAAGGTCCGCTCCAGGACCTGGAACGAGGGTTTGACCTCGGTGGGCGGCTGCAGATCGACGACGGCCATGATGTCCGCGGCGGCGCGCCTCACAGGCGCACGACCACCATCCGCTCCTCGGTCATCTCGCGGACCGCGTCGTGCGGACCCTCCTTCGTGTTGCCGCTGGCCTTCGTGCCCCCGTAGGGCATCTGATCCACACGGAACTGCGGCGCCTGGTTGACGGTGACGCCGCCGAACGCCAGGCGATGGATCGCGTCCAGGGCGCTGCGCAGATCGGCGGTGAAGATGCCCGCCTGCAGGCCGTACTCGGTCCCGTTGGCCAGGTCGATCGCCTCGTCGAAGGACTCGAACTCGACGATCGAGATCACCGGGCCGAACACTTCCTTCGACCAGACCTTCTGCCGCACGTCGACACCGTCCAGGACGACCGGGCGCAGGTGGCCATCGCCGAAGGTCCCACCGGCGAGCGGGCGTGCGCCCGCGACGGTGGCTTCGTCCACCCACGCGGCCACGCGTTCGCGAGCCTCGGTCGTGATGGCGGGACCGATGTCGGTCTCGGGGTCCGAGGGGTCACCGGCGAGTTGCGCGCTCGCCGCCGCCGCGAGACGCTCCGCGAACGCCTCGCGGACGCTGGCGTGGACGATCGCCCGCTGCACGCTGATGCACGACTGTCCCGCGAACGCGTAGCCGCTGGCCGCGCTCATGGTGGCGGCGGCGTCCAGGTCGCCGTCGGCGCACACGATCACCGGGGTGGAGTTGCCGAGCTCGAGCGTGACTCGCTTCTTCGCGGCCTTCGCCTTCAGGTCCCAGCCGATCGTGGCGCTGCCGGTGAACGTGAGCAGGCCCACGCGGTCATCGGCGATCAACGCGTCGGCGATCGGGACCGGCTCGCCGACCAGCACGGACATCCAGGCAGGTGGAAGGCCCGCGCGATGGAACGCGCGCACGAGCTCGATCGCGGTGAGCGGCGCCTTATCGGCGGGCTTGAGCACCACGCCGCACCCGGCGGCCACCGCGGGGCCGATCTTGTGGGCGGCGAGCGTCAGCGGGAAGTTGAAGGGCGTGATCGCGGCGACCACACCGACGGGAACCCGCAGCGTGAAGCCCAGGTGGCCCGTCCCGGCGGGGTGGGCGTCCAAAGGGATCCCTCGGCCGGCCGATGAGCGGGCCTCCACGGCGGAGAACGTGAGCGTCTGCACGCAGCGGTCCGCCTCGGCCAGCGCTTGCTTGAACGGCTTGCCGTTCTCGGCGGTGATCATCCGCGCGAAGTCCTCGCGGCGCGCCTTCACGTCCGCGGCGACGCGGTCCAAGATCTCGGCGCGCTCCCAGGCCGGGAGTCCGCGTTGCATCGCGTCCCAGGCGCCGTCGATGGCCGCCCGCGCGGCGTCGGCGCCGAGCCAGGGGACCGCTCCGGCGGGGGCACCGTCCCAGGGGGAGCGGACCTCCACGATCTCCTCGCCGCGGACCTCCTCGCCCGCGATCACGAGGGACGTGACGGCCGGATTCGCTGCCATGGGTTGGACCTCCCGTCGGGTTGACCGCCTGCGCGCGGATGGTAGCATCCGCATCCCAGTAGCCGAGACGGCTTCTCGTCTAGCGAGAAGTCATCCTACCGCGGAAGAGAGTGAGACAGGCCAGTGGATCGCCCGGACTTGGAGCTCCTGCGTGGGGCCATCGACACGCACGCGCACACCGCGCCCGCCTTGTTCAACAGGCACATCGATGACGCGGCGCTCGCCGAGTACGCCATCCGCTACGGGATGCGCGGGTTCGTGCTGAAGGACCACGATGCCTCTACCACCGGGCGCGCCTACTACGTGAACCGGATGTTCCCCGAGGTGGAGTCCTTCGGTGCCGTGGTGCTGAACCGCTCGGTGGGCGGGCTGAACCCTTACGTGGCCGAGGCCGCCATCCACTACGGCGCGAAGATGGTCTGGATGCCCTCGAACCACTCGAAGTATCACGCCGAGTTCTTCGACATCCCCGACTACCCGCAGTTCGGCCGGCAGAGGAAGCAGCTTCCCGGCGAGGGCGTGAGCGTGTTCGAAGAGGACGGGCTCACCCTGCGCCCGGAGGCACGGACGATCTGTGAGATCGTGGCCGGCAACGGGGTAGCCCTCGCCACCGGGCATCTGTCTTTGCCGGAGATCCGCGCGCTGCAGGACGCGGCGATCGCCGCCGGCGTGGAGAAGTTCGTCGTCACACACGCGAACTGGTCGCTCTGCAAGCTCGACGTCGCCGTGCAGAAGGAGCTGATCGCGAAAGGCGCCACCATGGAGTACGTAGCCTCATCGTGCGTCTCGCCTATCTTCTGGGAGCAGCAGCCCGACGAGTTGGCCGCGTGGATCACGGAGTTGGAAGGCGAGGACATCGTGCTGGGCTCGGACCTGGGGCAGTTCGCCGGGCCGCCGCACCCCGAGGGCATCCGCATGCTGCTGGCGGCGTTGCTCACCGCGGGTGTCCCCTACGCGTACCTGGAGAAGATCACGAAGCACAACCCCGAGCGGCTGCTGGGCCTCGAGCCCGGGTGGACCCCGGCGATCGCGCCGTCGCTCCCCGACGTGACGCCGGCTCGCGAGGGAGGTGCGGCATGACGAACGCCTACTGGCACCCGTTCGCCGACTCCCACGCCGTAGCGGCCGGCGGTGAGCTCACGATCGTGCGAGGCGAGGGTTCCCACGTCTACGACGCCGACGGCCGGCGCTACCTCGATGCCACCGCGAGCCTGTGGTACTGCAATGTGGGTCACGGCCGCACCGAGATCGCCGACGCCGTGGCGACGCAGATGAAGGCGCTGGAGTCCTACTCGACGTTCGCCGACCTGACGAACCCGCCGGTGGCGGCGCTGGCCGAGCGCGTGGCCGCGCTCGCTCCGGTTCCGGACTCGAAGGTGTTCCTCACGAGCGGCGGTTCGGATTCGATCGACACCGCCACGAAGATGGTCCGGCGGTACTGGACCCTGCGCGGCGAGCCCGAGCGGACCGTGTTGATCCGGCGCGAGCGCGCGTACCACGG
>JBKJXU010000122.1:0-2670 GCA_046716145.1 Actinomycetota bacterium
GCCCCGCGGCGCGCCCCCCCCCCCCCCCCCCCCCCCGCGAGGACATCGCCGCGCTCCTCGTGGACGAGCGTGGGGCCCTGCCCGCCGACGAGGTCGTGCTCGTGACGGGGGCACCGGCCCCGCCGGACACGCTGCTAGGCGGATGGGCGGTCACCGAACAGGTCCGAGCGACGGCCAGCGGCGCGCTCACCGACGCACTCGCAGGGTTCCATCGCGAGCGCCCGCTGGAAGAAGGGATGCCGCTCGCGCGCGCACGCAGCGCCGTGTCGGCGGTGCTCCGCGCGGTGCACGTGCCCCCGGCGCCGGATCTCATCGACGGGCTGATCGAGGCGGCCGAGGACATCGTCCGGGCGGCGAGCGTCGTCCGCCTCATCACCCACCGCGTCGACCTCGGCGAACGCTCCGAGGACGTGCAGCGCTTGCGTGACGCGATCGGGGGTGACCGCGAGGCGTCGCCGCCCGGGGTCGCGGACCTCATCGCGGCGGGGTTCGCCACCGAGCTCATCGAGGCGGCCGCCCGGGCCGGGGACATCGTCAAGATCGCGCCTGCGTTGGTGGTCCACCCCGGTCTCATCGACCGTGCCCTGGCCGTCGTCGTGGACCACGCCGGTGAAGGGGTCTCGGTCAGCGCGCTCCGCGAAGCGCTCGGCACCAGCCGGAAGTTCGCGGTCCCGCTCGTCGAATGGATGGACGCCCACGGCCTCACGCGGCGCGAGGGCGACCTGCGGTTCCCGCGCTAGCGCGTCACGGCGGCCGTTACGGCTACCTCGACCGCGGCTCCGAGCGGCAGCGACGCCGCGCCGACCGCCACCCGGGCATGACGGCCGGCCTCGCCCAGGACATCCACCAACAGTTCGCTCGCTCCGTTGGCGACCGTGGGGTGCTCCACGAAATCCGGCGTCGCCGCGACGAACACGCTCACCTGCACGATGCGATCCAGACGGTCGAACGAGCCGAGGGCGTCACGAAGGACCGCGAGCGCCTGGAGCGCGGCTCGGCGGGCACCGTCCGCACCCTCGGCAACCGTCACGCCGTCGCCGAGCCGGCCGGTCGGTGCGGGCTTCCCGTCCACCATCGGGACCTGACCTGCGACCCACGCGATCCCCTCGTGCACCACGCACGGGACGTAGGCGGCGAGCGCCGCGGGCGGAGGGGGGAGCACGAGGCCGAGTTCGTCGAGCCGGGCAAGGATCTGCTCGTCGCGCATGCGCGCATGCTCCCACGCGGGGCTGAACGCGGCACCCGGTGACTACCACGCGGCCGCGGTACGCCTCCCGCGCAGGACGGCCCGGCGTTCGGCCTCGTTCAACCCGCCCCAGACGCCGTGTGGATCGCCCGTCGAAAGGGCGTGCTCCAGGCACTCGGGCCGAACGGGACACCGCAGGCACACCGCCTTGGCGACGGCCTCGCGCGCCAGCTTCTCCGCCCGCCGCTCGAAGTACGACGGTGCGAAGAACGGGGTCGCGTCCTGGCCGCGGCACGCGGCCAGGTCCCACCAGGGCCCGGGATGCACGTCCATATACCGGTATCCGCGATCGGAGGCCCCGCGGCTTCGCCGCGGGGCACATCTGCAACGCGATCGTCACACGGGATAGGCCATAGGCCGTTCAGGAATCGGAGTCGACGTCCCAGAATCGCAACCTGAGCCCCTCGAGCTTCGTCTTAAGGACACGAGTCCCATACTGTCCTGGCTTGAGGTCGCAGGAAGGTGAACGGCCGACAGATGGATAGCGTTCCACGAATCGTGATGAAGCGAACCCGCGAGGAGCTTGGAGAACTCTATGAGCGGTATGCGCCCCATGCCCATAGGCTCGCCCTCTTGCTCCTCGGCGATCAGGAGATTGCTTCGGACGTAGTCCAGGACGCCTTCATTCGCCTGTTCGGTCGCTTCCGGGATCTGAGGCGACCCGAAGCGTTCGAGTGGTACTTGCGCCGCACCGTGGTCAATCTTTGCCGCGACTACCAGCGAAGGCTCGCTAGGGAGCGAGCCCGCGAAGTGAGACTCAAGGCCTTCCGCGAGCCGGAGCACGAGTCGCCTACTACCGCACCATCGGGCTCGCTGATGCAGGCGATAGGGCGTCTGCCCCTTCGCCAGAGGGTGGCCGTAGTCCTTCGCTACTACGAGGATCTGTCTGTAGAGGAAACGGCCCGAACGATGGGTTGCTCCGCATCCTCCGTCAAGAGTTTGGTCAATCGAGGCGTGAGCACCCTCAGGGAAGAGCTGCACGAGTTGGGAGACTGAATCGTATGGACGAGGAGAGATTGAGAGAAGGGCTGACTGCTGAGGCAAGCAAGTCAAGGGGTCCCTCGCGGGGAAGCGAGCAGATCATCAAGAGGGCGCGAGTTCGACGTTTCGGTTTGGCGGCGTCCGTGGTTGCCTGCCTCGCCTTGGTGGTGGGAGCTGGCGCTTTCGCGGGGCCTTTGATGAGAATCGATCGTCCCGTTTCCGGTCCGTTTGCCTCCCCTCCAGCCTCGGCGTCTCCCTCGAATGGAGTGGAGGAATGCCGCGTGATTCCCACCGAGGGCAACAACGGGTGGATGGGGGAACCTGCTGCGCAGTCCGCCCTCGAAGCGGTAGCTCACGAGTTGCAGAAGGAGACCGGAGCGATCCCCGGTAGCCCCGATGGTCTGGACGAGGGTCTGATCGGTCTGGCGGCGGATCACACCGAT
>JBKJXU010000123.1:0-4725 GCA_046716145.1 Actinomycetota bacterium
CCTCATCAGCGGCGGCGACAGCGCCGACGCGGGCTACACGATTCTGAGCGACATCCAGGGTATCGAGGATGCCCTGGGCGACATGGACTTCAAGGTCGCGGGAACCGAGGACTTCGTGACCGCGATCCAGCTGGACATGAAGGTCGCGGGTATGCCGGCCGAGGTGCTCGCGGGCGCCCTGCAGCAGGCGAAGGAGGCCAGGCTCGCGATCCTCGAGGTGATGCTCGCGGCCATCCCCGCTCCGCGTGACTCCGTGAGCGACAACGCCCCGCGGATCATCACGATCCAGATCCCGGTCGACAAGATCGGCGAGGTCATCGGCCCCAAGGGGAAGAAGATCAACGAGATCATCGCCCTCACCGGTGCCGACATCAACATCGAGGACGACGGCAGGGTGTTCATCGGTTCGCACGAGGCCGGCGGCACCGACGAAGCCGCTCGGATGATCGAGGAGATCGCGAACCCCCGCCCCGTCCTGGTGGGCGAGACCTACGAGGGCCGCGTGGTGAAGACCACCACGTTCGGCGCGTTCGTGAACCTCGTGCCCGGCCGCGATGGTCTGGTGCACATCTCCAAGCTCGGGCGCGGCAAGCGTCTCTCGAGCGTGGAGGAGGCCATCAAGGAGGGCGACGCCATCACGGTGCTCGTGGAGGATGTCGACGGCCAGGGCAAGATCAGCCTGAAGCCGATCGGCACCGAATGGGAGGTCCCCGAAGGCCAGGAGGTGGAAACCGGAGGCGATCGTCCTCGCGGTGACCGCCCCCGCGGTGACCGGCCGCGCGGTGACCGGCAGGGCAAGCGCTTCCGCGATGGCGGCGAGCGCAAGGACGCCTGAGTCAACGACGATGCCGATAGAGCGGACGGAGTTCTCCTCCGGCCTGCGTGTCGTGACGGAGCGGATGCCTGGCGTCCGCTCCGTTTCGATCGGCTTCTGGGTGTTGGCCGGCTCGCGCGATGAGCGGCCCGCGATCAGCGGGCACTGCCACTTCCTAGAGCATCTGCTGTTCAAGGGGACACCGACCCGCAGCGCCCAGGACATCGCGCAGGCGTTCGATGCGGTTGGCGGCGATCTCAACGCCTTCACGGCCAAGGAATACACGTGCTACTACGCACGCATCCTCGACCGCGACCTGGAGATGGCGGTCGATCACCTGGCGGACATGTTCACCGATTCACGGATCAAGAGCGGTGATCTCTCAGCCGAGGCGCAGGTGATCCTGGAAGAGATCCACATGCACGAGGACTCGCCGGAAGACGTCGTCCACGACGTCTTCACCCAGGCCCTGTGGCCGGGGCACCCGCTCGGCCGGCCCATCCTGGGGACCGAGGACCGGATCCGCTCGGCCACGACCACGAGCGTGAGGTCGTTCTACAAGCGGCATTACGTGCCCGGGAACCTGGTGGTCGCCGCCGCGGGCAACGTGCGCCACGACGACGTCGTCCGCCTCGTGCGCGCGCGCATGGACACCGGGCGCGCGCTGGGGCCGCGCTCGCGTTCTGCCTGGAACCTCCGGGCACACGCACGTCCCCCGACGTCCTCCGGGGCCACCGTGGTACGCAGGAAGAAGACCGAGCAGGCGCACGTCGTGATCGGGACCAACGGCCTCGCTCGCTCAGACCCGGACCGGTTCGCGTTCTGGGTGGTCAACTCCGCGCTCGGCGGCGGCATGAGCTCCCGGCTCTTCCAGGAGATCCGGGAGAAGCGCGGGCTCGCCTACACCGCCTACTCCTTCCACGGCCAATACACGGAGGCGGGGCTGTTCAGCGCGTACGCGGGCACCACGCCCGGGCGTGCGCACGAGGTCCTCGGTCTCATGCGTCGCGAGATCGAGTCGGTCCGCGACGGGGGGCTCACCGAGGAGGAGTTCGCGCGGGCCAAGGGCCACGTGGCGGGGGCGAGCGTCCTGTCGCTGGAAGACCCGGGCGGGAGGATGTCGCGTCTGGGGAAGGCCACCATCGCGCACGGCGAGATCCTGACCCTGAACGAGACGTTGCGGAAGATCCGGGCCGTGACCCTCGAGGATGCGCGGCAGGTTGCGCACCGGGTACTGTCGCAACCGATGACGCTCACCGTGCTCGGACCCTTCGGTTCCTCTGCCTTCAAGGGTGCGCTCGCGTGATCCGCGTCGGGGTCGTGGGCGCCACCGGCGCGATGGGCCGGGCCGCGTGCGCTGCGATCCTCGACGCGGAAGGGCTCGATCTGGTCGCCGCGGTCTCGCGCTCGGCCGCCGGATCGCGCGTGGCCGACGTCCTCGGCGTGGGGGAGGCCGACCTCGTCTACACCGACGCCGTGCAGAGCGTCCATGACGCCGGTGCGGAGGTCATCGTCGATCTCACCAGCGGAGAATTCGCGCCCGAACACATCGCCTGGGCGATCGAGCACGGGGTCCACGTCGTGGAGGGGACCACCGGGTTCGCGGTGGACGAGGCCTGGCGTCACGCTCCGGTCGGCATCGTGATCGTCCCGAACTTCGCGATCGGCGCCGTCCTGATGATGCGTTTCGCCGAGCAAGCCGCCCGCTCCTTCGACGCGGCGGAGATCGTCGAGCTCCATCACGACGGGAAGGCCGACGCACCCGGGGGCACCGCGATCGCCACCGCGGGACGGATCGCGTCCGCTCGCAGGGGCGACTGGGCGCCGCCCGGCGGCGACGGTGCGCACCCCGGTGCCCGCGGCGCCGACGTCGACGGCATCCGCGTGCACGCCGTACGCCTGCCGGGGCTGCTCGCCCACCAGGAGGTCCTCTTCGGTGGGGCGGGGCAGACGCTCACGATCCGGCACGACACCACCGACCGCGCTGCGTTCATGCCGGGGCTGCTGCTCGCGATCCGATGGGCGCCGGCGCACCCGGGTCTGACCGTTGGGTTGGATGCGATCCTCGATTGACCACATCGGTGTTGCGCACCGCGCACCGAGATGATTCACAGCGCGCCGGGGTCCGCTGCTAGGCTCGCCCGACCGACCAAGGGGGCCGCGCTGCGTCCGACCAACCCGTTCCGCACCGAGGGCGAGTGGCTCAAGGCCCAATTCCACGCGCATTCGCTGCGCTCCGACGGTGAGCTGGGTCCGGAGTACGTGGCCCAGGAGTACTTCCACCACGGCTTCGACGTGCTCACCATCTCGGACCACTGGACCATGACGAAGGTCGACGGGCCCGAGGGGCTGCTCGTCATCCCGGGCGCCGAGCTCGGGGTCGACCCGGTCGGGGGTCCGATGGCGCCGGAGTTCATCGCGATCGGGATCGACGACGTCCCGGAGGAGCCCAACGGCGATCCGGAGAACTGGTACCTGTTCGACAACTCGGGGTTCCGCACGTTCGCGACCTTCGACGACGGCGCCGCCTACGTGGGTGAACAGGGTGGGGCCACGTTCCTCTGTCACCCGTCATGGAGCGGGTTGCCGCAGGAGAGCGTCTTCGCGGCCCGCGCGATGGACGGGATGGAGATCTGGAACGCCTCGGCGCACCGGGAGAACGACCGCGGGGATTCGTCCTACGTCTGGGATCTGGCCCAGGACGCAGGGATCTCGTTCGCGCCGTTCGCCACGGATGATTCCCACTATCCCGCGTTCGACGTCGGGGATGCCTGGACGATGGTTCGCGCCGCCGAGCGCACGCGCGAGGCCGTTGTCCATGCGCTGCGCGAAGGTCATGTGTACGCCTCGAACGGCCCCACGATCGCGGATGTCGAGCGCGACGGGACCGCGGTCGAGGTCGCCTGCAGCCCGTGCGCCGACGTGTGGTTGCACGCGTCGTGGGAACAGGGATGGGGTGTCTCCGTGGGTCCGCGAGGACGCCGTGAGGGGGCCCGGATCCTCCAGCGCGATGACCGAGGGCTCATCACCCGTGTCAGGTTCGAACAGGGCCCCGACGCGTGGGCCGAGAAGCGTGCCCACCCCTGGCAGCGTCTCGTCGTCTCGGACGAGCGCGGACGCCGGGCGTGGTCGAACGTCGTATGAAGACAGAGGAACGGTTCGAGGACGCCCTTGTGCGCCGATGCGCCGGGCGGCTAGGGTCCGCCAGAGGTGAGCGAGGGGGACGGGATGGGTAGGAACCTGAAACGGGCGGCAGCGGCCGCCCTCGTGAGCATCGCGATGGCTGTTCCGGCGGCCGCACAGACGGCCGAACCGGACCAGGAGATCGTGCTCCGCGTGGGCACCACCTCCGATCTCACCACGGACAACATCTGGGGGATCAACGCGGGAAGCGACTGGTCCTTGGCGACGATCCAGTACGACATGATGCTCAAGTTCAGCAGCGAGGACGCCTCGGCTGCCCCCAGCCTTTCCACCGGGTGTGAGCCCGACGCGGACTTCATGACGTACACCTGCGAACTGCGCGAGGGCCTCACGTGGAGCGACGGCGAACCCCTCACGTCGCGCGACATCGCCTTCACCTACCGCTTCATCATCGATCACAAGATCCCGCAGTACCGCGGGTACTTCCCGTTCGATCCGGTCTTCGAGACGCCCGACGACACCACGCTGATCTGGAAGGCGTCCCAGCCCACCTTCGCGCCAGCGATGCCGCCGTGGGTCTACATCGTGCCGGAGCACTTCTGGGGGCAGTACAACGACGACGACCTGAAGACCATCAAGCAGGTGGAGACCATCCCCGGCATCGGCAGCGGCCCGTTCACGATCACCGAGTGGGAGAACGGCCAGTTCTTCACGATGGAGCGCAACCCGTACTACTGGGGTGAGGAGCCGGTCGTCGACAAGATCGA
>JBKJXU010000124.1:0-12029 GCA_046716145.1 Actinomycetota bacterium
ACGTGCATCCGGCCGCGTCGCGGTTCGCCCGCGCCGTGCGGCCTACCCGGGAGCTCGGGCGGGCCACCCTCGAACGCTCCCTGCTCGGCCTTGCTCCGGACGGGGGTTACCGAGCCGCGGCGGTCACCCGCCGCGCTGGTGGGCTCTTACCCCACCGTTGCACCCTTACCGCCCGCGAACGGGAGGCGGTCTGCTTTCTGTTGCCCCTTCGCGAGGTTGCCCCCGCCTGGCTCTCGCCAGCGTCCTGCCCTGCGGAGTCCGGACTTTCCTCGACCCGGACCGCGAACGACCCGGACCGCGGCCGCCCGGCCGGCTCCTCCGCCATCACGGTACCGCTCAGCGGTCGCGCGCCGCCAGCCAGGCGTCCACCCCGACGTTGGCGAGACGGTCCGCGTCCACGTTGCCCTCGCGGCGCACGTGCTCGAACGTCACCCGTTCGAACGTCGCGGCCAGGGCGCGAACGCGGTCGTACAACGGGCGTAGGTGCGCCGTCTTGACCCGGTACCGCCCGGTCAACTGGTTCACCAGGAGTTGGGAGTCCGAGCGCAACAAGACTTCGGAGGCCCCGAGCTCCGCCGCACGTTCAAGGCCGAGGATCGCGGCCGTGTACTCGGCGACGTTGTTGGTGGTCTCCCCCAGCCCTTCGGCGATCTCGGCGACGACCTCGCCTGCAGGCGTCGTGACGTAGGCGCCGGCGCCGGCGGGGCCCGGGTTCCCCCGGGCGGCGCCGTCGCAGTGGATGACCAGCCGCGGGTACGCGCTCACAGGACCAGGATCCGACGGCAGTGCTCGCAGCGCGCCACGCCGTCGGTGCGCTTGACACGGTCCAGATCGACGGACGAGAGCCTCTCGTGGCAGCCCTGGCACACGCCGTCGACGAGCGCGGCAGCACCGACACCCTTCTTGTGCGAACGCAGGTCTTCGTAGAGTCCGAGGAGCTCGGGATCGATCGTGGCCGCCAGGGTCGCGCGCTCCTGTCGGTGAACGGCCAGGTCGGTCTTCACCTGCGAGAGTTCCGTCGTGGCGTCTCCCGCGACGTGTTCGACCTTCGTCCGCAGCTCCTGCGCGACCGAGGCCGCGGAGGCCGATCTTCGCTCGACGTCTTCACGATGCTCCATCAGTGCGAGGAGCTCGTCTTCTCGGCCGGCGATCCGCTTGCGGAGGTTCTCAACCTCGCGGCCCATCGCCTCCAGCTCACGGGCGTTGGCCACCGATCCGTCGCTCATCCGCTGCTGCTCGGCGGCCGCCTTCTGCGCCAGCGAGTCGATCTCGTGCTCCAGTTTCGACGCGTCGCGTTCGAGGACGTCACGCTCGAGTCCGATCTCGCCGAGCGCTCGCTCCGCGGCGTCGGCCTCTTCCCGGGCTTCCGCGAGGACACCGCCCGCCTCCAGGGCACGCTCGCGCGATGCCAGACGGTCGATGAGCAGATCGGTGGCCTGCAGATCGAGCAAGGCGTGCGGGGCCGTCATGGGGCCGAAGCCTAGCCGATGACGCCACGGCCTCAGCTAGCTCAAGCCGCCGATCAACACTGGGTCCTCGAACGCGCTGCTCGTCGACTCCCCTAGCAGCGCTACCGCTGCCACGATCACGACGGCGATCAGCGCCACCATCAATGCGTACTCGACGGCGGTCGCGCCGTCTTCGGGATGGAGCCGGTCCCCGAGCCAGGACCGCATCCTCACAGAGAACTTCGTCACCCGGATCACTCCCTCCGGCACCCTCGGTCGTGGCGGGCCGCCGTCCGTCCAGGACGACAACCCCGCCGCGCCGCTTACCCTAGAGCATCGGCAACCACCCACGCGAACCTTGAGTGTCGATAGGCTGGCTCGGTGGAAGAACCCGGCCGCGCTCGCGTCGCGTTGATCACGGGCGCCGGTTCGCCCGAGGGCATCGGGTTCGCCTCGGCCGCCGCGCTCGGCCGTGACGGTGCGTCGCTCGCCATCTGCTCGACCACCGACCGTATCCACGAACGCGCGGCCGAGCTGGCGGCCCGGGGCCTGGACGCCGCTGGGTTCGTTGCGGACCTGGCCGACCGCGCGCAGGCGCGGGCGATGGTGGACGCGGTGCACGAGACGTTCGGCCGTATCGACATCCTCGTGAACAATGCCGGGATGATCAGCGTCGCGGCCGGCGGCCCCGCGGGCGGGGACTTCGCCGCGACGCTGGATGCCGACTGGGACCTCGAGCTGGCCATGAACCTGCAGACCACCTATGCCGTCACGCGCGCCGTCCTGCCGGGCATGATCGAGCGAGGCTGGGGGCGGATCGTGATGGTCTCGTCGGTGACGGGCCCGATCGTGTCCACCGCCGGGTCGGCCGGGTATGGCGCCGCCAAGGCCGGGATGGACGGCATGATGCGCGCGGTCGCGATCGAGGCGGGCCGCTCCGGCGTGACGGCCAACTCCGTGGCTCCCGGATGGATCGCGACGGGGTCGCAGCTCCCCGAGGAGGCTCGCGCCGGGATGCAGACACCTGTGGGGCGAAGCGGCACGCCGGAGGAGGTGGCCGAGGTCATCGCCTTCCTGGCGAGCGAGCGAGCCTCCTACGTCACCGGCTCGGTGGTGGTCGTCGACGGCGGGAACACCATCCAGGAGACGAAGATCTCCTGAAGACCGGATGACGCGACCCCGGCTCCGCCGCACCGCCCTGCTGATCATCGCGGTCCTCGTCGCGGCGGCCTGTGTCCGGCTCGGGTTCTGGCAGCTTTCACGGCTGTCGGATCGCCGAGCCACCAACGCTCGGATCGAGGTGGGGACCCAACGGCCGGTCGCGCCGATCGACACGGTCCTGGCCGGTCCGGCCCAGGATGCCCCCTACCGCAGGGTCACCGCGACGGGGACCTACCTGGTCGCCGGGGAGCTGATCCTCTACGGGCGCCCGCTCCCAAGCGCTCCGGGTGATCACGTGCTCACCCCGCTGCTGCTCGACGGAGGTGCTGTGGTGCTGGTGGATCGTGGCTGGGTGCCGTTCGAGGCGGACCGGACCGCTCCCGTTCGCGACGGTCCCCCACCCGACGGACCCGTGCGCGTGCAGGGGGTGCTCCTCCCGGCGGAGGAGGGAGCGGCCTTCCCCGAGGACGAGCCCGGGACCACGGTGCGGGCCATCGAGATCGAGACGATCGCGGCCGCCACCGGACTGGACCTCGCCCCGGTCTACCTCCTCCTGCAGGCCCAGACGCCCCCGCAAGCCGGTGACCTGCCCACGCCCACGTCGCTGCCGGCCATGGACGAGGGCCCGCACCTGTCCTACGCCATCCAGTGGTTCTCGTTCGCCGCGATCGCGATCGTCGGGTACGTTGCGTTGATGCGCAGGGATCGAGGGTCAGAGCACGGCGCGACCAACGGGGCAACGCCATGACGGGGTGCCTGTTCGGGCTCTTCTCGTTGATCACCCCGCGGTTCGTCATCGTGATCCTCTGGTTGTTCACGAACTACCTGGCGATGGCGTTCGCGGGGTGGTTCTGGGCGACGGTCGGGTTCTTCGCCATGCCGACGACCACGATCGCCTACGCGGTGGCGAAGAACGACCTGTCCACGGCTTCGGGCGGCATCACGGCGGGCGGCGTCGTGGTGATCGTGATCGGCGTGGCGATCGACCTGGGACTCCTGGGCGGGGCTACCCGATCGAAGCGATCGAGCCAGCGCTGAGGATCAAGGCTCCCGCCACCGGCGACCAAGAGACCCCGGCACCGGGCGCCACCGGGTAGGCGGCTTCGTCCGCTCCGACCGGCTGGATCCAGATCGCGTTGGTGCCGTCCGGTAACTCCGCCGCGTAGGCGAACGCCTTCGAGTTCGGCGCCCACATCGTGGTGCTCTGGGCGAATTGCGAGAAGAACGGCACCTCCCCCTGCTGCATCCCGACGGTGGCAACGAATGGCTCGAACGCGACCGTGTTCGTCCCATCCCAGACGACCCACCGGAACCGGATCGCATCGTCGTCGTAGACGGGCTCCAAGATCGCGAGCAGGCGACCGTCGGGGCTCCAGGACCACGCGATGGCAGGGGCTTCGGAGACCTGGGTCTCCGGACCTCCGGCGATGCCGACCACCCGCACGCCCAGGTCGGTGGCGGTCTCGGGGAGATCGCGTTCGTAGAAGTCCTGCTCGGTAGGCCCCCGGGCGTGGAACGCCACCCGGCGCCCGTCCGCCGAGACCACCAGGAAGGCACCTCCGTCCAGCGGCGCCAGCGACCGGACCTCGCCGGTGCCGACGTCGCGGGCGACGAGACCCTCATCCACCGCCGCGTAGACCAGGGTCTCACCGTCGGAGGTCCACACCGGCGCCTGGAAGAGTCCGGTCACACCCACGAGATGCTCGATCTTCCCGTCGAGCGTGACGGTGTCGAGCAGTCGCTCATCGACGTGGGTCACCAGCCGCTCACCGTCGGGCGCCCACGAGAAGTAGAAGGGCTGGCCTTTCGCCAACGGACGGCCGGCCGTCTGCCCGTTCGTGCGCTCCATGATGCCGAGCGTGAGCGGGGCGTTGCCGCCCAGGAACGCCACCCGCGATGACGTGGGATCCCATGAAAGGTAGAACGGGGCGAACGGCACGAGGGCTTCTGCGCGCCGCCCCCCGTCGAGGTCGCTCCACACCACGCGCGCGGCGGCGTCACCGAGTGCGTCGATCTGCGACCAGGCGATCCGTTCCCCGTCGGGTGACCACGCCGCGGTGAGCACCGCGATCTCATCGGACACCCCTTCCACGACCACACGCGCCGCCGCGCCATCGGGACTCACGAGCTGCAGACCGCCGGCCGCGGTTCGAACCAGGAGGTTGCCCGGTAGCGACGATGCGGACCGAGGGGGCTCCGGGAGCGGCGCGGCTCCCGAGGGCGAGGCCGTGGGGGCGGGCGAGGGCGCGAGGGGCGCCTGCGAGGTCACCGTGCGCTCGGGCGGTGTACACGCCGCGAGCAGGATCATCCATGCGACGGCGAGAGCCGTGCCCCATCGGCGTGCCACCGAACGATCCTACGCCGGGTCGCGGTTCCGGTGGGCTCAGCCGTCCCGGCGATGCACGACCTCGCCGGCGACGACCGTGTAGGTGACCTGCGCGTCCAAGAGTTCACGAGGATCGCCGATCGCATGCAGGTCGCGCGAGCACACGGCGATGTCGGCGTCGGCGCCCGGCGCCAGGAACCCCCGGCGGTCATCCACCCGGTTCGCGAACGCGCTTCCCCACGTGGAGGCCCGGAGCGCGGTGTCCAGATCCACCGCCTCGTCCATGCTCCACGCTCCCGATCCGTCGGGCGCGGCCCGTGTGATCGCCGTGTACAGCCAGTACATCGGGTCCATCTCGGCGACGTTCCAGTCGCTCGAGAACGCCAGCACGCCTCCGTGGCTCGCGATCGAGCGGAACGGCCAGGCGGTGCGCTCGCGCTCGGTCCCCACGTTGGCCCGCCATTCCGCCACGATGTCGGGGGCGCAGTGCCGCGGCTGCATGCACGCGACCACACCGAGGTCGCCGAACCGCGCCAGGTCCTCGGGGTGGACGCATTCCACGTGCACGATCTGATGGCGCGCGTCCGCCGGTCCGTTCTCGGCGCGCGCGTGCGCCACGGCGTCCAACACCGTGCGGATCCCACGGTCGCCCGTCGCGTGCGTGAACGTCTGCCATCCGCGCCGCTCGGCCTTCGCCACGAAGGCCGCGAACTCCCCCGGCTCCCAGAAGGTCTGCCCGGAGGTGTCGGGGCGGTTCGTGTACGGCTCGAGCATCGCCGCCGTGTGCGGCTCGATCACGTCGTCGATGTAGAGCTTGATCGCGGACACGCGGAACCGGTCATCGGCGTAGCGCGCCCGGGCTTCCTCCAGCGCGTCGAGGCGTTCGTCGGAGGTCCCCGGGAGGCAGAGCATCGCCGCGATCAACCGCGAACGGAGCGTCCCCTCGTCGCGGGCGCGCGCGAACAGTGCGAGATCGTCCAGCCCGTTCTGCGGCTCCACGATCGTCGTGATACCGAAGGCCGCCGCCATGTCCAGGCTCTCCAGCATCCGGTCGTACTGCGACGCGGGCGCGTACCCGGGCACGTGCGGCAACAGCGCGCGCTGGCCCTCCTCGCTGATGCCGAGCACCGCGAAGTCGTGGACGTAGCCCGTCGGCACACCTGCGGCATCGACCTCGACCGTCCCCCACGGCAGGTGCGCGTCGCTCCCCCGCGTGATGCCGAACACGGCGAGCGCCTCACGGTTCATCCACACGGTGTGCACGTCGTAGGAGAACAGGAACGCGGGACGGCCACCCGTGACGCCCTCCAGCATCGCAGCGGTGGGCGAGCCGCCGGGGATCGCCGTGTAGTTCCAGCCCTCACCCTCCACCCACGTCGCCTCGGGGTTCGCGTCCAGGTACGTCCGGATCCGCTCGTGGATCTCCTCGAGCGAGGTGGCGCCGAAGAACTGCACCGCGTCAGGGTTCGCGCCGAGGCGGACATGGTTGTGCGCATCGACGAAGCCGGGCAGGACCGTCCCTCCACCCGCGTCGATCACCTCCGTGGCCGGACCGATGTGCTCGCGGGCGCCCTCGTCGTCCCCGATCCACGAGATGCGCTCACCGGTCACCGCCACCGCTTCGGCCTTCGGGAGACGCTCGTCCACGGTGTGCACCGCCCCGTGCACGATCACCAGATCCGCAGGCACGGTCAGTCCCGGTTCCGCATCGAGTCCGCCGCCATCGCGAAGTACGCGTCGAAGGCATCGCGGACCTCTGGCGCCGGCGCGAGCGCATCGAGCGCTCCCTGCATCGCGGCGAGCCAGTGGTCGCGCTCCTCGATGCCGATCGCGAACGGCGCGTGCCGCATCCGCAGGCGAGGGTGGCCCCGCTCGTCGCTGTACGTGCTGGGACCGCCCCAGTACTGGCCGAGGAACAGCGCCAGGTGCCGGCGCGCATCCGTCAGATCGTCGGGGTGCGGATAGAGCCGCAGCAGGACCGGGTCGGCTTCGACGCCGTCGTAGAAGCGGTCGACCAGCCGGTCGAAGAAGGGCTGGCCGCCCACGGCCCCGTACACGGCGGAGGGATCCACGGCGCGTGAGTCTACGGGGCAGCGCCGCGCCGGTAGGATCGCGCCGTGCGACGACTCTGGCTGCTCCGCCACGCGAAGTCTTCGTGGGGCGACGCGGGCATCGCCGACATCGATCGCCCGCTGTCCGAGCGCGGCCGGAGAGCTTCCGCGGCGCTCGGCGAGCATTGCAAGGCGGCCGGTGTCCGGCCCGACCTGGTGCTGTGCTCCTCGGCCGTCCGCGCCAGAGAGACGCTCGCCGGGGTGCTGCCGGGCCTCGGCGAGGCGGTGCCCGTCTCGATCGAGGAGACGCTGTACACCTTCGACGCCGACGCTCTCCTCGTGCGCCTGCGACAGGTGCCGGACGACGCCGGCTCGGTCCTGCTCGTCGGGCACAACCCGGGGATCGGGGTGCTCGCCGGGCGCCTCGCGGCCGACGGCGAAGCGCTCGACCGAATCCTGACCAAGTACCCGACCGGCGGCCTCGCGACGCTCGACTTCCGGGTCGACAGATGGTCCGAGGTCGCGACCGGGTGCGCTCACCTGGACGCGTTCGTGACGCCGCATGACCTGGGCGAGTGAGGCAGGCGGCTGCGATCTGGTTGACCGGGGATCGAACCTGCCATAGGTTCCCGCTCGATCGAGATCGGTCTTGAGGGACGGAGGAGGAGACCCATGCAGGCCATGCCCAAGCGCCGCACACCCCGACGGGTGATCTCGCTGTTGGCGACGATAGGTCTGGTGGCCGGGATGATGGCCAGTCTGGCATCGGCGCGTTCCCTCACGCTCAGGACCGACCCGGACGACACGCACAGCCTGCCCGACATCCGCAAGGTGTGGAGCGATGTCTCGGGCGCCGTCTACATACGGATCAGGACATGGGATCAGCGATATCGGGACAGGAGTTTCAGCGTCCTGCTCGACACGACGGGGTCGTATCGGTTCGACCGGATCATCGAGATCAGCGGTAGAGACTGCGTTGTCGAGAAGCTCGAGAACGGCTACCTCGGCGACTTCATCGGCAAACGAGGCTCGACTCGACCCGGTATGAGAGACATCGCTTGCCAGGTTCCCGCCGGGTGGTTCAGCATCGACAAGCCCGTTCGTTTCGTCGTGAAGTCCGGGACCGCCGGCTCACCCCACGATGACCGCGCACCGAATGCTCGACGCTACATCGGCTTGTAGGGGTACCCCCCGGCGACCCTCGTGAAGAGGAGCAGCACCGCACGTGGAGGCGAGCGCGTATCGGGTGCCGGCCGCACACAACCGACGCCGCCGCGCGCAGCGAGATCGCACCGGCAGACGTGCGACGCGTCTTCGGCGCGGACGCACCAGCGGTGATCTCGGTCGATGCCGGCGTCACTCGTGCCCAGGATCACGGGCGGCTCCTGCCCCCTCGTGGGCGGATCGGGCGCTCGTTCGCACGGCTCGCGGCCCGGTTGACGGAACCGGCCGCGGAAGAGGCGCCCGAGGCCGACGACCGACCAGCCTCCGCGTCAGGTTCAGCGACCCTTCTCCTCTCTCCCGCAGACCGCGTAGGCGACCTACGCCTCGGGCACCTTCAGACACCAGACGGGTTCATCTAGCCTCCACGGGGGTGGGCGCTTCCGTCGTGCCCCGAGCGAAAGGATCCGTCGAATTCCCATGGTGCTCGCCGATCGTGTACGCCGCCAAGGAACCGGCGCGCAGGTGGCTCGCCGCCGCGGTCAAGCACCGCCGCCGGCGTCGGTCCCACGCGCGGTCATCGTGGGCCTCGATCACGTCAACGGACTGCAGGTGGCCCGGATCCTTTCCGGCCACGGGGTGCCCGTGATCGGCGTCGCGCGCGACCGCAGGCACGTGTGCTGCCGCACGCGCCTGCCCGAACGGATCGTCGTGGCCGATACGACGAGCGAGGCCCTCATCGAGGCGCTCGAGCGACTGGGCCCGACGCTGGAGGCGCGGGCGGTCCTGTTCCCGGCGCTCGACCAGCAGGTCCACCTGATCTCGACGCACCGAGCACGTCTGGAGCCCTGGTTCCACGTGGTGCTGCCAGATCACGACGTGGTCGACCTGCTGATGGACAAGGTGCGCTTCTACACATGGGCGATGAAGCACGATCTGCCGATCCCGCGCACGGCGTTCCTTCGTACGCGCGAGGACGCTGAGAGCGTCGCAGCGGGCTTCAACCTCCCCGTGGTCCTGAAGCCACCGACGAGTTCCACGCCCGCGTGGGAGCGCAACGTGCCGCGCAAGGCGTTCATGGTGGCGACCGGTCCGGAGCTGCTCGACCTCTACGACCGGTACGAGCGTTTCGCCGCCCTGCTCATCGCGCAGGAGTGGATCGCCGGTCCGAGCGAAAACCTCTTCTCCTGCAACGCGTACTTCGATGCGAGTTCCGAGCCTCTGACCACGTTCGTCGCGCGCAAGCTCAGGCAGTGGCCGCCCCAGACCGGCGAGTCTTGCCTGGGTCAGGAGTGCCGTAACGACGAGGTTCTCGACATCACCGTGCGCCTGTTCCGCGAGGTCGGTTTCCGCGGCCTGGCCTACCTCGAGGTCAAGCGCGACGAGCGGACGGGCCGGCACCTGATCGTGGAGCCCAACGTGGGCCGGCCGACCGGACGCTCGGCGATCGCCGAGGCGGGCGGCGTGGATCTCCACTACGCGATGTACCGCGACGCGCTCGGCCTTGAGCCCCCGCCGAACCTGCGCCAGCGCTACGGCGATGCGAAGTGGATCTACTTCCGGCGCGACCTCCAGTCCGCCCTGCACGAGATGCGGGCGGGCGATCTGACGATCAGTGGGTACCTGCGCTCGATCCGGGGCCGCAAGCGCGAAGCTCTCTTCACGTGGCGCGACCCCGGCCCGTTCATCTGGGACTGGGTGCGGTCGGTCCGGCTCGCGATCGCTCGGGGTCGTGGTGCTCAGGGGAGGGCATAGCCGTGGTGCGGAAGCGCCGGCGGATGTCCGCCTGGCTCGCCTAGTTCGGATGGCCGTGACGACCGGGCCTTATCGGGTTGGGAGCGAGGCCGAACCGTGGCGCGTGGCCGCGAACCCAGCGATCGTGCTCCGCACGTCGGCGAGCACGTCCTCGAGCGGGCGGTCCGAGTCCACGCGCACGAAGTTCGGCGTCCGCTCGCCCTGGGCGATGATGGCGTCGCGGCGTCGTCCCAGGCGCCTGACCGAGGTCTCTCCCTTGCGCGCGAACATCACCTCGGGTGGGGCGTAGGTGGCCGCCTCGAACAGGAAGTGACGGTCGCTGATCACCACGAGGCCCCGTCGCGTGGCACGCCAGATGAGCACCCTGCGCCAGGTGGCCTCGGCGATCCGGTTCGCCATGCTGGCGGCGATGCGGAGCCGGCTGCGCTTCTTCTTCTCCTTGGGCTTGACCTTGGCGACCGCTGCGGACGCGGGCCGGTCCCTCACTGACCTGACCAGCCGCGACGTAGGCAGCGGGCGATCGCTCGACTGCACGCTCTGTCCCATGTAGATGTAGCGGCACGCCACGGGGTCACCGCTCGCCTCGAGCGCCTTGCCGATCGTCGTCTTCCCAGCGCCGTCGCCACCGACCAGGGCCTCCGTGAACGTCATGCCGGCCTCCGACACAGGAACAGGTTCTCGTCCTGTCGCAGGCCGAAGCGGGCCTGGGTTTCGCGATCCACGTCGGCGGCCAGGTCCACCTGGACGTCGAAGCCCGCGGTCTCGAGGCGCTTGACGACGTCGTGGCCGTAGACGCGGACGTGGGCCTCCTCACCGAAGCGGCGTTTGCGCTCCTTCGGGTCGGTGACGGTCGGATCCTCGATGGTGGGGTTGTCCATGTCGGTCGGCACCGAGACCAGGGCCCAGCCGCCCGGACGCAGGATGCGATGCAGCTCGGCCATCGCGGTGGCGGCGTCGTCGATGTCCTCCAGGACGTGCACGCACAGCAGCGCATCGAACACGCCGTCGCGGATCGGTGCGGCGCGAAGGTCCATCCGGAAGTCGATCTTTGGGCGCCGACCCAGGTCCGCTCCCACGAACTCGATGCTGTCCATCGCGTCGAACCGCCGCGCGAACGCGTACTTGGGCGAGATCTCGAACAGGCGTGTCCGTTCCCGGAACAGGGTCGTGCTCTCCTGCAGGAACAGCCAGATGCGGCGATGGCGGGCCTTCGCGTTGCACCGGGGGCAGTAGCTGAGGTCGCGGCGGCGCAGGGTCGAACCGCCCGCCACGAACGCGCGCAGGTGCCAGCCGCAGCACGGGCAGACGTAGCGGCGCCCGAGGAATAGCACGCCACGCACGAAGAGCAGGGCCTCGCCCAGCACGAGCGAACGCGAACGCCGGCGGATGCTCATGCCGCGGCGCCACCCTGCTGGGTCATATGTGAAAGGGTCGTGCGCAGGCCGTCCTCGGTGGAAGGTGCCCGGTACGTAGCGCCGCTACGCCGATCGCATGAGCGGGGCGAGACCTCCGCGCTATCCCCCGACAAGAACGCCGAACCCCCCGGATCGGGGATGGCTCGCGGGTCCCGGCTCCCGGTAGCGTTCGCCTCCCCGGGGACGACGCGCTAGGCGCGACGGGCCCGCCTCCCCCCTCCGCGGTGCGCCTCGGTGCACCGCATCTCCCTCTCGTGGTTGCTGGCTTCTCGTCGGATGGAAAGGGGCAGGGTCGTGGCCGACGCGCTCACCGTGGTTCGCGCCGAGTTGCGCGAGCAACTCCGCGCCCGGGTGGACGCGCGCGGTCTGGCTACCACCAGAAGAGGGAGTGGACGCGCTCGGGGAAGGTGGCCGCGAACAAGATGTTGGCGCGCCACCTTCGGGCGCGCCGCCGAGGACCGGCCGTTCGGAGCCAACGGCATCCACGACCGCCCTCAGATCCGCGACGCGGGTCTCGAGGTTGGGGGGGTCGACATTGCGACTCGAAGCTCCCGTTCCGCGACGGTCATGCAAGATGAGACGCGAGAACGACGCGAGGCCACGGGACCACTCCGCGGACGGTCGGTACTCCCAGATGGTGTCGACGTTGCCCAACCAATCGAACTGCCAGACGATGTCGATCGGGCCGTCGCCCACGGTCTGATAAGCGATG
>JBKJXU010000125.1:0-8508 GCA_046716145.1 Actinomycetota bacterium
GCCGCTTCCCACCGGGCGTTGTGCTGCAGGAAGGCCTGGAGGCTCCCCAGCAGATCCCCGTGCTGCTCGCGGTCGTAGGTATCGAGCGGGGCGAGCAAGGCGTCGGCGAACGCTCGGAGCGCGTCGGGCTCGGCCATCGAGAGCAACAGCCGGTACGTCCCCAAGTCGGCGAACCCTGCGTGCGGCCAGTCCTCCAGGCGGCACACCTGTAGCGCATAGCGGGCCTCTCGCAACGATCGCCCCACCTCCTCGACGGCGGCTGCCGAACCGGCGCCGGCACGCAGCGAGAGATCCGCCTTCAGACCGATGTGTTTCGCGAGCGACTCGAGGTCCGGCGCCGGCTCGGCTGCCAGGAGCAGGTGCACCACGTCGGCGTGCGCAGAGACGAGGAACCCGCCCTCCTCGCGTGACAGCAGGTCGGTGGCGGCCAGCGCCACCAGATCGGGGTCGAACGGCCCGCCGGCCGCCTCCAGGGCGACGACCATGACCTGCGTGTCGCGGGCGAACCCGAAACGGGCGAGGCCGCGTGCGGCCTCGGCGGGACTCGGGGAGCCGTTCGCCAGCTCGTCGAGGAAGTCGCCCTGCAGACGCCGTTCGGCGTCGGCGACCGCCCGCGACTTCGCGAGCTCGATCGCGAACAGACTCAGGGCGTGGCCGGCGACGATCCGGTCGACCTGCGTCGGCTGCTCCGGCTTGCCCACCGCGAGGAACGCCTCCACGCGGCCCTGCGCGCCGACCGGCTGGATCCAGACGTGGTGACCGCGGTCCACGAGCGTCAGGGAGAACGAAGCGGCCTCCGGACGGGAGACGCGCAGTTCCTGCCACACGCGCTCCTGGCGGAGCGAAGCCGTGCGCGAAGTGCTCACGATGGGCTGACCGTGCAGGTCGAGCAGCAGCGCCCACCCCTTCACGACCTCGGCGAGCGAGGCGGCGACGCGGTCGATCCCGCCACCCTCGAGCACCGCGCGCGTGAGGACGTGCTCGGCGTCGACGGCGCGCTGCAAGGTGTCGTACTGCTCGGCCAGCAGGCGCGTGAACAGCGCTTCCGTGATGGCGATGAACGGCACGTCGTAGGGGACCTCGACGAGCGGGAACCCCAGCTTCTCGGCCTCGGTGACGAGAGCGCGCGGGACCTTGTCGTGACCGAACCCGACGCCGAACCCGAGGCCCGCGACATCGGCCGCTACGAGCCGGCGCATGTACGCGCGTTGGGCCGCGGGCGTGGCCCCGAGCCGCAGCCCCGTCGTGAGGATGAGTTCACCGCCCTTGAGCCACGGGGTGGGGTCATCCAGTTCGGAGATATGGACCCAGCGGACGGGCCGAGCCGCGAACCGCTCGCCGGCGAGGAAGCGCAGCGAGGCTCCCGGGATGGACACCACATCGCGGACGGCGACCGGCATGCTCTTGATCGTACAAGATGGACGAACGGGGCCCTCGACGGCGCTCACACCGTGGCCTGATCCGCCGTTCCGTACAGTCCTGAGTGCCGTTCAACGCCGGTTCTGCGCCTGACGCGGCGGGCCGGGAAGGAGCACACTTCCCGGATGGACATCACCCAGGAACGCAAGGTCGTCACCGAGATCCCCGGCCCCACGAGCAGGGAGTGGTTCGCACGGCGAGCCGACGCGATCCCGAGCGGCGTCGCGAACCTGCATCAGATCGTCACCGCCCGCGCCTCCGGCGCGATCATCGAGGACGTCGACGGCAACCGGCTGATCGACTTCGGGACCGGGATCTCGGTCTTGAACGTGGGCCACACCGCCCCCGAGGTGGTCGCCGCCGCGCAACGGCAACTGGAGCTCGACACCCATACCTGCTTCCACGTCACCGCGAGCGAGCCCTACATCGAACTCGCCGAGCGGCTGAACGCGCTCGCTCCCATCGAGGGCCCCGCGAAGACGATGTTCGCGAACTCAGGCGCCGAGGCCGTGGAGAACGCGATCAAGATCGCGCGCAAGGCGACCGGCCGCACCGCCATCGTGGCGTTCGACCACGCCTTCCACGGGCGCACGTTGATGGGCATGTCGCTCACGGCGAAGGTGATGCCGTACAAGCAGGGCATGGGCCCGTTCGCGCCCGAGATCTACCGCCTGCCCTTCGCCTACCCATACCGCTGCCCCACCGGCGGCACCGCCGAGACCTGCGCCGCGTCCTGCCTCGCGTACGCGCTCGATGAGATGCACAAGCACATCGGCGAGGAGAACATCGCGGCGGTGATCATGGAGCCGATCGCGGGCGAGGGCGGGTTCATCGTGCCGGCCCCGGGCTTCGTCAAGGGGATCGCAGACTTCTGCGCCGCCAACGGGATCGTGTTCATCGCCGATGAGATCCAGAGCGGCATGGGCCGCGCCGGGACGTGGTTCACGATCGTCGAGGAGGGCGTCACGCCGGGCATCGTCACGAGCGCGAAGTCTCTGGGCGGCGGTCTGCCGATCAGCGCGGTCACCGGCCGCGCCGACCTGATGGACAGCGTGCACGTGGGCGGGCTCGGCGGCACCTACGGCGGGAACCCCGTGGCGGCGGCCGCAGCGCTCGCGGTGCTCGACAAGATCGAGGCCGAGGGACTGTTGGAGGCTGCCGGTCGCGTCGGCGCGATCGTGATGGATCGGTTCCGCGCGATGCAGGCGAACGAGCCGAGGATCGGCGACGTCCGCGGCCGCGGCGCGATGTGCGCGATGGAACTCGTGTCCGACCCCGCGACGAAGGAACCGCTCGGCGCCGACGTCATGAGCGCGATCACGCGCCGGTGCCTGGAAGCAGGCGTCCTGGTCATCACGGCGGGGACCTACGGCAACGTGATCCGGCTGCTGCCACCGCTCACGATCGACGAGGCGCTGCTGAACGACGGACTCGATGTCCTGCAGGAGACGATCACGGCCTCGCTGGGGTGAGTCCTGCCCCCTCACCCGGTGAGGACCGGGCGTAGACTCTCGCGCCGTGCCGGCCTGCTCGGATTGCGGACGCGACAACGCCGGGGATGCGCGCTTCTGCCAGTACTGCGGCGCGGCGATAGCCGTCGTCCCCGCGACGGAGCAACGCAAGGTGGTCACCGTCGTGTTCACCGACGTCACGGGCTCAACGGACCTCGGCGAGCACCTGGACCCGGAGACGATGCGCGGGGTGATCACGCGCTACTTCGACGCCATGCAGGCCGTCATCGAGCGGCACGGTGGCACGGTGGAGAAGTTCATCGGTGACGCCGTGATGGCGGTCTTCGGCGTCCCCCAGGTGCACGAGGACGACGCGCTGCGGGCCGTGCGTGCCGCGGTGGACATGCGGGACGCGCTGGCGGTGCTCAACGAGTCACTGCATGCCGAACGCGGCGTCACGATCGCGACCCGCACCGGCGTGCACACCGGCGAGGTGATGGCCGGCGACGCCTCGTCGCGAGAACGATTCGTCTCGGGCGACACGGTCAACGTCGCGGCCCGATTGGAACAAGCGGCCGCACCGGGTGAGACGCTGCTCGGCGCGACGACCTACCAGCTCGTCCGCGACGCCGTCGAGGTCGAGCCGATCGCACCCTTGACCCTCAAAGGGAAGTCGGCGCCCGTCGAGGCGTACCGGCTGGTCGCGGTCCGTGCGGACGCGAGCGGCCGCGAGCGGCACATGGATGCGCCGATGGTCGGCCGCAAGCGCCAGCTGCGGATGGCGCGCGACTCGTTCGAGGCCGCGGTCGAAGACCGCACGTGCACGATGTTCACGGTCCTCGGATCACCCGGGGTCGGCAAGACCCGCCTCGTCGAGGAGTTCCTCTCAGGCGTCGCAGACCAGGCATCGGTGCATCGGGGACGCTGCCTCTCCTACGGCGACGGGATCACGTTCTGGCCGATCGATGAGATCGTGCGCTCGATCTGCGGGACCTTGCAGACGGATGACTTCGCCACGCTCTCGGTGGCACTGCGCGATCGGCTGAAGGGCGCCGACGAGGCCGAACCGGTCGCGGCGGCCATCGAGGGCTTGCTCGGGCTCCGACTCGAGCCCGTCGACCTTCAGGACGGGTTCTGGGCGGTGCGCCGGCTCCTGGAACACGCCGCGCGAGCGCAGCCCGTCGTGGTCCTGTTCGACGACATCCACTGGGCCGAGCCGGCGTTGCTCGACCTGATCGAGCACCTCGCCGACTGGTCCCGCGAGGCGCCGATCCTGCTCTCGTGCACCGCGCGACCCGAACTCCTCGATGTGCGACCGAACTGGGGCGGCGGGAAGTCGAACGCGACGACGACGCTGCTCGAGCCCCTGTCGGCCGAGGAGGCGGGGCTCCTCCTGGACAACCTGTTGGGGAGCGAACTCCCTGAAGAGGCGCGTGAGCGGATCGTCGCCGGCGCGGAAGGCAACCCGCTGTTCGTCGAGGAGATGCTGGGCATGCTGGTGGACCAAGGCGTCCTGACCGCCGAGGAGGGCCGGTGGGTCGTTCACGGCGAGATCGCCGATGTCGCGGTGCCGGACTCAATCCACGCGCTGATCTCCGCGCGCCTGGATCGTCTGGGTCGCGAGGAACGGATCGTGATCGAACGCGGGGCGGTCGAGGGCAAGCTCTTCCACCTCGGAGGGGTCTCCGCGCTCGCGCCTGAGTTGACCTCGGTGCAAGCCCAACTCATGACCCTCGTTCGCAAGGAGCTGATCCGCCCCGACCGGGCAGACTTCGCCGGCGACGAGGCGTTCCGGTTCCGGCACTTGCTGATCCGCGACACCGCCTATGAGTCCCTCCCGAAACAGACCAGGGCCGACCTACACGCCCGGTTCGGCGATTGGCTCGCCGGGCACGAGATGCGGGCGGGTGGGATGGACGCGATCGTGGCGCACCACTTCGACCAGGCGCAGCGCTACCTCGTAGAGCTCGGCGGCAACGAAGGACGTGTGACCGAACTCAGTGGCCTCGCCGCTGAGCGGTACGCGGTCGCCGCGAGATCCGCCGTCGAACACGGGGATGACCGTGGCGCGATCGCGCTGTATGAACGCGCCGCGGCGCTGTCCTCCTCCGTCGATCCTCTCGGTCTCGAAGTCCGCATCGAACTGGCCGGCGCGCTGCTACGGACCTCTCGCTACGACGAGGCCGAGGAGCTCCTGCGCGACGCCGAGCGTGTCGCGAGCGAGGCCGGGCATCGACTCATCGAACTCCATGCGGCGGCGGGCGTGCTCGCCCTCAAGGATGCGGTGGAAACCGATTGGAGCGACATGCGTTTCGTGGAGGAGTCCGAGCGGATCGAAGCCGGTCTCCGCGAGCTGGGGGACCGCCGTGGCGCGGTGGAGGCGGTGCTCCTGCGCGTGAACTGGATCCCTCGCTCGGATGGGGAGATCCTCGCGCAGGCGGCTGCGGAGGAGGCCGCGGAACTCGGCGATCGGTGGCTCGAGGGCCACGCCCTCTGGTGGCTCCACGCCGTGTGGCTGTTTGGTATGCGCCCGGCGGACGACCTAGAACGATCGCTCCGCGCGTCCCTCGAACGACGGCTCCCGAATCGGAGCATGGAGGGTTCGCTCCGAGCCCAGTTGGGCGCCGTGCTCGCCATGTCGTCTCGCTTCGACGAGGGCTCGATCGAGATCGAACGTGGGCTGGCGATCTGCCGCGAACTCGGACACTCTCGGGAGATCGGGATCAGGGGCTTCTTCCAGGGGTTGATGCTGGAGTACCTCCGCGGCGATCTGGGGACCGCAGTACGGACGATCGAGCGCGCGGTGGAGGACCTGGGCGCGATCGGCGAGCAGAATCGGCGTTCGACCCTAGCGGCCGCCGGGGCGTGGCTCTCGGCGAGGCGCGGTGACGCAGGGAACTCGAAGCGTCTGCTCCAGATCGCGATGGAGGCCGCCACGCCAGATGACGACGACACCCACGCGATGGCGGCACAGGCGCGCTCGGTGATCGCCTCGAGGGGCGCGCAGCACGACGAGGCGATCGGGCAGGCTCGCGAGGCGGTCCGACTCCATCGGAAACGCGCCGCGTTCGAGGAGGGCGAGGCCCTCGTCACGCTCGCCGACGCACTCTTCGCAGCGGACGACCGTGAAGGTGGGATGGCAGCCCTCCGAGAGGCCCTCGTCGTGTTCGAGACGAAGGGCATCGTGCCCAAGATCGAGGAGACTCGCCGGCGGCTGGCCGAACTCCCTGGCTAGGCGCGCTGCTACCGTCGCGCGGTGACCACCACGGAGCCCGGCGGACATCGGGCGCGCCTGCGCAGGTTCGCCCTGGACGTCACCCCGCTGCGGGTCTCCCCCGCGTACCGGCGGCTCTGGCTGGGGCTCCTGGCCTCCACGACGGGCAGCCAGTTCACGCTCGTCGCCGTCTTCATCCAACTGACCGAGCGAACCGGGTCCGCGATCGTGGTCGGGTCGAGCGGTGTGGCCTATCTCGTGGGGATCGTGGCGGGGACCCTCGCGTTCGGCCCGGTGATCGACGTCTGGGACCGGCGCCGGCTGCTGATCCTGGCGCAGATCGGCGGGATGCTCGGTGTCGCGATCCTGCTCGTGTCCTCGCTCCTGGGCGAGGCGCCGCTCGGCGTGATCTACGCCGGGCTCACGATCGCCGCGTTCTTCGGGGCGCTCGACTCCCCCGCCCGATCGGCCATGACCCCGCGGCTGATCGGCGCCGAGTTGATCCCGAGCGCGGCCGCCCTCAACCAGGTGGTCTGGAACGGCTCGGGGCTGATCGGTCCCGCGGTCGCCGGCGTGGTGGTCGGCGTCCTCGGGCTGCCCGTCGCCTACGCGATCGACGTGGCATCGCTCGGCGTGATGCTCATCGCCGCGCTCTCGCTCCCCTCGATCATGCCCGAGGGAGCCGAGGAGAACCCCACCGGCTCGGCGGCCATCCGCGAAGGGTTCGCGTTCGTGCGGAGCAGCCGGCTGCTGCGATCGACGTTCGTGATCGACCTCATCGCGATGATCTTCGGGATGCCGCGGGCGTTGTTCACCTTCCTCATCGTCGAGCAGTTCGGGCGCGACCCCGCCCTGGTGGGGCTGCTGTTCAGTGCCCCGGCGGTGGGAGCCCTCGTCGGAGCGCTGAGCAGCGGCTGGTCCCGAGGGGTGCGCCACCAGGGTCGAGCGGTGATCGCCGCCGTGGCCGTCTGGGGGGCGGCGATCGCGCTGTTCGGATGGTCGGGGTCCAACCTCTGGCTGGGTCTGCTGGCGCTCGCGCTGGCGGGGTGGGCCGACGTGATCAGCGCGATCTTCCGGTCCACCATCCTACAGCTCGCGGTGCCGGACCGCTTGCGCGGCAGGCTCTCTGCCATCCACATCCTGGTCGTCACGGGCGGTCCCCGGCTGGGCGATCTGGAGGCGGGCCTGGTGGCGCGCGCGTTCTCACCGACCTTCAGCGTCATCAGCGGCGGTATCGCCTGCATCGTCGGTGCGGGCCTCGTCGCGGTGCTGTACCCCCAGTTGAAGCGGTATCACGCGGCTCCCACGGAACCGGTCTGATCCGGTCTACGATCGCCACGTGCCGCTGCATGATGACGAGATCAGGCTCGCGTTGGGCGACCTCCCGGACTGGCGTGCGTTCGCGAACGCCCTGCACAAGGAGTTCCGCTTCCGCGGCTTCCGCGCCGCCATCGCCTTCGTGAACAGGGTCGCTCAGCAGGCATCCGGTGCCGCTCATCACCCCGACATCGAGATCCACTATGACCGCGTGCATCTGTCGCTCTCCACCCACAGCGAGGGCGGGATCACCGAGAAGGACATCGCGCTCGCGCACGCGATCGAGCGGGTCCGCGAACCGGACTCCGAGCGTACCTCGACAGGTTCAGAGAGCCACGGCTAGGCTCCGCCTGCCGTGCCCGCTCCCGCAGCCGACCTCAGAGAACTCCGGGTCCTGGATGGCCCGAACCTGTACTTCCCCCGCCCGGCCATCAAGGTGACGCTCGGCATCGCGGGGTGGATGCGTGCCTCGGCCCCCACGGTGATGAAGGCCGGCGCCGCGCTCGGGGTCGCTGCCGCGTCTGAACCGGGAGAGCCCGGGACGCAACAGCGGCAACGCGTCGTCGCCCGGATCGCGGAGGCCTACATCCGCGCGATCGCGGCGACGGCGGGGATCACCCGCCTCGCGGTCCGCGCGCGGCCCGGCGATGCCCTCGACCGGGTGGTGATCGCGTTCCCGTGGCGGCGTCGCGGTGCCGCCGAGGCGCTCGGTCACGCCTGCGCGGACGCGATGGCCGCGGGCCCGCGCCGGTCGCCGTCGCGTGTCGTCGCCGAACTCGCCGCGACCGTGGCAACCGCCGACCCAGGCCCCGAGCCCATCGTCCCCGACCCCGATGTGCCCGTGATCCAGGTCACGGGGACCAACGGCAAGACGACGACCACCCGGATGCTCGCCCATCTCGTGGAGACCGCGGGCAAGACGGTGGCCTACTCCTCCACCGACGGCGTGTACCGGGGCCGCAGACGGGTGGTGAAGGGCGACTACTCGGGGTTCGGCGGCGCGGCGAAGGCGCTCGCCCAGCGCCCCGACATCGCGGTCCTGGAGACGGCACGCGGCGGCATATTGCTGCGCGGCATCGGCGTGATGCACAACGACGTCGCGGTCGT
>JBKJXU010000126.1:0-22366 GCA_046716145.1 Actinomycetota bacterium
TTGCCCGATGTGCTACGCAGTGCTACGGTCGTCGCATGTCAGAGCCGATTCGTACGATCCCCCTCCGGGAGCTCCGCAACGACGTGAGTCGGATCCTCAAGGAGGTGGAGGCAGGGGTGACCTATCGAGTCACCGTCGATGGGAGGCCGATGGCCGACCTCGTGCCCATCCGCGAGCGCCGCACCTTCGTCCCGTGGCCCATCATCGAGCGGATCATCCGCGAGGCACCCCTGGATCCGGGCTTCATGGCTGACGTTCGCGATCCCGACGACGTGATGGAGGACCCGTGGGCGTAGCGGCTCTCCTCGATACGTCGATCTTCGTCGCGCTCGAGTCCGGTCGGCCTATCGCCTCCTTCCCGGACGACGGCGCTATCTCGGCGATGACCTTGGCCGAGTTGCATCTCGGTGTGCTCATGGCGCCCGGGGAGCGGATCCGTGCTCGGCGGCTTCGCACGCTCTCATGGGTCGAGAACGCCTTCGACGCGCTCGTGTTCGACGAGATCGTCGCTCGGCGGTGCGCCGAGCTCCAGAGACTGTCACGACGCCGCGGCCGCAAGCGCCTCAACGCGGCCGATGCGGTCATCGCCGCGACAGCCGTCGTCAACGGCTTGCCGCTCTACACACAGGACGCGGACTTCGACGGCTTGCCGGGGCTCGAGGTCGTCAGGGTCTGAACGCTACGCCACGCGGCCTTGGGTGCCGTCCTCGGCGCTGAAGCCGTACCCGGCGGCGGCCCAGGCTTCCATGCCGCCGGCCACGTTGTGCGCGTCGTAGCCGCGGGCCCGCAGCATCATGGTGGCGAGTTCGCTGCGGTTGCCGGTGCGGCAGATCACGGCGACCGGTCTGTCCTTCGGCAGGTCCGAGCCCGCGCCGGCCATGATCGCGTTCACCGGGAGGTGCACGGCCCCCTCGATGCGCCCCGCGACCCACTCGTAGAGTTCGCGGCAGTCGACGAGGGTGATGTCGATCAGCCTGCCGTGGACGCCCGCGACCGTCTCGAGATCCTCGCTCATCAGGTCGTGAATCCTAGCAGCGAGGTCGGGATCGACCGCCTACGCCCGCGCCTCCTGGAAGGCAGCCAACGCGTCCTGCCCGAAGAGCACGAAGCGGACCTCTTCGACCTGCGTGGAGGCTCCGAGGACGGCGCCGACGGCTACGCGCGCAGCCTCGCTGATCGGATAGCCGTAAGCGCCCGTCGAGACGGCCGGGAACGAGACCGTGCGCGCGCCGAGTTCGTCGGCAACCTCGAGGGCGTTGACGTGGCACGCCGCGAGCAGGCGCGGATCCTCCTTCGACCCCGTGTACACCGGACCGACCGTGTGGATCACCCATCGCGCGGGAAGATCCCCGGCGGTGGTCCACACGGCCTCGCCGGTCGGCAGGCCATCCGGGTACCTCGCCCGTCGCAACGCTCGGCAGGCCTGGAGGATCGACGGGCCGCCGGCGCGATGGATGGCACCGTCGACGCCACCACCGCCCAGCAAGGAGCTGTTCGCAGCGTTCACGACGGCATCCACCGCTTGATGAGTGATGTCGCCTCGGACGACGTCGATGCGCGGAGCCATCCGGCTATCGTAGGTCCCATGATCGTCTGCCTCGCGGCCAACCCGTCGATCGACAAGTTGTTCGAGATCGACCGCCTCGTGAAGGGCGACATCCACCGTCCGCAGGGGTTCGTGCAGGCCGCGGGAGGCAAGGGCCTGAACGTCGCGCGTTCGGCGCACGCCTTGGGGGCCGACGTCACCGCGGTCGCGCTCCTGCGTGGCCACGCCGGCCGCTGGCTCGCCGATCAGCTGGAGGCCGAGGGCGTCCCGGGCGTGCACGTGTGGACGCACGGGGAGAGCCGTTCGTCGCTCTCGGTCGCCGACCGCGAGACGGGCAGTCTCACCGAGTTCTACGAACACGGTGCCGTGATGCCGGCGGCGTCGTGGACCGAGTTGATGCACACGGTCGCCTCGCTGTTCGAGGTTGCCCGCTGGCTCACGATCAGCGGCTCGATGCCGCGCGGCGCCCCCGACGACGGCTACCGCGACCTGGTGGCCGAGGGCCGTCAGGCCGGTCTGCGCGTGGCGGTCGACGCCGAGGGCGAGCGGCTCATGTTGGCCCTCGAGGCGCATCCGGACGTGGTCAAGGTGAACCAGGCCGAGGCCCGTGAGCTGCTGGGCGTGCCGACCGCACGCCGGGAGGAAGCGCTCGCGGCCGCGCAGAAACTCCGCGACCTCGCCGGTGGCGACGGTCATGCCGGGCTGATCACGCGCGGCGCCGAGGGGGTCGTGCTCGCAGCGCCGGACGGCACGCTGTTCGAGGGCATGCTCTACGTGCGCGGCCGCTATCCGGTGGGAAGCGGCGACGCCTTCCTCGCGGGGCTCATCACCCGGCTCGACGCCGGCGCGGACTGGCCCGAAGCGCTCGCGCTCGCGCTCGGCGCCGCCACGGCGAACGCGGAGCTGCCCGGCGCCGGGCGGCTGGATCCCGCGCGTGCCATGGCTCTGGCCGAGCAGGCGCAGGTTCGGATCGTCTGAGGATGTCGATCCGCGGCGGGAAGACGCTCGGTGAGCGCGCGCGCGTACAAGGTCTGTTCGTCGTCTTCGGCTTCTCGATCGCGGCGTTCTTCCCGTTCCTGGCTCTGTACTACCGGTCGCGCCACGGTCTCAGCGAGTCCCAGATCGGGATCATCTTCCTGGTGGCGGGAGCGGCGCGGACCATCGCGAATCCGCTCTGGGGACACTTCGCGGACACCCGGCTCGGGCGGCTCACCGCGCTGCAGATCGGTCTGGCGGGCGCCGCGATCGCCGCGCTGTGGCTGAACGCCGTGGAAGGGCTGTTCCTGGTGGCCGTCGCCACCGCCGCGCACTCGGCGTTCATGGTCGCGCACGGGGCGAACCTGGACGCGATCGTGCTGGAGCATCTGGGTGAGGGCCGCCAGAGCGACTACGGGCGGGTCCGCGCGTGGGAGAGCGTCACCTACGCCTTCGGCAGCCTCGCGTTCGGCGCGATGCTCGAGTCCTTCGGGATGCGCTGGGCGATGTGGTTCTACGCCGCCTCGGTCTTCCTCGCGCTCGGGTGGTCCACCACGATCAGGCGCGATCGTGGCCGCCCCTTGGAGGGCAGCGGCCGTCTCGGCGCCGTGGGCGCGGTGTTCAAGGAGGCGCCCCGGTTCTGGGGGTACCTGGCCGCGGTGCTCCTGGTGTGGACGGGTTTCAACGCGGCCTGGTTCTTCATCTCGCTTCGCATCGAAGACGAGGGTGGCGGGCCGCTGCTGATCGGTTTCGGTGTCGCGCTCGGGGGTCTCGTGGAAGTGCCGACGATGCGCATGTCCTCTCGTTTGCAGGGGCGGTTCGGACTGCGGAAGATCTTCGTCGTCGGGTGTCTGCTATACGCGACGGGCTTCTTGCTCTGGGGCTCGATCGGTGACCCGACGATCCTGTCGATGCTCACCATGGTCGAAGGGGTCGCGTTCAGCCTGCTGTTCACCACGAGCGTCGTGATCGTCGGACGCCTGGTGCCCGCGCACCTGTACGCCACGGGCTCATCGATCAGCCAGATGGTCGCGTTCGGGCTGGGACCCATCATCGGCGGCTCCACCGGCGGATGGGCCTACGAGAACCTCGGTGCGTTCCCCACCTACGCTGCCGCCTCGGCCCTGGCGCTCGCGGCGAGCGTGGTCGCGTGGTTCGCGCTCTCCACGCCCATGCTCCGAGATCCCCACCCCGCCGAGCCCGTGACGGCGCAGCCCGAGGCAGGACCGTTGCCCTGAGATGCCGCACCGGGCGTTGATCCAAGCGCGCTTCCCGGGTCTGAAGATCCGCACCATCATGCCGATCGGTGACGGGTGGACCTGCGACACCTACGAGGTCAACGGCGAGTGGATCGTGCAGGTTCCGCGCACCGCTCATGCCGCCGAGCGGTTGCGTGTACAAGTGGCGCTGCTCCCCGAGTTGGCGCGCGAGGTGTCGGCGCCGATCCCGCTGCCGGCGTTGGTGTCCCTCGAGGACGACCCGCCGATGATGGCGTACCGGCGCCTGCCCGGCGCCGCGTGCGGCGCTCTCGCCGCACAGGTCCTCTCGCTCCTGGACGTGCTCGATCGCTCGGATGCGGAGGCGCTGCTGACCTCCTGCCTGGACGATGACGATCTGTGGATCTTCGCGCCGTGTCTCACCCACGGGGACCTCGGACCGGCGCACGTGCTCGTCGGCGCCGACGGCGACCTCGCGGGGATCATCGACTGGGAGGAGGCCGCGATCGGCGACCCCGCGTGGGACTTCGCGTGGTGGCTGCACGAGATGCCACTTCAGGCGGGGCGTGCGCTTTCGGCCTACGGCGGCCCGCCCGACCGGCGCTTCCGTGACCGCGCGCGCGTGTCCTACGCCCTCATGCCGTGGCGCGAGGTCGTGTTCGGGCTCGAGGATGCGCAGCCGGCCTTCGTCAAGAGTGGTCTCGACGGGGTGCGCAGACGCCTGCCGCGCACCGCGTGACCTGCGGGTTTGCGCGAAACACTCCCCCTTCCGACGATGGTCATCCGCGGTGAAGGAGGACAGCCCCATGGAGGAGAACGCAGATCAGCGATCCGAAGGAGCCTCGGAAGAGGCCGGCACCGAGTCCACGGTCGACAAGGCCAAGGAGATGGCGAGCGACTTGGCGGAGAAAGCCAAGCCCGTGATGGACAAGGCCGGTGAGATGGCCGGAGACCTGGCCGAGAAGGCCAAGCCCGCGCTCGACAAAGCAGGTGAGGTGGCCGGAGACCTGGCCGAGAAGGCCAAGCCCGCGCTCGACAAGGCCGGCGAGGTCGCGAGCGGCATGTTCGACAACGCCAAGGCTTTCTTCAAGAAGGACGACGAGCCCGGTGGCGCCGACGCCGCCGGCGAGTGAGGAGGGCTCCGCATGGTGAGCGCCTACATCCTTATCCAGACCGAGGTGGGCAAGGCCGGCCACGTGACCGCGAAGATCCGTGACATCGAGGGCGTGGTGGTCGTCGATCCGGTGACCGGTCCCTACGACATCGTCGCCCGCGCCGAGGCTGCGGACCTGGATGTCCTCGCGAAGGGCACCGTGATGCCGATGCAGGAGCTCGACGGCATCACGCGAACGCTCACCTGCCCGATCCTGCAGTTGTAGTCAGTCCGGAACCTGCACAGGGAAGGGAAGCGCGACCGGATCGATGAACGGGGACCGCCCCTGTTCGTCGAAGCGGTCCATCCGGAGATCCTCTGCGCGCCGCACCACGCGCGTGCGGCCCTCCAGCGCCAGATCGGCGGCGATGCGCGCCACCGCCGGACCCCACATCATCCCGTGTCCACAGGCGCTCGCGATCGATACGCCCACGGTCTCGTCGCCCTTCCGCGTGATGAGCGGCCCCGCCAACGGCAGGTGGTCGGGCGTGTACTCGATGGTGGCCGCCCATGCCTTCTTGATCCCGAGGCGTCGCGTGGCGGGTACGAGTCGATGCAGCCGTGACTCCATGCGCCGCAAGTAGTCCCAGTCGATCCGGGTCGCCGCCCCCGGCGTCTCGGCCGGGTTCGACATCCCCCAGAGGAACCCGCCCTCCTCGGGGCGCCAGTAGATGCCTGCCCCGATGTCGAAGGCCATCGCCGTGGTGTCGGGGTGCAGTGCGGCGCTCGGCTCGGTCACGACCACCTGGTGACGCGCGTACCCGACCCAGGCACGGGCGCCAGCGGCCCGTGCCAGCGCGCTCAGCCCCGGTCCGCCGCTCAGCAGGACGCGCTCGGTCGCGATGGTGCCCTTCGAGGTGCGGACCCCCGTGACACGGCCGGCGCGCAGACGAAGACCGGTGAACGCCGTTCGCTCCTTCAACTCGACGCCCGCGCTCTGCATGGCCAGGCCGTAGGCGCGAACGTTCCGCAGAGGGTCCACCCATCCGTCCGTCGCGACGTAGGAGCCGCCGCGGTACCCCGTCGCCGCCATCGCAGGGATGAGGGCGCGGACCTGTTCGCGATCGACCCATCGAACGTCGAGACCGGCGCCGCGCTGCATCGCGATCCGCTCGTGCGCCGCGCGCTCATCCGCGGCGGTCACGGCCAGGATGACGTAGCCTCGCCCGACGAATCCGGAGTCGGTGCCATATCGCTTGGCCTGGCGCCGGTAGAAGTCGATCGACCACGACCCGAGGCGGACCGTGTCGGGCGAGCCACCTTGGGAGCGGACCATCCCCGCCGCTCGTCCCGACGCTCCGGACCCGGCGATGTCCTTGTCGATGACCACCACGCGCCTGGCGCCCAACTCGCGAGCGAACACGGAGGCCCATCCGCCGACCGTGCCGGCGCCCACCACCACCAGATCCGCGGTCTCACTGGCCATCTCGGGGCCACACCCTAGCGGAGCCCGCCCGTAGGCTGTTCGCGGATGGATCCGATCGAGTCTTCGGAGCGGCGCCTCCTCATCGAGGAGGTGTGGGTCGTGCTCGCCCTGTCGTTCCTACCTTCGGCCGTCTATGCGATCCGCAGCCTCATCCGCGCACCGGTCGCCGGCATCGTCGTGGCGGCGGCCAACCGTTCGGAGAACTTCCTCGATCAGCTGTTGCCGTTCGTGTTCGGCCTGGCGCCCGTGTGGCTCGTGCTCTATCTGGCGCGCCGTGATGGCATCGGCATGCGTGCGTTCGGGTTCTCGGGTGACCGCCTGGGCCGCGACGCGGGCGCCGGGGTCGGGTTGTTCCTCGTGGTGGGCGCCGCGGGTATCGGGGTGTACCTGGGCGCGGTCGAGCTGGGCGTGAATCGCTTCGTCGTACCCGCGCCGCCGGAGGGCTATTGGTGGACATGGCTCGCCGTGGTGATGCACGGGGTCGGCGCCGGCCTCGTGGAAGAGACGATCGTGCTCGCCTACCTCATCACCCGGCTGGAGCGGATCGGATGGTCCGTCGCCGCGGCCGTCGGCGCGAGCGCGGTGTTCCGCGCGTCGTATCACCTGTACCAGGGGTGGGGCGGGTTCCTCGGCAACCTCGCGATGGGCGTGCTGTTCGGCGTGCTCTTCGTCCGCATGCGCAGGGCGTGGCCGTTCGTCCTGGCGCATGTCCTGGTGGACGTGGGTGCTGCGGCAGGATTCCTGCTCTTCAGGGAACACCTGCCCGGCTTCTGATCCCCCGGACCCCTCACTGGTGATCGCGAGGGAACGAACGTTCCCACGTGCGATGCCAACGCTCCTCGCCGTCCTCGCTGACGACGAGGTCGATGTGTAGCCGGTAGGTCTCGGCGTCGGACTCCATGCGGGTACGGGCCACCGCCCTGACGGAAGCCTCGGGGAAGTCGATCGCCAGGTCGGCGAGCCCGTCGGCCCACGCCCGGCCGGGGTCGCTCCGCGAGACACCGATCGTGCCTTCGTGCACGGCGCGGACCGCGGGTACCTCGCCATCGGGATCCGAGGCGCCCCCGTACTCCACCGTCGTGGTCCGGGTGTCGACGGGGACGTCATCGGTGACGCGCCAGCGCGCCCATCCTCCCGGCCCGTCGGCCCGCGGGTCCTCCTGCGGTTGCGAGGACTCGGGGAGCACCGGGGCGTTGCCGGCGGGTGAGGGCCCCTCGAGGACGGGGAGTTCGATGGTCGTGACGTCGCGGTCGATGAAGAGCGTTCCAGGCCACGGTGGCGGCCAGGCGTTCGGCCAGTCCGCGGTGGCGAGGTCGAGCCGGATCCTGTGCCCGGCCGCGAACGTGTGTCCGGTCGCCTCGAGTTCCAAGACGATGTCGCTGGGGGAGCCGGGCTGCAGCGGTGACGGGTCGGTCGCCGAGTCGCGATGTGCGAGGTTCGCCATGCCCCGGACGACCAGTTCGGAGGATCCGTCCGGGGAGACGTCGCAGAGCTTCGCGGAGAGGTAGGCCACCGGCACGTCGGCGGTGACGCGGCATCGCAGGACCGGGTGACCGAGGATGTCCAGTTCATCCGGCAGCGGATCCCATGTGTAGGTCAGGGACGCTGCCTCATCCGGCGCCTGATCGGAGGGTTGGCACCAGGGCATCGAGGCGGCGCAGGAGATCCATGCCGACGGGCCGACGCCGCCATGGATGGGCGTGCGGTCCTCGGGGCCGGCGCCCCACGCCAGTCCACCGGGAACGGCATCGGCCAGGCGGAGCGCCCTCGGGCGGAGCCGCTCCGGCGGCCACGTCGGCTCGTATCGCCAGACCCCCTCCACCACCGGGCGCAGCGGGTCGGGGCGGGTCGAGCGTTGCTGGTACACCATGATCGGCGGCTCGTCCTCCACGCCCGTGTCGATGCCCTTCAGCCACCGGTCCCACCACCGGAGCATCTCCGGGACCAGGTCGATGTTCGGACCGGGGATGCAGGTCTCGACCGAGGCGTGCGGCCAGGGACCGAGCAGCACGCGCTTGGGGCATCGCAGGTGTGGGAACGAACGCAGGCAGATGTTCGTATACCCGTCGGACCATCCGCCCACGAGCATGGTGGCGGCCTCGATGCGGTCGTATCCCTCGCGGGCGCTGCCGTACTTCCAGTAGTCGTCATAGGTCTGATGCTCGAGCCACGTCACGATCCACGGTTCGGTCTCCTTCACGCGCCGCGCCCACTCCTCGCGCCACCCGTCCCCGAAACGCGCCGGCACGGGCGGCAGCGCGTTGGACGCGATCATGGTGGTGGGGTAGTCCGCCAGATCGAGTGCCTTCAGCGCGCCGCCGTAGTTGTGCACGTCGTCGGCGTAGCGATCGTCGCTCGCGAAGATCGACACGATCGCCTTCAGGGCGGGCGGCTGTTCGATCGCGAGTTGCAATGAGTTGAACCCGCTGTAGGAGGTGCCGAACATGCCGACCGCGCCGGTGGACCAAGGCTGCGTGGCGAGCCAGTCGATGACGGCCATGAGATCGTCCCGCTCGGTGGCCGGGTACTCATCGGTTGCGATGCCCTCGCTGCTCCCGGTGCCGCGCAGGTCCAGCCTGCACACGGCGTACCCGGCCTGGGCGAACCGGAGGTACTCCCGATGGTCGGCGGCGGTCCGGTCGTCCTTACGGTAGGGGAGCGCCTCGAGCAACGCGGGCCACGGACCCTCAGCGTCGGGCAGGTGCAGCGTTGCGGCAAGGCGCGCCCCGTCGGGCGCCCGCAGCATGAGGTGCTCGGTCCTGGACATCGCAGCGGAGCGTAGCCGGTCGGATCAGGCCTCTGCCAGAGGCGCCGGCTCCAGCGGCGAGAGGTGCTCATGGACCGCGAGCCATCGTCCGTCCGGCCGTTGAGCGAGCACGATGGTCTCCCGCTCACGCAGGGTCTCGCGTCCCTCGTTCGTCTCGATCTCGGTCTGGACCGAGTGGGTCACGATGGCCATGCTCCCGAAGTCCTGGATCAGGGTGTCCGACGTCCGGCACTCGATGACCCGGAACCCGCTCTTCTCTACCCAGCTGGACCACAGGTCGCGGTACTCCTGCACCGACCCCAGCCGCTCAGGGCTCGTGTAGAAGACGAACGTGGCGTCCGGGTCGAAACCTGCGAAGTAGTCCTCGATGCGACCGCTCCCGAACGCCTCGACGATGGCCTCGACCGCCTCCTTCGCCCCGCTCATCCCCGACCTCCGTGTCCGCTACCATCCGACGATACAAGCAGCACCTCCGCGGCGCTGGCTCCGTGGAGACAGCCGGCGGGAGCCGGGAAGGGGGAGGGGCATGAACCTTCGACGCATCTTCGTGCTGAGCGCCGCGATCGCCCTGGTCGCCGTCGCCTGTGGGAGCGATGAGGGACCCAGCGGTTCAGGAGCGGTGGCTGAACTCAACGCGCTCGTGTGGTGCGATCACACCGACCCGGCGCTCCTGGAGCCTTTCGAGACGGCCAACAACGTCAAGGTCAACGTCAAGGATTACGAGGGGACCGGCGTCGCGCTGGGGATCCTGGAGCAGTCCCAACCCGGCGACTGGGATGTGTTCGTGGTCGACTCGGTCGATGTCCCCCGTGTCGCGGATGCGGGCTGGCTCGCCGAGCTGAACCCCGACGACTACCCCTGGGACGACTTCTTCGAGCAGGTGCAGATGCCCGACGTGCACTACGTCGGCGACACGCTCTACGCGGTCCCGGAGAAGTTCGGTTACAACGCGATCTCGTACAACAACGAGGCGGTCGACGCCGAGGCGATGCGCGACATCCAGTCGCTGTGGGATCCGCAGTACGCGGGGCGGATCGCCGTGTACGACTACTACATCCCCACGATGGAGCTGGTGGCCATCTCCCTGGGGATCGAGCCGGCCTCCATCACGGAAGCGGACCTCCCCGCGATCTCGAAGAAACTCAACGAGCTGAAGGATCAGGCCGCCGTGACCGGTGACGTCGTCACGATCCAGACGGCGCTCGCGACCGGCGAGGTCGACATCATCGTGGGCGGCGGCGAGTACGTCACCGCTGGTCTCGCGACCGAGAACCCGGCGCTCGATTGGGTGCTTCCCGATCAGGGCGGCATCCGGTGGCAGCAGGCGATCGGCGTGATGGCCGACTCCGAGCAGCAGGATCTGGCGACGAAGTTCGTCCAATACATCGTCAGTCCCGAAGGCCAGGCCGCGCTCGCGACATCGTCGTGCTACTGGGCGATGCCGGCGAACTCCAAGGCGACGCTCACCGACGACCAAAAGCAGATCCTCCGGTGGGATGAGCAGCCCGGGTTCATCGACAACTCGGTGCCGTACTTCATCCCGGACGCCGAATTGGATGCGGCCATGCTGGAGGTCTGGACCGAGTTCCTGGGGGCTTGAGGACGGCCGGAACGTCGACGCGGAAGGGCTGGTCCTTCGCGGGACCAGCCCTGCTGTGGACCGGGGTCTTCTTCCTCGCCCCGATGGTGTTCGTGCTCGTGTTCAGCCTGTTCCGGCGCGTGGGTGGCGTCATCGACACGAGCCTGAGCCTGGACAACTACGGTCGCGTCCTGAGCGAGCCGGTGTTCCGTACCGCTCTGCGGAACTCGATCGAGGTCACGCTCATCACCGTGGTGGTCAGCCTGCTGATCGCGTACCCGCTCGCCGCCTTCATCGCCCACCGCGTCCCCGAACGATGGCAACGGCCGCTCCTGCTGCTGGCCGTCCTGCCGTTCTGGACCTCCTACGTCGTGCGTTCCTACAGCTGGTTGCTCGTGCTGTCCAAGAACGGAGTCATCAACGACACCTTGACCGATCTCGGGCTCATCTCCACACCGGTGACCATCGCGAACACGCGGGCCGCGACGGTGATCGGCTTCGTTCACTTCTTCACCATGCTGATGACGCTCACGATCTACGCCAGCCTCACGCAGATCCCCGAGTCCTACGCCAAGGCTGCGCGCGACTTGGGTGCGTCCGGATGGCGCACGTTCATCCACGTGACTTTCCCGCTCAGCATGCCCGGCGTGGTGGTCGGAGCGTTCCTGACGTTCGTCTTGTCGATCGGGGATTACGTCACCCCCCAGATCTTGGGTGGGGCCAACGAACTGCTGCTCCCGCAGGCGATCGTGCTGCAGGTCGCCCGCGCGGGTGATTTCCCGATGGCGGCGGCCCTCAGCATGGTGCTGCTCGTCGTGATCGCGGGGACCTACGCCCTCGCTGCCAGACGGCTCACGCTGGAGGCGCGATGAGACGGTTGGGATCGATCGCGGCGGTCGTTTACGCCGTGGCCGTGTACGCCTTCATCTTCCTGCCGGTCGCCGTGCTGGTCCTGTTCTCGTTCCAGGACGGCGTGGTGCCGGTGCCACCGTTCCACGGTCCCTCGCTGCGCTGGTACGAGTCGTTGTTCGCCAACGACAGGCTCATGTCCGCCTTGGGGCATTCGGTGGTGGTGGGGATCGCCTCGGCTGCGATCGCCACGTTCCTGGGGTTCCTCGCGGCCTACGGTGTGTCCCGATACCGGCCCGCCGCCGGCCGGGCGCTCCGAGCGATCTTGATGGCCCCGCTCGCCGTGTCGTACCTCGTGATCGGTCTCGGTCTCTCGATCGCGTTCAACGAGCTCGGCGTCAGCCGTTCCTTGGCGCAGGTGACGGTCGGTCACGTGGTGATCAACCTCCCACTCGCGTTCGCCGTGATCCTCAGTCAGATGAGCGAGCAGCAGGAGGATGTGGAGAAGGCCGCTCGTGATCTTGGCGCGAGCGACACGAAGGTGCTGGCCCTGATCACGGTGCCGATGCTGCTCCCCGGACTGCTCGCCGCGTTCGTCCTGTGCTTCACGCTGTCGTGGGATGAGTTCGTGATCGCGCTGTTGCTCAGCCGGTTCGACGTGACGCTGCCGGTGGAGATCTGGTCGGCGTTGCGCACCGGCCTCGATCCGGAGACGAACGCGGTGGGCAGCCTCGTGTTCGCCCTCTCGATCGGTCTGCTCGTCACGACTTACGCGGTCCTGGGCCGGCTCTCTCGGAGGTCGCGCTGATGCCCGGCGCGAGGCTTCGGGTCGAAGGGGTCTCCAAACGGTACGGCGACGCCGTGGCGCTGTCGGACATCCACCTCGAGATCGACGCCGGGAGCTACGTCGTCGTGCTCGGTCCCTCCGGGAGCGGGAAGACGACGCTGCTCTCCATCATGGGCGGCTTCACGAGCCCCACTTCCGGGCGGGTCCTGGTCGATGACCGGGACTGCACGGACGATCCGCCGGCGCGACGCCCGACGACGACCGTCTTCCAGGACTACGCCTTGTTCCCGCACATGACGGTGGCCAAGAACGTGGCCTTCGGCCTGGCGATGCGCAAGGTGCCACCTGCGGAGCGACGTCCCAAGGTGGCGGACATCCTCGCGCTGGTCGGTCTGCCCGATGCAGGGGACCGCCACGTCTCGACGTTGTCCGGCGGCCAGCGCCAACGCGTCGCGCTGGCACGCGCGCTCGTCGTCGAACCGCCGGTCCTGCTGCTCGATGAGCCGCTGGGGGCGCTCGACCTGAAGCTCCGCCGACAGATGCAGGACGAGCTCGCGCGGATCCAGCGGAGCACGGGCACGACGTTCGTGCATGTGACGCATGACCAGGAGGAGGCGATGGGACTCGCCGACATGGTCGTCGTGCTCCACGCCGGCCGGGTCGAGGACCACGGTCCGCCGGAGCGTGTGTACCTGCGCCCGGCGACGCCGTTCGCCGCGGGGTTCATGGGAGACAGCAACATCGTCGCCGGCGTGGTCGTGGAGGCAACGGACACGACGTGCCTGATCGAGACGCCGATCGGACGTCTCGCGGTCCGTGGCGGCGCATCCGGGTCCACCCGCGTCAGCGTCGCGATCCGTCCGGAACATCTGCGGCCGGACCGGGGCGGTCCCCTCGTGCTCGGTGATGCCCGGCTGGTCGAACGCCACTTCTATGGCACCTACCAGCGGTGCCGCGTCTCGCTCGGCGAGGTCGAGCTGATGATGTTCGCGCCGCCCACGCTCGCGTTGGAGGTCGGCGCGCTGGTGCCGGTGTCGGTCGATCCGAACGATGTGGTCCTGCTCGGCGGGGACGGCTCAGAGCTCGAGGCGAGGTAGGGATAGCGGCGCGGCCGGCATCCCGAGCGACGCGGTGTGTTGGGCAAGCCCGTTCATCGTAGGGATCCAGAGCCCGTCGAGCGCCAAGGCGCGATCGAGGAGTTCGCCCAACGCGCGCGCCCTCGCTGGTCGCCCCGACAGGAACGGATGCATCACGAGGACGCAACAGGCGCCTTCCTCGTGGTAGGCCGTGATCTCCTCCCACCACGTCTCGGCCACCCGGGACGGGGCCTCGATCACGCCGGACCCGGTCGGGGGATCCGGCAGGAACGCGTACTTCTCCCAGTCATCGAGCGCCCACGACTCGGGGATCTCGACGATGGGCCTCGTGGCGGTCTCGATCAGGTACGGGACGTCTCGGTCGAACAGGCTGGCGTCGTAGGTGAAGCCGAACTCCCCCAGGAGCTCGAACGTGTTCGGCGATGTGTCCCACCACGGCGCGCGGAACCCCGAGGGCGTCACCCCGAACCGCGCCAGCGCTTCCAGCCCACGCTCCAACTCTGCGCGCTCCTCGCTCGGGGAGAGCTGGCCCGGGGGCCGGTGCAGGTAGCCGTGGTGCGCGACCTCGTGACCGGCCGCGAGGATGGACTCGACCGCACCCGGATGCTGCTCGGCGGTGAACCCGGGGATGAAGAAGGTGGCGTTGATCCCACGGTCGGCGAGCAGCCGCAGGAGGCGCGGGAGCCCGGTTGTCGGTCCGTAGGCCTGATGAGACATCACGGAGGGTCGCGTCGCGTACGCCATGTCGACGGCGAGCACCGCGGACTCCGCATCCAGGTCGAAGGTGACGCAGAGCGACGCGCTCACCCCGCTCGGCCAGCTGAACGCCGTCTCGCTCATGGCCCCGAGTCTGCCACGGCACAGCCGATCGCAGCGAACGGTCCGAGGCCGGGGTGCGACCCCTTCAGATCCAGCCCGGGAACCACACGATGGTGGGGTATCGCAGGTCGGAGATCTGCCCGCCGGTGAGGATCGGCCAGAACCACGCGAAGACCAGCACGGCGGCGGCGATGTAGATCCACACGAAGGGTCGGTAGACGTAGGCGGTCGAGATCGCGGGTTCGCCGGTGTCCGGATGCAGCGCGACGCTCCCGTCGGGCTCGCGGACCACCAGGAAGGAATCGGAGAGCCGCTGGAGCAACGCGACGACCGCCAGCAGCATGAACGGGGTGAGCGGCGCGACGTAGAAGAAGAACGTGGGACGGCTCACGCGGAACCAGGGCAGGTACTGCCCCAGGAACGCCACCAGGATGAACCCGGCGCGCCAGTCGCGGAATCGTCTCCACACGAACACCAGGAACGGGAGCGCGAAGGCAGAGGCCCAGAAGATCAGCGGGTTGCCGATGGCCAGGATCTGACGCATCTCGGGCCCCACGTCCTTGAAGTAGAAGGAGATCGGGCGCCACAGGATGATCCACCCCCACGGTCGCGCGTAGTAGGGGTGCGTGGCGACGAGCGATCCTGAGTCCGGGTCGGTCTTGAATTCGTCGAGGCCGCCCTCGAAGTGGAACCGGTAGGCGCCTTCCTGGGTGTCCCACCACTTGGCCCAGTCCCAGTCGAAATGATGCAGCCACGGGAGCCAGGTCGCGAGGTGGATGAGCGCGGGGAGCAGGAGCAGCGCGAGCGCGACCCCGAGTGCTTCGCGCGCTATCGCGCGCCCCGCTGCACCCCACCGACCCACGCCGCTTCGGTGGCGTCGCTGGATCTCCCAGATCAGCGTGAGCAGCAGCGCCGCCGCCAAGGCGATCGCTCCGGACCACTTGACCGCCGTCGCCGCCCCGAAGGCGGCTCCGGCGGCGAAGCGCCATGGCCGCCAGAGCGGGGAGTAGATGCGGGGTCCGGGGTCCCGGTCGGGCTCCGCTGCGTCGACGCGCGCCTGCCGGCGCTCGAGCCATCGGCGGTCCAGGACGAGCAGGACGAACCCGGCGAGCACCCACAGCTCCAGATGCATATCCAAGAGCGCGGTACGGGACAGGACGACGTTCAGGTGTTCGACGGCCATCAAGAGGCCGGCGACGTAGGTCCAGGCGACGCTCGAGAACAGCAGCCACGCGAGGAGCGCGGTGAGGGCCACCACGGCCGTGCCCGCTGCCGCCGTCGCCGAACGCCATCCGGAGGGATCCATCCCGAAGGCCTTGATGCCGAGTCCGATCGACCACTTCCCCAGAGGTGGGTGCACCCACGCCCCGACGTCCCACTTGTCCTCGCGCCAGAACTTCTCATCGTTCGAGTCGATCCTGCAGTACTCATCGGACCCGCCGATCAGGATGCATCCCACCTTGGGGTAGTAGGCCTCGTCGAAGATGAGCTCGGCGGGGCTGCCGAGCTGCCAGGTACGCAACACGCCTCCGAGCGCGGTGACGATCAGGATCGCGACGATCGGCCGCGACAGGATGGAGCGCAGGCGGGACACCGGCTCAGGGTACCGACGCATCGGCGGTGGACGGCTTCGCTGCTCCTGCGGTTCCGTGTGGCCGGTCCTTCACGCGGCGCACGAACTGCAGTCCCTGGAACACGTCCGTGATCGAGCCGCTCTTGTTGTCGACGAGTCCGGCGGAGAGCCCGATCGTCTGGACCACGTCGAACGAGAGATCGGTGGCGACCTTCGCTGCCTTCTTCGGCCACGCGACCCAGAGCCGTCCGGCCGGCGCGATCGCGCGGGTGAGCGGCGGGAAGCGTCGGCGCACCTCGGCCGCGCGCGTGGCGAAGAGCACCACCACGTCCATGTCGCGGCCGGCGCGGTCCAGGAACTCGACGCCGGCGGGCAGCGCCGCCAAGGCGTCCAGCGCCAGGTCATGCGGCGCTCCGGCGAGCAGGACACGAGCACCCTCGGTGATCCCCAGCTTGCGCCACAGCGGCGTGCCCGAGTAGTCCTTGTGATCGGAGGGCGCCACGGATCGGAGCCTACCGTGGGACCATCGCAGCGTGGCCGGCACGCTCTTCATCGTGGGGACCCCGATCGGGAACCTGCAGGACCTGACCGATCGAGCGCGCACCACGCTCGCCGGCGTCGGTCTGGTCGCCGCCGAGGACACGCGGCGGACGGGTCTGCTCCTGCAGGGGCTGGGGATCGCGGTGAAGATGGTCTCGCTCTTCGACGCGAACGAGGCCGCGCGCGCCCCCAAGATCATCGCGGCGCTCCGTGATGGGATCGATGTCGCGATCGTCTCCGACGGCGGCATGCCGCTCGTGTCAGACCCGGGCTTCCGCGTCGTGCTCGCGGTGGCGGCAGCCGGGTTCGAGGTCCGGGTCGTGCCCGGGCCATCGGCCGCGATCGCCGCGTTGGTCGTGTCCGGCCTGCCCACCGACCGATGGGTGTTCGAAGGGTTCCTGCCGAAGAAGCCGGGCGATCGTCGCCGCCGACTCGAGGCGCTCCGAACGGAGGCGCGGACCGTCGTGCTGTTCGAGTCCCCTCGCCGGACGGGAGCGCTCCTACGCGCGATCATCGACGTGCTGGGCGACCGGCCCGTCGCTCTTTGCCGCGAGCTGACGAAGCTCCACGAGGCGACGATCCGCGGTCCGGCCAGCGTGGTCGCGACGGCCATCGGCGACGCGCCACTGCGTGGCGAGGTGGTGCTGGTGGTGGGGGGAGCGGCCAGTCCGGAGCCCGCCGATCCCGCGGAGGCTGTCGCGGAAGCCCGCGCGTTGGTGGGAGCGGGCGCCCGGCCCCGCGATGCTGCGCGCACCGTCGCGCGCGCCCGCTCCCTGTCGGCCAACGAGATCTATCGGCTCTTGCTGGAGCCTCCGGCGTAGCGTGGGCTCATGGGTGTGACGTCCTTCCCCGCACGGCCAGACCTCCCGGGCCGGCCGGACGTCCCTGTTCGCCCCGACGGGGCTGGGCGCGTCCCTCGGCGGCGTCGCCGCGTTATCGCCCTGGTCACGGCGATCATCATGGCGGCGACCGGCGCGGCGGTCTGGGCCGTCGTCGTCAGGCCCGCGCCGGAGGGACAGCACGCCTTCCTGGCGACACGGCGTGACGGCGGGCCGGTCAGGTGGAACCCGTGCGAGCCCATCCTGTACGAGGTGAACCTGGAAGGGTCACCCGAAGGGGCGCTCGATGCGGTCCACACGGCGATCGAACGTGTCGGCACGGCGACCGGGATCGACTTCGTTGAGGTGGGGACCACCGATCGGACCCCGCAGGGCACGCAGGCGTCCGACTTCACGGGGCCTTGGCCCGACCGCGAGCTCCTGCCCGTTCTCGTCTCGTGGGTATCCGCCGAGGCGTTCCGCGAGTGGGCGCCTCCGCGACGGTACGTGGCGCTCGGCCTGCCGCGTCGGATGGGGCTCGGCGCCGATGACCGCTATCGCAGCGGCATGATCGTCGTGAACGCCGATGCCCGGGTGCTGCCCGGCGACCGGGGGCCGTTCTCCCTCGAACAGGTGCTGATGCACGAGTGGGGACACGTCCTCGGACTCGGTCACGTCCGTTCCGGGGATGAGTTGATGTGGAGCCCGGAGGTGGCGGGGGCCGACGAGGTGCCGGATCTCAACCAGGTGGACTGGGGTACCGGTGACCTCGCAGGGCTGGAAGCCGTAGGCCGCTCCGCGGGCTGCCTCCCCGACGCTGGCGGCTGAGTACGCGGGACCTGCCGGTAGCATGTCGCGATGGGCCGCGATCGATACTTCCTCACCTCGGCGATCCCCTACGTCAACGCCGAGCCGCACGTGGGCACCGCCTACGAGATCATCGCGTGCGACTTCATCGCCCGGTACCGGCGCCTGCGCGGGGACGACGTCTGGTTCCTGACCGGCACCGACGAACACAGCCTCAACGTGGCGCGATCCTCGACCGAGCGGGGGATCACCCCGCAGGAGTGGGTCGACCAGATGGTCCCGAGATGGATCGACGTCTGGCAACGGCTCGATATCTCCTACGACGACTTCATCCGCACATCCGAGCCGCGCCACGCCGAGCGCGTGCAGGCCTTCGTGCAACGGCTCTATGACCGTGGCCAGATCTACCTCGGCACGTACACCGGGCCGTACTGCGCCTCGTGCGAGGAGTTCAAGCAGGAGAAGGAACTGATCGACGGCAGGTGCCCCATCCACGAGACGCCCGTGGAGATGCTCGAGGAGGAGAACTACTTCTTCCCGCTCTCGAAGTACCAGGAGCAGCTGCTGGCTCTGTACGAGGAGCACCCCGGGTTCGTGATGCCGGAGTTCCGGCGCAACGAGGTCGTGAGCTTCGTCGAGGGAGGTCTCAACGACCTGTCCATCTCGCGGTCGGGGACGGACTGGGGTATCCCGCTGCCGTGGGACCCGAAGCACGTCGTCTACGTGTGGGTAGATGCGTTGCTTAACTACGCAACCGCTGTGGGTTTCGGGACGGACGACGAGATGTTCGCGTCGCTCTGGCCGGCGGACCTTCACATCATCGGGAAAGACATCGTCCGCTTCCACGCGGCGATCTGGCCCGCGCTGCTCATGGCGGCGGGTGAAGAGGTGCCGGGAACCGTGTTCGGTCACGGCTTCCTGCACGTGGGCGGCGAGAAGATGTCGAAGAGCCGCGGCACCGGGGTGCACCCGAACGAGTTGCTCGATCTGTTCGGGACCGACTCCTACCGCTACTACTTCATGCGTCAGTTCGCGTTCGGCAGCGATGGCGACTACTCCATCGAGTCGATGACCGATCGGCACAACGCAGATCTCGCGAACGGCCTCGGCAACCTCGCGAGCCGCGTGCTGGCGATGCTCGCCTCCTCCTTCGACGGGGTCGTTCCTGCGCCGTCCGTGGAAGGTGCAGCCTCGGATCTTCCCGAGGTGATCGCGTCGGCGGCGGCTCGCTACGACGAGCACATGCTCGCGGTCGCGCCCCAGCCGGCGCTCGATGCCGTGTGGTCCGTCGTGGACCGAGCGAACGGGTACCTGGTCGAACGGGCGCCGTGGAAGCTGGCGAAGGATCCCGATCGCCTCGCCGAACTGCAGAGCGTGCTGTACGCGTCTGCAGAGACCCTCCGGATCCTCGCGGTCCTCATCCAACCGGTCATGCCGACCACCGCGCAGGCTCTGTGGACCCAGCTCGGGCAGCCGGGTCAGGTAGAAGCGCAGCGGCTCCCGGCCGCCTCGTCGTGGGGACTGCTGGCTCCGGGCTCGCGAACCTTCAAGGGCGAGGGGCTCTTCCCGCGCCTTCTGAGCGACTGAGCTGCAACCGTCACAGGTCGAGTCGATCCTGAGGGTTCGCCGATCCGTGTTTCACGTGAAGCCCCCCGCCTCGACCGTATCTCAAGACCCGTGTAGGCTCGCCGCCGTTGAGCGACGACAACCTTGAACTACGGGTGCAGGGGGGGGCGGTGGACACCCACTGCCACCTCTTCCTGATGCAGGACGAACCTGCAGTGGCGGTCGAGACCGCGCGAGCCGCCGGCGTCGATCGGATCATCTGCGTCGGGGTGGACGTCCAGAGCAGCCGCCGGTCGCTCGAGATGGCCGATTCGTTGCCGGGTGTCTTCGCCACGGCGGGGGTTCACCCCCACGACGCCTCGCTGTTCGACGCGGAGGCCTCGAGTGCCATCGAGGAGTTGCTCCACGACCCGCGTGTGGTCGCCGTGGGGGAGTGTGGCTTGGATTACTTCCGGATGCACTCGCCGGTCGAGGACCAGCGCCGCGCGCTGGCGGCCCATGTCGCGATGTCCAACGAGTCCGGCAAACCCATGGTGGTGCACGTCCGCGACGCATGGGACGACACCCTGTCCCTGCTCGAGACCGAGCACGCCGAACGGGTCGTGATCCACTGCTTCAGTGGTGACGTGGCCATCGCGAACGAGTGCGCCGCACGGGGTTGGTGGCTTTCCTTCGCCGGGAACGTGACCTACCCCAAGAACGAACATCTCCGGCAGGCGGCCGCCGCCGTTCCCGCGGACAAGCTGCTCGTGGAGACGGATGCTCCCTATCTGTCGCCGCAATCTCGTCGCGGCAGGGACAACGCACCCGAGCACATCGTGCTCACGCTCGATGCGATCGCGCGTGTGCGCGGAACGACCGTCGACGATCTGGTTCGAAGGACCGCGGACAACGCGCATGCAGCGTTCGTCGGCCTCCCGTGAAGCATCGAACGCCTGTTCGTTCTCAAGGTTGCAGTGAGGGTTGAGGGTTTGCTACGGTTCGCCCCGGTTCCGGGTGGTGAGTGACCGGCACGGCGTTCGTTTGGGAAGGCGGACGTCGGATCGGCGGAGCGCAAGCTTCCGCGGATCGAACCGGCGACACCTCGGCCGCATCATCGATCAGGCTGCCGCGTCGGGGAAGGTGCGCAGCAACCGGGTCGGCGAGGCGCCGAGGCTCCTCTCGGCCATGGGGATCTGGTCGGCGCGATCGCGCGTCGCTCCTCACCCGGAACCGCACCTGCTTCGATCCCTCGGTCCGGCTACCGTGTGCCCGTGCACGTCGATGTCCGCGAGCTGGCTGCCCGCCACGGCGTCCGTCCGTCCAAGGCCCTCGGTCAGAACTTCTTGCTCGACCCCAACCTCGCGCGCGCGATCGCTCGTGACTCCGGCGTCGGCCCCGGGGACCGGGTCGTGGAGATCGGGGCCGGGTTCGGATCGCTCACCGTCGCGCTGGTGGATGCGGGGGCAGCCGAGATCCTGGCGATCGAGTTCGACCGCCGCCTGGTCGCGGGTCTGCGGGAGACCGTGGCCGGCCACCCCGCGGTGCGGGTCCTGCACGCCGACGCCACCGCCCTGGATTGGTCAGGCACGCTCGGGGAGGGACCGTGGATCGCGTGCGGCAACCTCCCGTACAACGTCGGGACCTCGATCGTGATCGACCTGTTGGAGCGGGCGCCGGTCACGAGGGTGGTCGCGATGCTCCAACGCGAGGTGGGCGAGCGCTTGGTCGCCACGCCCGCGGTACCCGACCGGGGTGCTTTCGGCGCGCTCAGCTTGCGGGTCGCCTACCGTGCCAAAGCTCGGATCGTCCGCACCGTGCCGCCCGAGGTTTTCTGGCCGCGCCCCGGCGTGGGCTCGGTGGTGGTGCGGCTCGACCGCCTCGCCACGCCGCCCGTAGACGTGGACGAGGCGGCTCTGTGGCGCGTGGTGGATGTCGCGTTCGCCCAACGGCGCAAGACCGTGCGCAACGCGGTGCGGCGGCTTGGGCATACGGGTGGGGAGGCGGAGGCTGTCCTGGCTACGGCGGGCGTCGACCCCGCGGCCCGCCCCGAGGAACTCGACCTCGCCGCGTACGCGCGGATCGTCGAGGCCCTGAGCTGATGGATCCGATCATCGAGCAGGCCTACGCGAAGCTCAACGTCTTCCTGCGCGTCCTGGGTCGCCGCGACGACGGCTTCCACGACATCCAGACGCTCGTCATGCCCGTGAGCCTGCACGACGTTGTGACCGTTTCCCCGGCCGACGCGACCACCATCCAGGTGGTGGGACCGCGGTCGGGCGATCTGGATCGCGCCGGGGGAGAGTCGCTCTGCGCCCAGGCGGTGACGGCCTTCGAGCGGGCAGCCGGCCTCGTGGCGCCGGTCGCGATCACGATCGACAAGCGCATCCCGGTCGGCGCCGGCATGGGCGGCGGCAGCGCGGACGCCGCCGCGGTCCTGCGCGCGCTCGCGACCATCCACGGACTGGACCCCGCAGGTCTGCTCGACGCTGCGGCGTCCGTCGGCTCGGACGTGCCGGCGTTGTTGCACGGCGGCCCCGTCATCGCCGAGGGTCGGGGTGAACGGCTGATCCCTGTGCACGCGGTGACGACGCACTGGGTCGTCGTGCCCCAGCCGTTCGGCGTCAGCACGCCGGATGCCTACGCCTGGTGGGACGAAGACCCACGGACCGGGCCCGATCCAGGGGCGTTGATCGCCGCGGTGGAGACCGGCAACATCGACGTGCTCGGCTCGGCGCTCTCCGACGATCTCGAAGCGGGTGTGGCGCGTCGCCACCCCGAGGTTGACATCGCCCGCGCGGCGCTCCTGGATGCCGGTGCGGCGGGCGTCGTGATGACGGGCAGCGGACCCACCGTCGTCGGGCTCGC
>JBKJXU010000127.1:0-10716 GCA_046716145.1 Actinomycetota bacterium
TCGCCCGACGAGTACGAGGGCCAGATCCTGCGGACCTACAAGGGCACCGGGGTCCCGTTCGAGTTCGCGCTGCAGCGGCTGGTGGACATCCAGTACCAGCGCAACCAGGTGAGCCGTGCCCGTGGCACGTTCCGGGTGACCGGCGACACCGTCGAGATCTTCCCGCCCTACGAGATGCTCGGCTACCGGATCGAGTGGTGGGGCGACACGATCGAGCGCATCTCCTCGTTCGACCCCACCACCGGCGAGGTCGTGAAGGACGACATCACCGACAACACGATCTTCCCGGCCTCGCACTACGTGGCGTCTGATGACCGGATGAAACGGGCGGTCGGGACCATCGAAGAGGAACTGCACGAGCGCCTTGCGTGGTTCCAGGACCAGGGCAAGCTCCTCGAAGCCGAGCGGCTGCGGATGCGCACCGCCTACGACCTGGAGATGCTGCGCGAGGTCGGCTTCTGCAGCGGCATCGAGAACTACTCGCGCCACATCGACGGACGCGACGCCGGGACGGCGCCCTACACGCTGATGGACTACTTCCCCGACGACTACCTCATCGTGATCGACGAGTCGCATGTGACGGTCCCGCAACTGCACGGCATGTACGAGGGCGACCTGTCGCGGAAGTCGACCCTCGTCGAATTCGGGTTCCGGTTGCCGAGCGCCATCGATAACCGGCCGTTGCGGTTCGACGAGTTCACCGAACGCGCCGGACAGGTCGTCTACATGAGCGCTACGCCGAGCGCGTACGAGCTGCGGAAGAGCGGTCCGAACGTCGTGGAGCAGATCGTGCGGCCCACCGGTTTGATCGACCCGGAGGTGCAGATCCGCCCCACCAAGGGGCAGGTGGACGACCTCATCCACGAGATCCGTCTACGCACCGAGAAGGAACAGCGGATCCTGGTGACCACCCTGACGAAGAAGATGGCGGAGGACCTGACCGACTACCTCGTGGAGATGGGTATCCGCGTGCGGTACCTCCACTCCGAGGTCGACACGCTGCAGCGGATCGAGATCGTCCGCGACCTGCGTCTGGGCGAGTTCGACGTGCTCGTGGGGATCAACCTCCTGCGCGAGGGCCTCGACCTGCCCGAGGTCTCGCTCGTGGCGATCTTGGACGCCGACAAGGAAGGGTTCCTGCGCTCGGAGACCTCGCTCATCCAGACGATCGGGCGGGCCGCGCGCAACGTGGACGGCACCGTGCTGATGTACGCGGACGCGGTCACGGATTCGATGCGCTTCGCCATCTCCGAGACGCAGCGCCGCCGCCAGATCCAGATGGCCTACAACACCGAGCACGGGATCGACCCGCAAACGGTGCGCCGGAAGGTCACCGACATCTTGCTCACGCTGCGCGGGCAAGGAGAAGCTGCTGCGACCACGCCGAAGAAGCAGCGCCGCAAGAGTTCTGCGGCGGAGGGGCTCCCCACCGAGGAGCTCGAGAGGTTGATCCTGGGGCTCGAGGAGGAGATGCACCAGGCGGCGAAGGATCTGCGGTTCGAGTACGCCGCCCGCCTGCGTGATGAGGTCCGCGAACTGCGCAAGGAGTTGAAGCAGATGCGGGAGGCCGGCGTCGCCTAGGGGTTGAGCGGCATGCCCGTGCCGTGGCGGTAGTACTCGACCTTCTCCGGTTCCAAGGGCGTGTTCCCCAGGATCAGATCGGCCGACTTCTCCGCCGTCATCATGACGGGCGCGTAGATGTTGCCGTTCGTCACGTAGGGGAAGACGCTCGCGTCCACGACGCGGAGACCCTCGGTGCCGTACACGCGCATCGAGAGCGGGTCGATGACGCTCGTCGGATCATCGGGAGAACCCATCTTCGTGGTGCACGAGGGATGCAGGGCGGTCTCGCCGTCCTTCGCAACCCAGGCGCGGATCTCGTCTTCGGTCTGCACGGGTTGACCCGGGGAGGTCTCGCCACCGTTGAACGGAGCGAACGCGGGCTGGGTCAGGATGTCCCGCGCCACGCGGATCGCTTCGACCCACTCGCGCCGGTCCTGCTCGGTGGACAGGTAGTTGAAGCGGAGCGCCGGATGCCGGCGGGGGTCGGTGCTCGTCAGCGTGATCGAGCCGCGGGCGTCGGAGTACATCGGGCCGACATGGACCTGGTAGCCGTGCCCGCCCGCGGGCGACGAGCCGTCGTAGCGGATCGCGATGGGCAGGAAATGGAACATGAGGTTCGGGTAGGCGACGTCCTCGTCACCGCGGACGAATCCGCCGGCTTCGAAGTGGTTCGTGGCGCCCAGACCGCTGCGGAAGAAGAGCCATTGGGCGCCGATGAACGGGCGGCGCCACATCTTCATCCCCGGTTGCACCGAGACGGGCTGCGTACACGCGTACTGGATGTAGACCTCGAGGTGGTCCTGCAGGTTCTGACCCACGCCCGGGCGGTCCGCCACGACGTCGATCCCCATAGGGGCGAGGTCCGCGGCGTTGCCCACGCCGGAGAGCTGCAAGAGCTGCGGAGAGTTGATGGCGCCTCCACACAGGATGACCTCGCCGGCGCGGACCGTCTGGACCGGCCCGCGGCCGCGCGTGTAGCGCACGCCCACGGCGCGGGACCCTTCGAAGACGATCTGCGTGACGAGCGACCGGGTACGCACGTCCAGGTTCGGCCGTGAGGTCACCGGGTGCAGGTAGGCACGCGCGGCGGACAAGCGCCGTCCTCGATGGATGTTCCGGTCGAACGGCGCGAACCCTTCCTGGCGGTAGCCGTTCACGTCGTCGGTGAGCGGGTAGCCGGCTTGCTGCACGGCCGCGAAGAACGCGCCGAACAGGGGGCTCGTCGCGGGTCCGCGCTCCAGTATGAGCGGCCCTGAGCGCCCCCTGTAGGGATCGTCGGGCGCAGCAGCCAGGCACGTCTCCATCCGCTTGAAGTAGGGGAGGCAGTGCGCGTGATCCCAGGTCGACATCCCCGGGTCGGATGCCCAGCGTTCGTAGTCGAGCGGGTTGCCACGCTGGAAGATCATGCCGTTGATGCTGCTGGACCCGCCGACGACCTTCCCCCGTGCGTGGTAGACGCGGCGTCCGCCCATGTTCGGTTCGGGCTCGGACTCGTACTTCCAGTCGTAGAACCGGCTCCCGATGGGGAACGCGAGGGCGGCCGGCATATGGATGAAGACATCCCAGAGGGAGTCCATCCGTCCCGCCTCGAGAACGAGGACCCGGTTCGAGGGATCGGCGGACAGGCGGTTCGCCAGGGCGCTCCCGGCTGAGCCGGCGCCGATGATGACGAAGTCGTAGGTGCCTGCCATGGCGGCTCCCCTCCTGGTGCACCAGCCGTCGACGGGAGCCTAGCAACGTCCCCGGCGCTCTGCGCTCGCAGGGGTAGGGTGCCGCCGTGGCTCGTCTCGTGATCGTGGCGTCGCGGATCTGGGTCAAGCCGGGCGTGGTGCTGGATGACGCGGAGGTGCTCTGCGAGGACGGCGTCATCGTCTCGGTCGGTCCGGCCGCACCGGCCGATGACGCGGAGCGCTTGGAGGTCGATGGTTTCGTGATGCCCGCGGCGGCAGACCGGCACGTGCACATCGGCCTATCCGACCCGTGGCCGGTGCTGGCCGGTGGCGTGACCGCGGTGCGGGACCTGGGGTGGCCGGCCGACCTGATCTTCCCGCTCGCCGAACTCTCCGATGGCCCCGCGTTCGAGGGTCCGCTCATCCGCGCCGCGGGACCGATGCTGACGGCCCCCGGCGGGTACCCCACGCAGGCGAGCTGGGCGCCTGAGGGCACCGCCGTGGAGGTCGCGGTGCCGTCCGAGGGGGCCGCCGCGGTGCACCGGCTCGCCGGTCTCGGCGCGGCGGCGATCAAGGTGTCACTGAACGCCGAAGTGGGCCCGACGCCGGACGATGCGACCCTCGTGGCCATCGTGGACACCGCGGATGCGCTGGGCGTGCCGGTCACGGCGCACGCGCAAGGCTCGGGTCAGGTCGAGCGCGCGCTCGGGGCGGGGATCCACGAGTTGGCGCACACGCCGTGGATCCGGCTCGGCGACGACCTGGTCGAGCAGGCTGCTCGGCGTATCCGGATCGTCTCGACGCTCGACATGACGTCGTTCGGCCGCGACACACCGAACCTGCACGCAGCGATCGACAACCTCCGGCGGTTCCTCGCTGCGGGGGGAGACGTGGTCTACGGCACGGACCTCGGCAACGGATCGATCCCGCCGGGCATCCACGTGCGCGAACTTTCGCTCCTGCGCGAGTCGGGTCTGGACCCCGACGGGGTGCTCGCCGCACTCACGCGGGCGCCGTTGGAGCCCGGTGCGCCGGCCGACCTGATCGCGCTCGCCGCCGATCCCCTCGAGGACTTCCGGGCCTTCGAAGGCATCGCCGCCGTGATCCGGGCGGGACGCCGCATCATCTGATCCTCAGCCGCGACCGCGCGCATCGTCGCGGTAGGAGGCGAGGTCGCGCTCCACCTCCGGCTCAGTCGTCGTCCGCGAGGTACGCGACGTAGAGCGGGCGCAGGGCCTCGCCCAGTGCGCCCTCGCCGGCGTCATAGAGCGCGTCGTTGATCAGGGCCAACGGGCGCCAGATATCGGCCTTCGCTCGTTCGTCGTCACCGGCGATCTCCTCGGCGACCGGCAGTGCCTTCACCAGCCTCCACAGGAAGACGACGTCGGCGCGGTGCGTGGCGGTCTCGATGGCACGCGCGTGCAGGTCCTTCGTCGAGAGCGCGTCGAGGTCCGTTCGCGAGGTCACGCCTGGAGGCTACCGCAGGGCGGAGGCGACCAGCCCGACCGCTGCGCTCCCCAGCACCACCCAGGCCACGTGCACCTTGAACCGGCGGATGGCGAGGAAGGCGGCCACCGCGATCGCGGCGTGCACCGGGTCGAGCGTGGTCGCGCGCGGCACGATGATGTCGGCCCCGAACGGATGCGCCACCGTCGTCTCCCGGAACAGCACCGCGGTCGCCACGGAGGCTGCGAGCGTTGCGATCACGCCGAGCACGGCTGCCGTGATGCCGGCCAACGCGGCCCGGAGCGCGCGGTTCCCCCGGAGGCGCTCGACGTAGGGAGCGCCCACGAAGACCCACAGGAAGCTGGGGGCGAACGTGGCCCAGAGCGTGACCGCGGCACCGGCCACACCCGCGAGCACGGGCGGCAGCCCCCCCGGCGCCCGGTAGGCCGCCAGGAACGCGAGGAACTCCACGACGAGGATCAACGGTCCGGGCGTGGTCTCCGCCAGGCCCAGTCCGGTGACGACGTCGGCCGAGGAGAGACCGAAGCGGGAGATCACCTCGCGGCCGACGTAGGCCAGGACCGCGTACGCACCACCGAAGGTCACGATCGAGACCTGCGAGAAGAACAGGCCTTGCCGCGAGAACACCGAGCCGGTGCCCGCGACCGCGACGACGAGGAGTATCGGCACCCACCACGCGAGCAGGCCGATCGCGGCCACGCGCACGGTGCGTCCGGCGGTCGGCGACGGGGGGATGTGCAGGTCCTCGGCTTGCGCGGGCACGCCCATGCGCGTCGTGCCGAGAGCGAGTCCCGCGATACCGGCCCCCACGATGACCACGGGGAACGGGATCCCGATCAGCCAGATCGCCACGAAGGCGGCGGCCGCGATCGCCACCGCGGCGCGGGCTCGCACGGCCCGCCCGGCGATCGCAACCGCGGCCGCGGCAACGATGCCGACGACCGCGGCCGAGAGCCCGTCGAAGACGGAGCCCACCCAGGCGACGTCGCCGTGAGCGGCGTATGCCCAGGCGAGCCCGCCCATCGCGACCCCGGCCGGCAGGATGAACATGATCCCGGCGACCAAGCCGCCCCGGATGCCGTGTAGGAGCCAGCCGACATAGGTCGCCAACTGCTGGGCCTCGGGTCCGGGCAACACCATGCAGAACGAGAGCGCGTGCAGGAACACCTCCTCGCCGATCCACCGGCGCTTCAGCACCAGTTCGCCGTGCATGATCGCGATCTGACCCGTCGGCCCGCCGAAGTTGATGAACCCCAGCTTCACCCAGAACCGGGCGGCCTCGCGGAACGTGGGGCCGCCCGCGCCGTTCATCGGGTGGGGAGGAACCGCTCGACCCACGCCATCGATCGCGTCGCGAGATCGATGATCGCGGGGAAGTCCCGTACCCCGTGCCCCTCCTTCGGGTACAACGCGACCTCCGCGGGTACCCCTTGCGCCCGCAGGGCGCGGTACATCTCCATGGCCTGCCCGGGCGGGGTCGCCCGGTCGCGCAGGCCGGCGGTCAACAGCGTCGGTGTGCGCAGACGCTCCCCGGCGAGCACGGGGCTCCGCCGATGATGCTCGCCACCGGGGTGCTCCGGGACATCGGCCAAGAAGGAGCCGACCCAGTCGATGAGGCTCGAGTTGAAGTGCTCGGAGTACCAGTCGGTCACCGGCGAGAAGGACAGCGCGACCTTGAAGCGGCCGTCCACCGTCGGGAGCCAGGCCGCCATGAAGCCGCCGTAGGAGCCACCCATCACACCGATCCGATCGGGATCGGCGATGCCGGCTTCGACGAGCGCGTCGACACCGGCGAGGTCATCGAGCGCGTCCGCGCCGCCCATGTCGCCGACCACGGCGGCGGCGAATGCCCGCCCGCGGCCGGTGGAGCCCCGTGGGTTCGGCGCCATGATCGCGTACCCCCGGGAAAGCAGGAGCGCGTCCCCGACCGACGTCCACTGATCCGTCACGGCGCCGATGGGGCCTCCGTGGACGTCGAGCAAGAGCGGGAACGGACCGTCCCCGTGGGGAAGGAGCAGGATGCCGTCGATCTCGAGCCCATCGGGCGCCATCCACGTCACGACCCGGCTCTCGGCCAGCGTCGCCGCGACCGCCCCGCGACCCTCGTGCCGCGTGTGGACGACCTCGCGCTCGTCCGCGCCCTCGCTCACCACCACGATCGCGGGTGGCCGCTGCCAGGAACTCATGACGCAGGCGAACGCTGAACCGTCGGCGAACGGGGCTGCGAACGGCTGGTAGGACGAGCCGACGCCTCCTGTGGTGCGCCACCGCTCGCGCGCCGATCCTGCGCCGGGGTCAAGGTCGGAAACGACCGCGTCGAGCCGGTCGAGCGAAGCGACGAGGAGCTCGTCGCCGAACCACAGGGCGGACGACGCGTCCCCGGTGACGTCGATCCGGCGGACGTCACCCGACACAGGCTCGACCAGGAGCAGGTCGCCCGCGATCACGTACCGATCGCTGCAGACCGCTTCCAGGACGGCGATCGTCGCCCCATCGGGGGAGCCTTCGGCGAACTCCAGCTGCACGTCGCTCCGGTAGACGATCCGCTCGTCGCCGGTCGCGATGTCGATGACGGCGAGCGGCGACGTGTACCACGCTCCCTCGCCCGGAGCCTCCGACACGATGGCCGCGGCCGAGGCGTCGCCCAACCAGGTGGCCTCCCAGACGTTGAGCCCCTCGCGGGAGACGCGGCGGACCTCCTCGCTCGCTACGTCGAGCACCCACAGCGACCGCCATTCGTCGGCGTCGTCGGAGGACTCGACCTCCGGCACCCACGCAGGGAGGTCCGCCTCGGCCCCGAGCGTGCCCGAGCCGCGGGCGTCCGACTGTTCGGCGTGCTCACCGGCGACGACCAGGAGGATCTTCGATCCGTCCGGGGACCAGCGGTGGTGCTCCACGACGCCCCGCACGGTCGCGAGCGCGCGCGCCTCCCCGAGGTCATCGGTCCGCAGGGCGTAGAGCTGACCTCGGCCCTTCGTGGCCCGGTCCGAGACGAACGACAGGGTGCGCCCGTCCGGAGACCACCTCGGTCCCGTGTCGTCGTTCGGGCCGGCGGTGATCACGCGGAAGCCGTCGCCATCCGTCTCCGCCAGACAGATGCGTGTGTGTCCGTGCCCCACCAGCGCGTCGAGGATCGTTCCCTCGAAGGCGATCGACCGCCCGTCGGGAGAGGGCTCCGGATCGCCGAGCCCGGTGACCCGCCTGAACCCGGGCTCCAGGGCAGCACGGAAGAAGGCCTCGACCTCCTGATAGAGCGGCGTGTCTCGGAGGTCGCGTTCCATGACCGCGGAGCCTAGCCCAGGCAGCCGTGTCGGGCGCCCCGGCTACACTCGCCGTCCGTGAGCACCGACTCCCTCGTCATCCACGGCGCGCGCGAGAACAACCTCCGCAACGTGACCGTCGAGCTCCCTCGCGAGCGGCTCATCGTCTTCACCGGCCTGTCCGGGTCGGGGAAGTCCTCGCTGGCGTTCGACACCATCTACGCGGAGGGTCAGCGGCGCTACGTGGAGTCCTTGTCGTCCTACGCTCGCCAGTTCCTGGGGCAGATGGAGAAACCCGACGTCGACTTCATCGAGGGCCTAAGCCCCGCCATCTCGATCGATCAGAAGTCCACCTCGCGCAACCCCCGGGCGACGGGCGGGACGATCACCGAGGTCTACGACTACCTCCGCGTCCTTTTCGCGCGGGTCGGACGTCCCCATTGCTACAACTGCGGCCGGCCCATCGGCCGCCAGACGCCGGAGCAGATCGTCGACCAGGTCCTCGCCCTTCCCGAAGGGACGAGGTTCCAGGTCCTGGCGCCGATCGTCCGCGGGCGCAAAGGGGAGTACGGCAAGCTCCTGGAGGACCTCGCCCACAAGGGGTTCCCGCGGGCGCGGATCGACGGCGAGATCCGCGATCTGTCCGAGCCGATCCGCCTCCCGAAGACCTACAAGCACACGATCGAGGTCGTGGTCGACCGTCTGGTGGCCAAGCAAGGGATCCGCCGCCGGGTCGCCGACAGCATCGAGACCGCGCTGGAACTCGCCGAGGGCATCGCCGCGATCGCTGTCACCACGCACGAAGGTCACGAGGAGTTGCAGAACTTCTCGCAGAACCTCGCGTGTACCCACTGCGGGATGTCGTTCGACGAGCTCAACCCGCGGAACTTCTCGTTCAACTCACCGTACGGAGCGTGTCCGACGTGTGACGGGTTGGGCACGAGGCTCGAGGTGGACGAGGAACTCGTCGTCCCCGACGGCGACCTCTCGGTCCGCGAGGGCGCGCTGGCGCCATGGGCCTCGGCCACGCTCGAGTACTGGTACCGAGTGCTGGAGGCGGTCGCGGACGCCCACGGGGTCGGTCTGGACACCCCGTGGCAGAAGCTCCCCAAGGCGGCCCGCGACGTCCTGCTGTACGGCTCCGACACGAAGATCCACGTGAAGTACAAGAACCGCTACGGCCGTCAGCGCTCGTACTGGACCACCTACGAAGGCGCCATCCCCAATATCGAACGCCGTCACGCCGAGACGGACTCCGACGCGGCTCGCGAGAAGCTCGAGCAGTTCATGCGCCAGATCCCGTGCCGTACCTGCACGGGTGAACGGCTCCGGCCCGAGACGCTCGCGGTCACGATCGGGGGCACGAACATCGCGCAGCTCACCGCGCTCTCGATCCGCGACGCCCTGGTCTTCATCGACGCCATGGACCTCACCGAGCGTGAGGCGATGATCGCGGAGCGGCTGGTCAAGGAGATCAGGGCGCGGCTCGGCTTCCTGGTCGACGTCGGGCTCGACTACCTCACGCTCGGACGCACGTCGGGGACGCTGGCGGGAGGCGAAGCCCAGCGGATCCGCCTCGCCACGCAGATCGGCAGCGGGCTCGTCGGCGTGCTCTACATCCTGGATGAGCCCTCCATCGGGCTGCACCAACGCGACAACCGGCGCTTGATCGACACCCTGCTGCGGCTGCGCGACCTCGGCAACACCCTCATCGTCGTGGAGCACGACGAAGCCACCATCTTGGAGGCCGACCACATCGTCGATATCGGCCCGCTCGCCGGTGAGCACGGCGGCCGCATCGTCTACTCCGGGAAGCTCAAGGGTCTGTTGGAGTGCGAGCCCTCCATCACGGGGGCGTTCCTGTCGGGGCGGCGGGTCATCCCCGTCCCCTCCTCGCGCCGTGTGCCGGGTGAGCGGCGCCTGCGTCTGGAGGGGGCCCGCGAGCACAACCTGCGCAACGTGAGCCTCGATATCCCGCTCGGGCTGTTCCTGTGCGTGACGGGGGTCTCGGGCAGCGGCAAGTCGACGCTCGTGCAGGACGTGCTGCTCCGCGCGCTGATGCAGAAGGTCTATCGGTCGCGGGTCCTGCCGGGCAAGCACAAGCGGCTCCTCGGTTGGGAGCAGGTGGACAAGGTCGTCGACATCGACCAGTCGCCTATCGGGCGGACGCCGCGATCGAACCCGGCCACCTACACCGGGATGTTCGACCACGTGCGCAAGCTGTTCTCGCAGGTGCCCGAGGCGCGGATCCGCGGGTTCCAGCCGGGGCGGTTCTCGTTCAACGTGCGAGGCGGCCGCTGCGAGAACTGCTCCGGCGACGGCCAGATCAAGATCGAGATGCACTTCCTCCCGGACGTCTACGTCACGTGCGAGGTGTGCAAGGGCCGCAGGTACAACCGCGAGACGCTCGAGGTGAAGTTCAAGGGCCGGTCCATCGCGGATGTCCTGGCGATGAGCGTGGACGAAGCGCTCGCGTTCTTCGAGCAGATCCCCGTGCTGAAGCGGCACCTGCAGACGCTCTCGGACGTGGGGCTCGGCTACGTGAAGCTGGGGCAACCGGCGCCCACCCTCTCAGGTGGTGAGGCGCAGCGGATCAAGCTGTCGAGCGAGTTGCACAAGCGGGCCACCGGCAACACCCTCTACGTCCTGGATGAGCCCACGACGGGCTTGCACTTCGAGGACGTACGCAAACTGCTGCAGGTGCTCCAGCGACTGGTCGACACGGGCAACACGGTCCTGGTCATCGAGCACAACCT
>JBKJXU010000128.1:0-2529 GCA_046716145.1 Actinomycetota bacterium
CCGCCGTATCGTGTGAACGCCTCGCGGAGCACCCGCCGGTGCTCTGCCAGCGTCTCGGCGTATGCCTGCTCACCGAGTTCGTGGAGCAGTTTCGTCGAGCCCTCGATATCGGTGAATAGGAAGGTGACGGTTCCGGAGGGGAGATCTCGTCGCACGGGCCTCATGATGCCCCGGACGGGGTCGCCGGACCAGCGGAGTTGGGGACCGCCCTGCGAAGAAGCCCCACCTCGAGCGACGGCGCGATCGTGCCCTCGAGGTGGTAGTGGAGCCGGCGTTCGGGAGCCGGTCGTAGCCGTCCTGCATCGGCGAATCGTAGCGGTCGTCGCCCCGCTTCGGGACGTCGGAGGATCCGGAGGGTCGCTGTCCGTGTGATGAGCGCCCACGCGAGCGCGAACGACCCGGCGCTGCAGGACCCCGACCGAGGGTCGGTCCGAAGGAAAGAAACGCCAAGAACGTCTCACTCCTTAGAGCCGGGACATCAAGGAGAGTCCGGGTCGTGTCGACATCCTTGGCAACGACACGACGAAGAGTCCCTACATCGAGGTGACCTGAGCTTGGACCCCGCCAGGAAGAAGTCGCAAGGGCAGGAGAGCCTGTTCGAAGCCAGGGTGACCACCGCACCCTGTGTGCCGGGGATTCAGGCTGGCGGTCGAAGAGTCGCGATCTTCGGGATACAAGGGAGCACCTCCATGAAGCGTGCCCTTGCACTCGTCCTGGCCATCGCCTCCGTCTTCTCCCTCGCCAGCTTGCCCAAGGCAGCTGCCGTGATGAAGGACCGGCCCGACATCATCCTGATCCTGACGGACGATCAGCGCTGGGACACGATGCAGTACATGCCGTTCACTGACAGCTTCTTCCAGACCAAGTTCGAGAACGGCTTCATCACCAACCCCGTGTGCTGCCCCTCGCGTACCTCCCTGCTGACCGGCACGTACTCCCATACGAACGGGGTATGGACCAACGAGGGCACCAACGGTGGGTGGCCCCAGTTCGCAGCACATGGATGGGACAAGCAGTCCATCGCCACGGTCTTACAGTCCGGCGGATACGAGACCGGCCTGTTCGGAAAATTCCTCAACGCCTGGGACGACACGATCCCTTTGGGATGGGACCGCTTCGTCGGCCACGCATCTGCCGGACTCCGCGGCGAAGACTCCCCTTACTACGATTACACGATGGTATACGAGGATGGAACCTTCGCTGACTACCATCACGAAGACGCAGACTACTCAGGCGATGTGATAACGAACGAAGCGATCGAGTTCATGTCGAGTTCCAAAGAACCTCATTTCACCTTCTTGTCCTATAACACGCCCCATTCCAGATCTGGCTCCAGATCTCCCATCCCCGGACCTGGGTTCGAGGATGTACCAGTAGACCTCTTCTCGTACACCCCCAACTTCCTTGAAGAGGACGTCAGCGACAAGCCCTCGTACATCCGGGCCCTGCCCGGCAGACCCAGGTCCTTAGAGGAGTACCGCCTGTGGAACCGCCAGTACGCTCGGACCCTGATGTCTGCCGACGCCGACATCCAGAGAGTAGTGGAGGCCCAGGAGGTGCGCGATCCTGGGCTGAGCAATACGCTGTTCATCTTCCTGGCCGACAACGGCCTGTTGGTCGGCAACCACCGGCGCCTGGGCAAGAGCGTGCCCTACGAGGAGTCGATCCACGTCCCCTTCATGGTGCAGGGTGGTGGGTTCGCTCCCGGCACGTCCAGCGCCCTCGTCGCCAACGTAGACGTCGTCCCCACCATCCTGGACCTGACCGGGCTGGCCGCCACGTGGTCCGTCGAGGGTGAGTCCCTCTACTCGGTATCCGACCGCCAGTCGATCCTGATCCAGGGGGCCGCCAAGAGCCATCCGTTCTGCGGCATCAGGCTCCGCGACAGGAAGATCGTGCGCTACGGCTCCGGGGAGTGGGAGTACTACAACCTCAGGAAGGACCCCTTCGAACTGAACAACAGGGCTAGCTCTGTGATCGGGCGCAGCTACAGGGCAGGAGCCGAGTTGGCCTGTGAAGGCAAGCTCCCGCCCGACTGGCCCCGCAGCGGCCTGTAGGTCGTCCGGGGCGGATCCCGCGCTTCGCGCCGTAGGTCCCCTGCGACAAGATCCCCGGTCTGTCTGCGTTCGAGGGGATCGTCGCCTATCCACACCTCCACGGCGTCGAAGTCGAACGTGGAGGCGACCGCGGCGCGAGCGCCTCCCGGCCACTGGATCATCGCCCCTCCTGGTCGACCGGATCAGGCTCCCGGCGTCATAGTCGGCCATCTTGAGCCGGCGCGCGCAAGGGTCCGTCGGCGGTGCGATGTCTGACGCCATGAGGTCGCCGGACGGCGAGCGGCCCTGATGCGTCGCGGTGGCCCGGCCGTTCTTCGGCCTTTCGAGCGTGTCTACCCAGCGCGCCTGACCGACCTCCCGCTGGAGGTGTCTACGACCCGAGGCCGCCCAGGTTCACCGAGGCCGGCCCCTCGCCGACACGGAAGAGGATGCCCTCGTTGGCCACATCGCCGGGGTTGCCCTCGCGGTGGAC
>JBKJXU010000129.1:0-7397 GCA_046716145.1 Actinomycetota bacterium
CAGGGGACCCGCCTCATGGTCACCTCGCCCGATGGACCGCTCGCGGCCGAGGTCGTGCCGCTGCCGTTCTGGGACCCGGCCAAGGAGATCCCCAAGGGCTGACCGCCCGGCGCCGCTAGGCTTGCCCTCAGTGTCAGGGTCACCGAGCAGGTGAGACCTCGAGGGCGGCCTCGGGATAGCCTCCGTCCGACGGCGGGCTGGCTCATAGGCTTGGTGTCTCCCGCGAGCGGGATGACCTCCATGCGTTCTGCCGCCCGCCGCCGGCGAAGGCCTGCCGGCGTGACTTCATAGGAGCTTGCTTCAGCCCCACTGAGGCGTGTCCGCCGGTGGTCCTCACCACCCGGTGTGTGCGTCCAGGAAGGGGGACCAGAGGTGATCGTAGTGGGGATCGATCCGCACAAACAGACCCACACCGCCGTCGCGGTCGACGCGGCGACCGGTCGGGCGCTCGCGGAGCTCACCGTGGCTGCGCGCGAGCCCGGGTTCGAACGGCTCGTGAGCTGGGCCCGTGGCATCGACCCGGAACGCACTTTCGCCGTCGAGGACGGCCGCCACGTCTCTGGTCACCTCGAGCGCCACCTCATCGCGCGCGGGGAGCGCTCGGTCCGCGTGCCACCTCGCATGATGGGTGAGTCTCGCCGCACCGATCGCGTGTGGGGCAAGTCCGATCCGGTGGACGCGACCGCGGTCGCCCGCGCCGCCCTGCGCCATCCCGACCTGCCCGTGGCCACGCTCCCGGGGATCGAGCGGGAGATCGGACTCCTTGCGGCGCACCGGGAGATGCTCGTGCGTGAGCGCACCGACCGGATCTGCAAGCTCCGGTGGTTCCTGCACGATATCGACCCCGACCTCGCACCTCCGCTGCGAACCCTGACCCGCTTCAAGACCCTCGACGCGCTCACGGTCGAGCTCGGAGAGCTCGAGCCCTCGGCCGCGGTGGAGGTGTGCTTGGACCTGGTCGCGCGCTGCCGCGAGATCACGATGCGTGCCAACGAGCTCGAGCGGCGGATCGACGGTCTCGTGCGCACCCACGCCCCGGCGTTGCTGCAGATCCCCGGGTGCTCGGCGCTCACGGCCGCTAAGCTCCTGGCGGTGGCCGCCCAGGTCCGCCGGTTCCCCACCGAGGGGCACTTCGCGCGCTACGTCGGCACCGCACCGGTCCCGGCGTCCTCCGGCGCCACGCACCGCCAGCGGCTCAACCGACGTGGCAACCGACAGGGCAACGTCGCGATCCACCGGATCGCGATCACCCAGCTGCGGATCCATGAGCCCGCCAAGGCCTACGTGGACCGCAAGCGGGCCGAAGGCAAGACGAAGACCGAAGCGATCCGGGCGCTCAAGCGCCACATCACCAGGATGGTGTTCAAGACCTTGACATCGATCGATCAGCCGACCGACCGCTTGACCGCGGTGGCGGCTTGACATAGGAGCAACGCATGTCGCAGGAGCCCCGGGCATGGTGAGCGGGCGTCCGATCCCGGAGGCCACGGTGAGCCGGCTGCCGTTGTACTTGCGGGTGCTCGTGGAACTCGCGGAGACACCTGGTCCGGTCTCGAGCGAGATCGTGGCGGAGGCGGCCGGCGTGACCCCCGCGAAGGTTCGCAAGGACCTGTCGGCGCTGGGTTCGTACGGGACCCGGGGCAAGGGCTACGACGCCGCCTACCTCATCCATCAGATCCGCCGCGAGTTGGGACTCACCCAGGACTGGCCCATCGTCATCGTCGGGATCGGCAACCTCGGTCACGCGCTGGCGAACTACCGAGGGTTCGGCGAGCGTGGGTTCCGCGTCGAGGGTCTGCTCGATGTCGATCCGGCCAAGGTGGGGGAGGAGGTCGCCGGGATGCCCATCCGCCCCATGGAGTCGCTCGGTGCCGTCGTGCGCGAACGGCGTGCCGCGATCGGCGTGATCGCCACGCCGGCGAGCGCCGCTCAGGACGTGGCCGACGCGATGGTGGCGGCCGGATTGCGTTCGATCCTCAACTTCGCGCCGACGGTGGTCTCCGCGCCCGAGGGTGTCACGGTGCGCAAGGTCGACCTCGCGATCGAACTGCAGATCCTGGCGTTCTACGAACAGCGCAAAGCCGCGCTCGATGACGTGAAGGACGGGCGCGCTACTTCGAGATCGTGAGCCAGACAACGAAGGAGACGACGAGGATCATCACCGTCATCAGGATGAACTGCACGCTGCCCTGTTCCAGCAGCGGCGCTTCGATCCCCAGCATGGCCTCCGTGCTCCTTCCCTATGCGGGTCCGTACCAAGCGGGGGCGTTCCCGCCGGTGAGGAACTCCTTGCGCGACCGCTCGGCGCGATCGAGCAGCGGCAGGTGGATCGCGAACACCAAGCCCGACGCCACCAGGAACAGCCAGCCGTAGATGGCCTCGCTGCCGTCGTCGTAGGCCATCGACAGGGTGGTCAATGGCCCTCCTCCGACGAAATGGGCCTGGACCACGGCCAGGTCGGTGCCGTCCTCGGCCTCCGCGACGGCGAGCGCGTCCACGGTGAACTGTGTCGCGCTGACGGCATCCTGGTCGAACTCGTGGCGACCCAACTCCTCGTTGGCGATGTCCGCCAGGTAGGACACGGCCGCGCCGGAGATCGCCTGGGGTTCGGTGTCCGCATAGTCGGTCGGTGCCACGGTCTCCCAGGGAGGACCCGGGTAGGACGCGAACTCGGTCCTTGCCTCGGTGTTCTCGGTATGCAGTCCCGCGCTCACCACCAGCCACGAGGCCGAGGTGCCGCGTGGCCCGAGGTTCACCGTGGTCTCGGGGCCGAGCGACCAGAATCCCCACAACCACATCGAGGACAGGATGAGCATCCACCCCGAGAACGCGACCATGACCACCAGGTAGCCCATCCAGCGGCCGAACACGGCCGAGAGCAGGACGTACACGCTACCGACGAACAGGAGCAGCCCGGCGATCGTGACGCCGGCGCCTTTCAGGATGACGTCGCACGCGACGTTGAAGCCGATGCAGGAGGCCGGTTCCATCAGGCGGCCTCCGGTGCCGGTGTCGCGGTCGTCGCGGCCGGCGGCGGCGGCTCACCCGCTGCCGCGTTCTTCGCCGCGTCTTCGTTGGTGCAGACGTTCTGGTTGAACGGGACGTTCGCTTCGTTGATCGAGATCAGGTAGAGCACGATGTCGTTGATCTGTTGGTCGGGCAGTGCGCCCTTGTAGCGGATGCTCCACGAGGGCATGGGGCTGTCCTCGCCGAGACCCTGCTCGATGATCATGTAGAGGTCATCCACCGAGGTGACGCGGGCGTGCCCCATCCACGGCCCGCCGCAGACGTTCGTCAGGTTCGGCGGGTTCCAGTACTTCTCGAACGCGAAGATGGTGCCACCCTTGAGTTCGGGGCCGTGGCAACGCACGCACCCCACGCCCAACTGGTTCTCCTCGGAGAAGGGGAGCACGGCCTGCTCGCCGCGCGCGAGGCCGAGCGCGATCAGGTCCTCTTCCTGGCGCTGGTTGGTGCCGGGCTCGAAGAGCCACTGGGCCGGCCACCACGCCACGAAGAACACGACGAGCACGACGCCCCACCCCTGCAGACGCAGAAGGACCGGGGTCTCGAGCGCGGCGTCGGAGGGACCTGGACGCATCGCATGCGGAACCTCCGGTCCTTCACCCTTCGTCCGCTGACGCAGCGCGAGCGCGGCCAGGGCGAGCACCACCAGCGCGCCGCCCAGGACGAGCAGCACGATCGCGGTGACGTTGGTCTCGGCGAGCATCGGTGCGATCGTTCTCCCTCTACCCCGTCGCGACGCAGAACGCGCCCTGTTGGCTCTGCCCTGTGGTGTCGGTGCCCTTCGGTGGGCCGAGCGCGATGGAAGCGGTGTCGACCATCACCGAGCCGTTCTCGACGGTGACCGTGAATCGATCCATCCCTCGCGGCGCCGGGCCTTGCTTGTACTCGCCCGATCCGCTGTACTTCGAACCGTGGCAGGGGCACTCGAACCACTTCGATGAGCCGCAGAAGGGCACGCGGCATCCCAGGTGCACGCACCGCTGGTACAGCGGCATGATCCCCTCGGCCGTCACGCCCAGACCGACGTAGTCGGCCTGGCCGGTGCCCGGGGTGCCCTCCCAGCCGACGATGTAGAAGCGGCCGGCCCCGACGTAGACGGGCCCGTCGGGGAGTTGCGCCTTGATGTCGGCCAGCGATCCGGCGTTGATCACGGAGCCGAACCCGCCACGCAGGTTCGGCCAGAGGAACCCGATGGAACCCGCCCCGAACTCCGCCCCGAACAGCAGGACGGACGTGATGAGCGAGCGCCGGAAGAAGTCGCGGCGGTTCATCACCTTGACCGGTGCAGCCGCGGGCTCACCGGAGAGCGCGGCCTTCGCGGCCTTGTTGGCGCGCAAGAACGAGAGCCCGAACACGATGGCGAACACGTTGAGGACGCCGAGCACCGCGAGCGCGGCGACCGTGGCGGTGGTCAATGCGACGGTGCTCATAGCTCGAAGAACACCCCCTGTGCCCACGGCCACACCCAGTTGTAGCCGGGGCCGCGGAAGAACGAGCCGATCATGGTCAGGGTGGCCCCGAACATGAACAAGATGGTGAACAGCGTGATCGCGACTTTGCGGTCCCCCGGCTTGTTGCTGGGGTTGCGGTCCACGAAGGGCGTTGCCGCGAGCGCCACCAGGATGAAGGTGGGGATGCCGATCCCCGCGACCATCGGGTGGAAGTACCGCAGGAGCTCCTGCAGGCCGAGGAAGTACCACGGCGCCTTCGAGGGGTTCGGGGTGAGGTTCGCGTTAGCGACCTCACGCAACGGGGCATTGATCAGCGTGGAGAAGACCAGCAACCCCGCGAACACGATGAGCATGGCCACGAATTCCTCGATGAGGAGGTGGGGCCAGGTGTGGACGCGGTCGCCCTGCTCGCGCTCGACCCGCTGGATCCCCTCCGGCGGGACGAGGGCCAGCAGGCGGTGCTTCTCCTCGGCCCCCTTCTTCGGGACGGGGAGGTTGCCGGTGGGGAGCGGGGCCTCCCGCTTGGGCTGCGCGAGGGTGGGTGCCGCCGCCATCACGGCGGCGCCGACGGGCGCTGCCACGGGTGCAGCCGCCGCCGCTGGAGCTGGCTCGGCAGACGCCGCTGCTGCGGCGGCGGGAGGAGCCGCGGCTTCGTGGGCTGCGGCGGCTTCCGGGTTCGCGTCGCGCCAGGTGCGGATGGCCTTGGAACGGGCGCGGCCCTCGGCCACGCGGCGGTCGACCCCTGAGGCGGTCTGCGCATCGAGCGCAGCCTGGTAGGCCTCCAGGTCCTTCTCTATCTCCTCCCAGTTCATCGACGCATGCGCTCCTTACAGAGGCCCCGAGATGCCGCCGTCCTTGCGGATCCGCCAGAAGTGCACGGTGAGGAACAAGACGGTGACCAGGGGCAACGCGATCACGTGGAAGACGTACCAGCGCAAGAGGGTGTTCGGGCTCACGACCGAGGCACCCAGGAGCAAGAAGTTGGCCTGTTTGGCGATGAACGGTGAGTACCCGGCGAGCGAGGTCCCCACGGTGACCGCCCAGATCGCCAACTGGTCCCAGGGGAGCAGGTACCCCGTGAAGGAGAGCCCCAGGGTGAGGAACAGCAGCACGACGCCGACCACCCAGTTGAACTCACGCGGGGGCTTGTAGGCGCCGGTGTAGAACACGCGTGCCATGTGCAGGGTCACGGAGAGCACCATGAGGTGCGCTCCCCACCGGTGGAGGTTGCGCATCAGGTCCCCGAAGAAGACCTGCGTCCGGATCGCTTGCATGTCCTGATACGCGACGGCTCCGCCGATGTCGGCCATCGGTCGGAAGAAGAACATGAGGAAGACCCCCGTGAGGGTCAGCAGGATGAACAGGAAGAAGGAGATCCCGCCCAGGCAGAACGTGTAGGTCAGTTTGAGGCCGTGCCGCTTCACCTTCGTAGGGTGCAGGTGGTAGAGCACGTTGTTCATGGTTGCGAGCGCGCGGTCGCGCGAGGTGTCCTTGTAGCCCTTCCGATAGATGGATCCGGGACGGAAGATCGACTTCCAAACCTCGGTTTCCCGCAGTCGGTCGCCCATCTGCGAGGGCGACGGCAGCTTGATCTTCGCCACGGCTCCCTTCCCCTACCTGCGCCTCAGCCCTCGTCCGCCTGCGACGTAGGGACCTCGGCCATCGCGCGCTTGCTCCCTGTTCCCTCCGGCAGGCGCGCATAGTACAGCGTGTCTGTGGGGCATCGGTCCACGCACACCGAGCACCTGGTGCAGGCGGTGTCGTCGATCACGAAGATGGCGTTGGAACCCGAGACCTCGGCGCCCACGGCGTCCTCCCCGGCACCGCTGACGATGTCCGGCGACATCATCCAGATGCAGTTCCACGGGCAGACGTCCTCGCAAGCTCGGCACAAGATGCAGTTGTCGGGGTCGAGCATCAGGTGCTTCGGTGACTTGACGCCCTGGGCGAGCCAGGCCACATCCACCTGCTCCACGACGTAGTCGTCGTGGATGTCGACCTCGGTCTTGGAGAAGGGCATCAGCGGTACCCGCCGGTGGGACGCGTGTCGCCGGAACCGCCCCGGAGCTTCTTCCGCCAGTTCTGCATGGCTGCGGCCACCACGAGGATGGTGACGAAGGGCCCCGTCGTGAGGCCCATCGCGATGCCGTCGCGGATCTGCAGGAGGGTGTCGGGGCTCAGGTTCGGGAACCCGAGCTCCGGATCGAAGACCACGAGCGACCCCGAGAGGAAGGCCTCGAGGTCGGTAGGCCCGCCCCACCCCAGGATGTTCTCGGCGTAGTACATGAAGAAGGAAGGGATGACCGACGTCGAGATCACCACGAAGAAGGTGAGGGCGAGGGAGAACAGGACCGCGTTCGTCCAGGTCCATTCGAAGTCGCGGATGAAGGCTTCGATGCGGGCGCGGACGCCCTTGGCGCGTGTGGCGATCGAGGACTTCGTGGCGACGTCGATCTGGCTCATCCCTCGTCCGTTCTTCGGCGGGCCGCATCATAGCGATCCGACCCTCGCCGCCGGTCGGCGCCCCCGCTCGTGAAAGGTTTCACGAGCGACGCCCGCCATGCTTGCATCCGAGGGGGCGGCAGACAACTCCGCGGGGGCACGACGTGCGCGCGCAGGGGCGGCCCCTAGACTCGGAGCCGATGCTCGCGATCTCGACCGACAGCCTGTCGCAGTGGTACGCGCCTGCCATCGCCCTGGTGGCAGGCGTCGTGTCGTTCGCGAGTCCCTGCGTGCTGCCGCTCGTCCCCGGATACCTGTCCTACGTCACGGGGGAGTCGCTGGTGCACGCGCAACACGAGGGCGAGCGGGCGGCGGGCACCCGGCGCCTGCTGCCCATCTGGCTGTTCGTGGCCGGGTTCTCCGTGGTGTTCACCCTGTACGGGGCGTTCGCGTCCACGTTCGTGAAGGTGTTCAAGGGCA